>CADCDO010000001.1 GCA_902800345.1 Fibrobacter succinogenes
AGGCGCCTGTGGCGCGATTCTTTAGCTCAAAGCACACGAAGTGTGCGACCTCATACCTCATAGCCCATAGCTATTCGGCGTTAAATTTTCGGGCGTAAATGTAGAAAATAGCGAATGCCACGGCAATGCGCACCATCGCCAACACCCTTAAAATAGCCGCAAACATCTCCCCAATCTTGAACTCCATGGAATCCGCCAAAAGTTTTTGCGACACCTCTGTTTTTATAGCAAATTGACATAGATGCAAAGCCGTAAATAAACCCGCCATTCTCCTGCATATTTTTAGTTTATACGCATCCATCCCTAGACATAATGGCGCCATTAACGGAAGCGTATTTTTTTACAAAAAATCCTCCAAACCGTTTGGTTTGGAGGTTGTTCTTATTAGATAAGCTTCTAGCCGATTTTACTTTTTCAAGTACACGCCCTTCGCCATGCGGCTTGCATCGCGGACATAACGGCCCTTCAGGTCGTAGGTACGCTTTGTGCGGTTCAAGCGGATTTCTCCGGTACGACTGTTGAACTGGCCGATGACCGTCGTCTGTTTCTCGCCATCCTTTTTACGGTCAACTATAACAATGTTCATTACGTCCGGAACGTCGTCGTCGATAGATGCGGTCTGACGCAGGACATAGGCACCGTTCGACTTAACCGATTGCGGAACCGGCTTCTTATGGATATAGGCGCGGAAAGGCTTGATGTAGGCTCCTCCAGCCACCTTGACAAACTGGCCAACCTTGACGCCTGAAGCGGAGGCTCCCGCAAAACCATAGGCGGCAGCATTGCCCGTACCCAAGACATCCGGATCGTCGGCGTTCCAGTTTTTGGTCTGTATAACGCCACGGAACACATAATCACCGACCTTATTGTATTCGCCGTTCTGCACCACGTCGTAAGCGCTAAGATCTGTCGGAGCCGCCTTGATAACAAGCGGTGCCGTATTATTGATTGCAACGCTCGTTTCTCCAGATTCAAGCTGGATTAAATACGGCTTGTACGCTTCAAACTTGCCTGTGTTATAATTACATTCATCTTTAGAATCATCATTGCACCAGACTCGTTCCACAGCCACATACTTACATTTTTTATTATCAAGGTCTATGCCGAGGAACGAAACAACCTGCTTTACGTTACTGACTTCTTTGGCCTTAATTTCGAACGGGAACATGATAGTGGAATAATTATTTTCACCATCGATAGCAGGGAAAGTACGGTCAAAAATAACCTTATCAACAGACTTGTCTTTTGTAATGCTCAAGGCAGCATCTCCATTATAATCGCCATCAACAACGGCATACTTCTTGCCACCAACAGCAACAACATCAACAGGGGTCGCTGGGAATACAAAGATTTTCTTTGCAATAGCACCCTCTACGTCACCGATGGTAACTTTACCAGCCTCGCCCCCATATCCTGCACCGACGCTATAATCAGCGAATTCCCCCTTTGTAGCAACAACCTTAGTAACACCATTTTCATTGGTAATTGTAATATCGCGACTAGTTCCTTCACTGCCGCTGCCGATGCCAGCGGCATAGTCACCACCAATTGCCGTAACTGTACCATCACTGATACTTATATCGCCACTAGTTCCTAAACTGCCACCGCCTATGCCGACTCCATCGTCACCCCCCGTTGCCAGAACTTTACCGCCACTGATACTTATATCGCCAGTGAATCCTCCATAGCCACTGCCGATGCCGGCAGCACCAATACCACCAGTTGCCGTAACTGTACCATCACTGATACTTATATCGACATTATTTCCTCCATAATTGCCGCTGCCGATGCCGGCTCCATAGTCACCACCCGTAGCAGTAACTGTACCACCACTGATTGTTATAGCGCCACTGGTTCCTCCATAGCCACTGCAGCCGATGCCAGCAGCCTCATCACCACCCGTAGCAGTAACTGTACCACCACTGATTGTTATATCGCTACTGGTTCCCGCTTCGCCACCACCAATGCCGGCTGCATATAAACCACCCGTTGCAGTAACATCACCACCGCTGATTGTTATATCGCCACTGGTTCCTGCTTCGCCACTGCCTATGCCGGCTCCAGCGTAATCACTAGTTGCCGTTATTTTGCCACCATTGATAATTATATTGCCACAGGCTCCATTTCTGCCACTGCCGATACCGGCGCCAGAACCATTACTACTAGCGTCAAGGGAACCATCGCCCTCAATCGTCAGCGTATATTCGTCGCCTTCACCAACCCGTTTTGCAGCTTGAATGCCTGGATAATACGAATGCCCCTTCACAATATTCGAGCCACTAAGATGGATAGTACAGTTACCCAAACAAGTAAGGCCCGGACCAATGCCATTGTCATTGATCGTTACGTCACTAAGGGTAATCATGGCTCCATCGGCGATGGTAATCTTGTAAGGCTGATTTTCTCCATTAAGCGTGCCCGTCAGGACATCACCATTTTGCGCCTCATAGTCGCCTTCCAATGTAGATAAGTCCATCGTTGCAGCAAACGACGCCGAAGCAGCAAACAAAGCAAAAAACACATGGTAAACGTATTTCATATAATGTTTCCTTGTTATAAGTCTATTCCAGCCTTTTACTACATAAATAATACAATTTCTATACGGCATTGTCAATCAGTTTCGTATTGCTTCACGGTTATTTCGGGAAGATTGCGGTAACGCCGTAGCCTTCATACGCCAAAATAAATTCACAAATTTCGCAAAAATCTCACCCACCATAAGAAAATTATATATATCTACTTATAAACGAGACGGGAGCAGTGAATGGAAGCACCACTTTCGGCTTGCGTAATAAAAGCGTTAGTCCATTTTAGACTATTAAGTTTATTCAAAATCCTTGAATCTACGATTAGCCTATAGCTATATTAACGCACAAGATTTGACTATCACAAACAAAAAAAGAGGTAGTAATGTCAACAGATAACAACTACAATGTCGGCCATGTCATCATGGTGACGCTCTCCGCTGCCATCGGCGGATTCCTGTTCGGTTTTGACTCATCCGTTATCAACGGCGCCAACGTGGCGCTGAAAGGTTACTTCGGATGTAACGACATGCAGCTCGGGCTAGCCGTTTCGCTAGCTTTGATTGGCGCTGCCGCCGGTGCATACTTTGCGGGCCGCCTGGCCGATAAATTTGGACGTGTGCGTTGCATGATTGCCGCGGCCATTCTTTTCTTCATAAGCGCAATTGGCTCCGGCCTCCCGTTCACCATCTACGACTTCATTGCATGGCGCGTCATCGGCGGCGTGGGCATTGGTGTAGCCTCCATCATCGCACCGATCTACATCGCCGAAACATCCCCGGCACATTTGCGCGGGCGTCTCGGATCCATGCAGCAGTTCGCCATCGTTATCGGTATTTTCGTGGCACTGCTTTCGAACTACATCATCGTCCTCATTTCAGGTTCTGCAAGCAACTTGATCATGGGCATCGAATCGTGGAAAGTAATGTTCTGGGTCGAAGCCATCCCGGCTCTCATCTACGGCATCGCCGCCTGGCAGCTCCCAGAATCGCCTCGTTACCTTGTTAACAAAGGTCTCATGGACGATGCCAAGAAAGTTCTTTCCCTGCTTTCGAGCTCCGGCATCGAAGAAAAGGCGAAAGAAATCCAGGATTCCTTCAAGAATCACAAGCCGGCTTTGCTTTCCGACCTGTTGGAAACCGTCGCCGGCAAGAGACGCATCGCTCCAATTGTCTGGGCGGGTCTCGGCCTTGCCATTCTCCAGCAACTCGTCGGTATCAACGTCATCTTCTATTACGGTTCCATGCTTTGGCAGAGTGTCGGCTTCGGTGAAAGCGACGCGTTCCTCACGAGCGTTATTTCCAGCGCCATCAACCTGACAATGACGATTGCCGCCATCCTCCTCATCGACAAGATCGGCCGTAAACCGCTTTTGCTCATCGGTTCTGCGGGTATGGCAGTTACGCTTGGCGCCCTCGCCTGCTGCTTCATGTTCGGTTCTGACGCAGCCGGCAATCTCGGACACACGAGCGGAGTCATCGCACTCCTCGCGGCAAATTTCTATGTGGCATTCTTCGCCGCCACCTGGGGCCCGGTCATGTGGGTGATGCTTGGCGAAATGTTCAACAACCGTATCCGTGCCGTGGCCATCTCCGTTTGCGGTCTCGCCCAGTGGGGCGCGAACTTCCTGGTGAGCTGGTCGTTCCCGGTGCTCGTCGGCGAACACGGCATTGGCGTTGGCCCGACCTACTTGATTTACACAACGTTTGCCGCGATAAGCTTTATCTTCGTCGCAAAGCTTGTGCACGAGACCAAAGGCAAGGCGCTCGAGTCCATGTAACTACAAACGGCATTATGCAGAAGCAGTCCCGGACGTGTCCGGGACTTTTGTTTTAGTCTTTCACTATGACCGCTTGCCGGAATGGCGTTTGCCGAAAAAGGAATATACCGCGGGACTCCTGCTTTGGCTGGCATCTATTCGGTTAGGATGGTCCACAAGATTTGATTTTACAAAGCAAAACTTCAATGAAGCAAAAAAGAAAGCCGGGGTCATCGCCTCGGCTTTCTGGAATTCATTTCTAGCGTAGATTACTTCACGTTGACGCGGTTCATTTCGGAACCGACACGAACGATGTAGGAACCCGTAGTCGGAACCTTGACGGTCAGGTTGTCGCTGAGAGCGATACCAGAGGAAATGACCTTGCCCTGCATGTTGTAAACACCGTACTGGCTACCGGACTTGATGCCATTGATCAAAACCTGCATGCCGTTTGCACGGACGCTGAAGTGCGGCATCAGGGAGACCTTGTAGAGAGATTCTTCCGGCGGAGTTACAATAGTATCCTTCTTTGCTTCAATCTTGAGTCCAGTGATCTTGACATAGTCAATCACCTGCTTGCTATCATCGAGGAATTCGACAGCCTTGATGGAAATTTCACCGATACCGCCCTTGGCATCCTTGACTTCCCACTTGATACCCTTGATGTGCTCGAGAATTTCGGCACCTTCAGGAGCGTTGGTCCTGCTAACCCAGTCGAGGATGTCAATCTTGTCGCCACCGGAGACGCCCATGAAGCCGTAATCATACGGAGTCATGTCATAGACGACTTCCTTGTAATCAGAGGAGTTGTCCACGTAAATGCCCGGTTCAGAACCAGCACCAGCATTTTCAAGTTTCTTTTCTTCGTTTTCATCCGTGATGGTATTGAGGATAGCCATGCGAATCGGGCCCGAACTCTTGGCTGTCACGCGGATATACTTGACGCCGAGAGTCTTGAAGTTAACACCGCAGCTCTTGTCCTTCTTGCATTCGTCCTTCTTGAAGGAGACTGCGATACCGGCAGACGGATACTTGAGAAGACCGGCCTTAGCCTTTTCTTCGGTCCATTCCGGTTCCGGGCCAATTTTCATAGAAGCATGGGCAATGTAAGAACCGTCTTCCATCTTGAAAATCGGAGAAGATCCAGAATCCGGAAGCATCTCCGTACCGATGCCGAGCTTATCATGGTATGCACCCCAGTTCCAGAGACCCGAGACGGAAACCGTCGTGTCACCGAATTCCTGTTGTTCACCATCGCCAAGCTTAATGGACGGAGCCTTGGACGTATCCGGAGTGAACTTGGTAAAGCCATCCGTTTTGTAAAGGTTCGGCATGTTACCCGTCACGAGGAGGAGGTAAATCATGTTCAAAGTAGCCGGATAGTACTTTTCACCCGGGTTAGAACCTTCACCGCACCCATCAGGCTTGGAGCAGCTCTTTTGTTCAACAAGGACCTTATAGACAGTGGTCAAATAAGTCTTTGCTTCTTCAGTATCGAAAGAAGACACTGCAAGGCCGAGACCGCCGGAGAACGTAGAGGAAACGAAGTTGCGGATATCACTTTCGTCAGCTTCATAAGTGTTCTTGCTGTCAACCCACTTATAACCTGAATTCACACCACTGGCAGTGCGAGTCGCCGGGATAAGCCAATCCACGACCTTCTTATTGAAAGACTGAGCCTTCGAATCGCCATACCAGTAGTAAGCCATGGCCATACGCCACGGAGTACGGGCAGCGTCATCATAGAAACCGATATCGTTAGAAACGGCTGCAGACGTCGTTCTCGGCTTGTGGGAATTCCAGTCGCACCAGTCCGGAACAAGGCCGGTCTTGCTATCCTGGCAAGCGCTCAAATCGGTATAAGCCTGAGAAATAACGCCCGACCAAGAACCGCCATTAACATCCTGGAAAAGCTGGAAGTTGGCCGTTGCCGCATAGCTCGGGTTGAATGCGTCATTCCACTGGTTACCCGGCTTAATCTTGTTGCCACTGATATCGTTGGATGCAATCCAGGAGATAATCGACTTGGCATCGTTCAGGTAAGAACCGCCCCACTGCTTGGAAGCCATCACGAGAGCGAGAGCCGCATCGAAGTCAGCGTCGGATGCAGATCCAGAACCAGCGCTGCAACCAACGCGCCAGTTCATACCACCGCCGTTACCTCCATTGGACTTCCAAGTGCCGTAGAGCTTGTCGAACACGCTCTGGTCATCCATATAGACAGAAATCAACATACCATAAGCAATAGCTTCGGAAACGGTAGAGCAAGTTCCTTCAGGAGCATAGACCCAGCCTTGGCTAGCATTATACCAGGCTTTTTTCCAGGATTCGTAGTGTTGCTTGATGACATCAGTGTTGGCATATTCGATGATATGACCGTGCGGGTATTTCATGTTCTGCGGGAACGGAAAACTTCCTGCAGAAGCAGTCACTGCGGCTGCGGCTGTAACGCCCAGCATCACTTTGAACATTTTCTTCATATGAATTCCTTTTTAAAAAAAGATTTCACCCATCCAATATAAAAGATAGTTTGAATCACCCTTAAAAAACAAGGGCACTTTTGTAAAAGTGTGGATATAATGCCAAAAATCACACTTGGGGTCATGGTTCCCGACAATAAATTCTACCGGTACCTGTGACCCAAAGCACCAAAATGAAAGAAGTTACATTTTCCTTACGTAAACACCTTGAAATTATATACATTTAGAATATATTGTATTCCGGATACAAAGGAAATGGTTATATGGACGAAACACGGCCTCTTATACTGATTGTTGACGATGTGGCCTTGAACAGAGCTTTGCTGTCGGACGTTCTTTGTGACAAATACAATATCCTAGAGGCTAAAAACGGCAATGAGGCTCTGCTCCTGCTCAGAGAAAAGACCTCCGAGATTTCGCTCGTGCTATTGGACATGGTCATGCCACAAAAAGACGGCATGGAAGTCCTTTCCATCATGAATAAAAACGGCTGGATCAACGAAATTCCTGTCATCATGATTTCGGTGGAAACATCGCACTCTCTTATCGAAGGCGCCTATTCGCTTGGCGTGACGGACTTCATCGGAAGACCCTTCGACGAAATGGTCCTCATGAACCGCGTGAACAACACCATCCGTCTCTACGCAAAGCAGAAACAACTCTCGAACCTGGTCCTGAGCCAAATCTACGAAAAAACGCGCAACAACAGCATGATGGTGACGATGCTCAGCCACATTGTCGAATTCAGAAACGGCGAAAGCGGCTTGCACGTTCTGCATATCAATACCATCACAGAAATGCTCTTGCGGGAACTCCTGTGCCGCAGCAACAAATACGCGATAAACAGGGACGACATCGGCATCATCAGCACGGCATCGTCCATGCACGACATCGGCAAAATAACCATTCCCGACGCCATCCTGAACAAACCGGGCAAACTCACGCCCGAAGAATTTAACATCATCAAGGGGCACTCCCTCAACGGCGCGCAGATGCTCAATTCCGTGCCGTTCGGCAAGGACGAACCGCTGATGAAACACGCCTACGAAATCTGTCGCTGGCACCACGAACGCTACGACGGACGCGGCTACCCCGACGGACTCAAGGGCGACGAAATTCCCATAGCGGCACAAATCGTCTCCATCGCGGATGTCTATGACGCCCTCACCAGCGAGCGCTGCTACAAGAAGGCATACACCCACGAAAAGGCGCTCGAAATGATTCACAACAACGAATGCGGCGTATTCAACCCGCTTCTTCTGGAATGTCTCGACGCCATATCCAGCCGGTTCGTAGTCTCGCTACAGACATTCGACTGGGGCAAGCAGGCCGACAAGGATTTTTTCTACATCGCCGATTCCATGATGAAGGACAAAGCGCATCCCATCTACAACCAAACGTTCCGGCAGTTCATCAACGAACGCAAAAAGAGCCATTTCTTCGAATCCATGCTGGACGACCTCCTTTTCGAATATTCCTACACGCCGGCCGTCATAAGGTTTTCGTCGATGGCCTCGCAAAAACTTGGACTTCCGAGAACCATATCCGAAAAAGATGACAAACTCGCTTTGGGCGCCAACGCCGAGAACTGGGAAAAGATCCAAAGTGTCGTGCACCAGCATCCTGCACTTTCGAACGACCCCATACAGACCGAAGTAACCCTTACGGTTGATGGCAAGAGCACACCCTGTAAGGTCATGCTGCTTCAAATCTGGGAAAATTCTCCGGATAAAAAATCTACGCTAGCGTCCGTTTACGGCCACATCGACATACTGCATTAACAAGGAAAAAAACATGTCTCTTTCTGAATTTTACAGCTCCCTCGGTGAATCTTTGGACGAAGTCCTCGACAGGCTCCGCATGGAATCTCGTATTATGAAGTATTTGAGACTTTTCCTCGAAGATCCAAGTTTCAACGAACTCAAGGAAGCTTTCGAAAGCAAGGACGCAAAGACCGCATTCCGTGCGGCGCACACGCTCAAGGGAGTGGCCGCGAATTTGGGCCTCAACAAGCTTTCGAACACGAGCAGCGACTTGACCGAAGACTTAAGGCCCGGTGTTTTTACGGACAAATCGCAGGCGCTGTTGGAAAAAGTCGAAGCCGACTACATTGCCGCCGTGGAAGGAATCAAGCAGTTGGAGTAGTAGGTATGGGCTATGGGGTGTGGGCTCGGCGCTGCGCGCCTTTGAGGTATGAGCTATGAGATTGTTGTAATTAGAAATGCCCCAAAGCGAAGCGACCTCATAGCGAGTTCACGAGCGAGCCCATTTCCTCTCAATGCCGAAGGAACTTCTTCAATGCGTCTTCGAGTTGCGCCATGACGATGGGTTTCGAGAGATGTCCGTCCATCCCGGCTTCAAGGGACTTGCGGCGGTCTTCGTCAAACGCATTTGCAGACAAGGCGACAATCGGGATTCTCTTGTCCGGGAACATTTTGCGGATTTTGCGCGTAGCCTCGAACCCGTCCATTACCGGCATCTGAATGTCCATTAAAATGCAGTCGTAATAATCAGGTCCTTTTTCTTTTAGACGTTCTATGGCAATGGAGCCATCTTCTGCCGATTCGACGACAACGCCCGCATTTTCAAGAGCATCTCTCGATATTTCAAGATTCAGTTCGTTGTCCTCGACGACAAGAACCTTAAAGCCTTCAAACGAAATAGATTCCTGTTCAGAATAAGCAAAGCGGACTTGTTCCACGGCCTCCGGATTCTCCTGCAGGCGCATCGGGACGCGGATTGTGAATTTCGAGCCTTTACCGACCTCGCTTTCAACATCAATCGTTCCTTCCATCATGTCGATGATACGCTTGGAAATGGCAAGTCCAAGACCAGTTCCCTGTTGTTTACTCACCGTAGACGTTCTCTCGCGCGAAAATTCGTCGAAGAGGTGGGACTGGTATTCCGGACTCATGCCGATTCCAGTATCGCTAATGACAAATTCATAGACGCCATAGCCTTCGCGGTCCGAGGGAATTTGGCTTACATCGAGCGATACGAATCCGCCCGAAGGCGTGTATTTCACGGCATTGGAGACGACGTTGATAATGACTTGGTTCAACCGCAAGAAATCCACGTAGACATAGCGATTTTGGATATTGTGGCTGACATACTTGAAATCCACATTTTTCTTTTCGGCAAGCGATTTCAACATGGGAACGTAGTCATTGCCATTTTCATCCAAATTAACAGGATTCAAGTCCAATTCGACCTTGCCGCTTTCGATACGCGACATATCCAAGACATCGTTCACCAGAGACAACAGATGTTCACTCGAAAGCTTCGACTTTTTTAGGCAGTCCAAAGCCTTGCCTTTATCCTCGATGTTCTTGATCGCCATGTCGGTAAAGCCAATCATCGCATTCAACGGCGTACGGATGTCGTGCGACATGTTGAAAAGGAACGCGCTCTTCGCTTTGTTTGCAAGTTCCGCCTTCTCCAGGTTCGCCATTTCGCGTTTTGTTTCGGCATCGACGCTATGGAACCCCGCAATCACATGGTTTTTCGAATATTCGTCCTTCACGAATTTAATTTGATAGTAAACATCTTCGTCATTGATTTGCAATCTGAAATTGACGAAATACATGTGATCCTGTTCGACTTTGTCTAGAACCACAGACGGTTGCGTCGCCGCACAAAACGCCTCACGGTCGCTGGGGTGCACCACCGAATTGACAAGGACCTCTAGACGTTTGCCGAAGTTATCGATTTTCGACCAGCCCGGAACGAATCTCTCGAACAAAGGGTCAAAACGGTAAAGGACTTCAGAAAGAGATTCGTAATCGACATACACCACGCAGCCGAAGTCATCGGACAATCCCGAAATCACGGCCATATCACGGTCTGCAACCGCCTTGCGTTCTGCCTTTGCGGTTTCTTCTTCATCGACGTTTTCGAGCGTCACGACGATGTGATTGTCCGAATCAGGGGTTTTCGCCGCCTTTAGACGGTAGAACACCAAACGCCCGTCGATGAAAAAACGGAACGCGACCGACACGGCACGGTCGTTTTCGAGGTCATAAAGCAGTTTATCCTTATTAACAAAATCCTTGACTAAGCTCCAGTCATCCCTATAGACGACCTTTTCCAGAGCCTGTTCAAAGCCTTCAAAAAAATCCTTGCAGGTTTTCGCATCCAAGGTTTTCACGACTCCCTGGGCGTTAAATTCAATGAAGGAATTATCCGTAATATCGACATAATAGATGTTGTCAAAGCCATCGCCAAGCGTATTGGCTATATCGGAATACTGAGCGAGTTCCCGCAAATGCAGTTTAAATTCCATCTGCTCCGTAACATCGAAACAACAACCTTCAAGGCGCACTCCGCTGGTATATTCGTGATTGCGCCCGCCATGGCTCCTTAAAAAAATGATTCCGCGGTACTGGTGGTTCCAAGCATACTCCAGTTCGCTCATCTCACCGCGAGTCATCTGTTCGATAGATTCGGCGAACGCTTCGTAATACGAGAGGTCGATGTTATTGCACCATGCGTTGTATAAATCTTCGGGAGAAATATCTTCAGAAATGCCCAGCATCTGGAGGTATGCTTTATCCGCATACATTCTAGGAGACTTGCCATCGTCAAGTTCAATGGTCCACAGACCAACACCGGCACTCGAAAGAAGTGCATGGGTCAAGTCTGAAGTCTCGAGACAATCCATGATTAAACTTTTCTCCTACAAGGGAAATCCTTCAACAACCAGTTGAGGTTCCCCCAAAAATATAAAATACACTTATTTTAGTCGCCCGTTTTCCAAAAAGGGAATAAAATCTTGGAATTTGGGTTATTTAGTCGGTAGAGCTTAGATAGATTGCCGCGCTTCGCTCGCAATGACGTGGGAGCCGAATACAGCGACAAGTTTACTTGTTCATTGTTGAGGCGAACCAGTCATGCGCTCTGCGCAATGACGTTTTTTCTAAGCTCTAAGTTCTAATCCCTAATTTTTTCTTGCGGCGCCAGATTTTGAATTCCATGTAAAGGGTGCTCACAGTATAAACGAAAATGAGCAGGAGAATGGTATTCTTCGGGCGGTTCAGATTACAGATGCCCCACGCAAACGTGATGATGGGCAGGTGAATCAAGTACGGATAGAACGAGGCGCGTCCGACACGGCGCACAAGCGGGATGCAGAAAAATTTCGCCAGGAAACCCTTACCGGAAAGAAGACTCAGCACCAGCATGCCGTAAATGAAAATCGGGAGACTATGGTGCATAAAATAATTGTATCCTGGATTGGCACCGGGACACATGAGGAACAAGCTACCGTAAAGGGCCAAAAGCAATAACGCCTGCGCAATACCGCTCACATAATTTTTCTTAAGATAATCGAAGACTCCCTCGCTGTAAAGGCGGTAGAGCACCATGCCGAACAAGTATTCAAATACACGCACTGGCGCGAACATGTGGAAAAAGCGATATTTTGATTCAAACCCGTCAAACCAAAGGTTGTCCGTGCAACCAAAAACGACTGACCAAAGGATTCCCGGGATAAAGACGGCGCCAAGCAGCACCCAGAGCGTCCGGCGGTTCTGCTTGAACAGCCAACGGCTGAACCACGGTGTAATAGCGTAGCAAAGGAAAAAACTCGTCAGCGACCACGAGGGTTCATTCAGCTTGAGCCCAAGATCGGGAACGATGGACCATGTAAGCGTGAGGTGCATGAAGAGGCTCCGCCACGGATGGAACATATTGGCAAGCCCCGCCGACGCACAGTCCCCAATTTCGGAAAATGCGGGCACATGCGTGTAGCCACTGCTCCTGAACACGACAAAAACGAACATGAGGAGCGTCATGAAGAAATGCAGGCGGTATAGTTTCGCGATACGGCTGAACATAAAGGGAATCACGGGAATCCGGCGGTCCGGGTCGCTAAACTTGCTTGCAAAAAGGAATCCGGCCAGCACGTAGAAAATACCTGCGGCAAAGGCGGGAGCCGTAATGATGGGCATGACCCACTTGCAGTCGGACATGTAGGCAAGAGCGCTGGAACTGCCCAAGTGGAGCATGACAATGTTGAGGCTCGCCAACAGGCGGAGGCCATCGATTGCAGGGAAATAATTCGCTGGTTTCGGCATTTCGGAGAGGAAAAGTAGAAAAAAAGCGAGGGGACTCTCAATAATTTGAAAACGTGATTTTCCTCAAATTGCGGGTTTAAAACGAAAATTCAGAAACCAGGCCATTCCATTTCGTCACATTTTTCTTAAATTAAGATTATACTGATTAAAAGTACTAAGAAGAAACGAGAAAATTGACATTTGGCCATGAGCAACAATCGTGCAAAAATTTTAATTGTCGATGATGACGCCATGAACAGAGCCCTGCTTTCGGACCTGCTCAACGACGAATACGATATCATCGAGGCAAGGGACGGCGACGAGGCTATCCAAATTCTCGAAAAAAAGGCTAAGGAAATCACTCTTGTCCTGCTAGACATGCTCATGCCTAGATGTGATGGTCTGGAAGTTCTCAAAATCATGAATCGGGAAGGCTGGATCAAGGGTACACCCGTCGTCATGATTTCGGCGGAAAAATCCTGCGCCCAAGTCGAAAAAGCGTTTTCGCTTGGCGTAACAGACTTCATTTACCGTCCGTTCGACCATATGGTCGTAAAGAACCGCGTCCACAACACGATCCGCCTTTACGTAAAGCAGATGCAGCTATCAAAGCTTGTCACGGACAAGATTTACGAAAGGACGCGCAACAGCGACATGCTGATTTCCATTCTGAGCCACATCGTCGAATTCCGCAACGGCGAAAGCGGCCAGCACGTTCTGCACATCAAGAAGCTCACCGAAATACTTTTACGAGCGCTCCGCAAACGCACGAACGAATACCACATCACCGACGACGAAATCAATTCCATAGCGACAGCCTCTTCGATGCACGACATCGGCAAAATCACGATTCCCGGCGAAATCCTGAACAAGCCCGGACGGCTGACCGCGGAAGAGTTCGAAATCATGAAGACTCATTCCATGAACGGAGCGAAAATGCTCGACGGCATGCAGTTCTTCAAGAACGAACCCCTGATGAAGTTCACCTACGAAATATGCAGATGGCACCACGAACGCTGGGACGGTCGCGGCTACCCCGACGGGCTCAAAGAGAACGACATTCCTATCGCGGCACAAGTGGTTTCCATAGCCGACGTCTATGATGCGCTCACAAGCGACCGTTGCTACAAAAAGGCGTTCAGCCACGAAAAAGCAATCGACATGATCCGCAACAACGAATGCGGCGTGTTCAATCCGCTGCTCCTGGAATGTCTCAATGACGTAGCGGACCGCCTGCCCAAAGAAATGAACGAGAACTGCATAAGCCAGTTGGACGAATCGGATTTCTCGCAAATAGCAAGATCTTTCTTCGAAAACGGCGGGGATGCTGCTAACAACATCATTCTCCAGCAATATATCAACGAACATAGAAAAAGTTTGTTCTTTGAACAATTCCAAAAAGGCATCGTTTTCGAATACACCTACGATCCGTCCGTATTGACGATTTCTCCGAAGGGCGCAAAAGAACTCGGATTCCCGCAGACCATGGTGGAACCGGAAAAGAACAACAAGTTCTGGGATATCATCGGGCGCGACAACTGGGACAAATTTTCTCAGTTGATGCACAACCCGCAATTGAGTAACGATTCGTTCGTTTTCGAATGTAGCATCAACGTCAAGGGTAAAAAACGGAATTGCAGAATAAGCATCCAGCAAGCTTGGAACAGGCTCAACCCGGAAAAGCCGCTACTTGTGTCCGTCTACGGGAACATAAAGTTACTGTAATCGTTTATCCCAAAAATTTTTTCAGGACTCTCTCAAGTTTTTCCATGTCAATGGGCTTGGCGATGTGTTCGTTCATGCCCACATCCAAGGCCGCCTTGCGGTCTTCTTCAAACGCATTTGCGGTCATGGCGATAATCGGGATGTTCGAAAGATACTCGCTCCCCATCGCCCTGATTTGACGCGAAGCCTCGAGGCCGTCCATCACAGGCATTTGCATGTCCATGAGGATCAAGTCGTACAGGCCGGGCTTAACGCCCTTGAGCAAGTTGATTGCCACGGAACCATCTTTGGCAGAATCGACACCAAAGCCCATGCTTTCGAGCACGCTTTGCGCGATTTCACGGTTGAGTTCGTTGTCTTCGACGAGAAGGATTCTCTTTCCCGTAAAATCAAAAGTCTCTTCGACATCCTTCTTGGGGACGTTCGGTACGACCCCAAGCGCCCGCGCCAAGGCGTCACGCAGTTCCGAAAGAAATAGCGGTTTGCTTATGAATCCGGCAACGCCTGCGCTCCGAGCCTCCTTTTCGAGATTCGCCCAGTCATAGGCCGTCATGATGACAATCGGTTTACCGTTCTCCGGGACGGAGCATATCTGCCGCACGACATCGAAACTGTCCATGTCCAGCATGGCGCAATCGACAACAATGACCGAATAAGGTTCCTTGCGCTTGACGGATTCCTCCACACGCAAAATGGCCTCGTTGCCATACATCGTCCATTCGGCACGCATTCCAAGGCGGTTCAAGAGACGTGTCGCGCTGGAACAAGCATTGTAATCGCTTTCGACAACCAAAGCACGCGCATTGTTCAGCGACTGCAAATCCGTCAAATCGACCGAGGGTTCCTGAATTTTCAAAGTCAAGTGGATAACGTACTCCGTCCCCTTGCCGGGAGCGCTCACGACATCAATCGTTCCGCCCATCATATCGACAATCTTCTTCGTGATGGACATGCCGAGTCCGGTTCCTTGCGTCTTCGAAAGCGTCGATGTCCTTTCGCGTTCGAACGGCTCGTACAGAACCTTCAAGAATTCGGGACTCATGCCGATGCCGTCATCCTTGACATGGAACTCGTAAGAACCCGTATTTTCGTCCTTTGCGGTTTGACGGACCAGCACATGAATATTGCCGCCCACAGGCGTAAACTTGACGGCGTTCGAGAGCAAATTGATGAGCACCTGGTGCAAGCGCAACTTGTCGCAGACAACATTCTCGTTTTCGATATCGAAACAGTCCATGTACAGTTTCTGCCGTTTGGCGTTCGCTTCGCCCAGGATAATCGTGTTCAAGTCGTGCATTATTTCGGACAAGCTGCAATTCACGTCTTCGAGAACGATTTTTCCGGATTCGATACGGCTCATGTCCAGAATGTCGTTGATAAGCGAAAGCAAATGCGTACTGGAAATCACCGTTTTTTCCAGATAGTTCTTGACCATCACGGTATCGTTCAGATTATTGAGCGCCAACTTGGTAAAGCCGATAATGGCGTTCATCGGAGTGCGGATGTCGTGCGACATGTTCGAGAGGAACATTGTCTTTGCCTTATTCGCGGCTTCGGCCTGCACGAGTGCGTGTTCCAAAAGGGTCTGCTGTTCTTCAAGCGCCTTTTTCTGCTCCGCAATTTTGGCGTCCAGTTCCAGCTTTTGCGCAGTGATGTTATCGATAAACATGAACGCCAGAATGAAACTGACCGGAACTCCGTTCTTGCGCTCGATGACGTACAGAACGGCACGACGCCATTCCCCCTTGAGAGCCCTGTAGTTGTATTCGCGCTTGTCCTCCTTCGCTAGAAACGAGCGCATGTAATCGACGTTCGACATTTTTTCCCAGGACTCGCGAAAATCAGGGAGAACCGCCTTGCTGAACTCCAATACGGTATGACTGTACTTGGCAAAGCCGCCATAAGAGCGCCCCTTTTCATAGACCGTCGAATCACGCACGCTTCGTATAGTATCGTCTTCGAGGTTTACGAAATAGACGCCAAAGTAATCCTCGTAAAGTTTGTTGTCAACGTAGCGTTTGAGAATTTCGACATCCTTGTCGGCAAAGCCGAGCACAACCGCTTTCGGCTTGTCCGTTTCGAGGCCGACCTTCACGAATTTCATTTCGCAGTAGCGTGTCACCCCGTTTTCATAGTTCCTGTACTGCGTGATAAAGGACTTTTGGGATTTCAGCTGTTCCGAAATATTTTCGATGGACCCTGCATCAAGCACCATCTTCTTGTCGAATTCATAGACAAAGCTATCGACATACATCTTGATGGCTTCGGAATAATGGATGCCGTTCGACAAGAGCTTTCCGAACTTCGATTCGGTATAAGCGTTCATCGTGTAAGGCGTAAGGCTGTCCGTTTCGAGGTCGATGTAATAGACGGAAGAATACTCCGTCGCAAGCACATTGATGATATCGAAATTGCGTTCTATGTTGCGATCGCGTTCTTGCCTCGCGACGACTTCGCTATTCACATTCGCGACGGCAACGATGATATGATCTTCGGTCTTGGACCAAAGAACCTTCATGCGGTAATACTGAAGTTCCCCATCAACGACAAGCCTGTACTCGACAGAATAAGAACGGTCCTTTTCAAGCTGCGAAAGCAAAAACTTTTTAGTCATGATGAACATCATCTTCTTGAGGTCTTGCTGATAAACTATTTTCTTCAAGTCTGTCGAGCAATCCTCGAAAAAGTTTTTCCCCGCGTTCACAAGCTTAAGCTTGATATAACTGTCATGCTGGTTGAATACATCATAGGAATTGTCTTTCAAGTTCACATAGTAGATAATCTCGTACTCGACGCTCAAGGCGTTCGCAATTTCGGAAAATTCGCGGTTCATGACATCGGTGCGCATTTTCTCGTCACGATCGGCAAAACCCAGAACGACGACTGGCGACTTTTCGCCCGAGATGCGGACAAACTTCATTTCGTAAAAACGGCCTTCGGCATTCTTGTAATCCGTCTCGAAATGATTCTGTTTCGATAGCTTTTTGCGTATATTCTGGATAGACCCTGCAGCAAGGACTCGCGACCGGTCTTCGGCGCAAACGTACTTTTCCACATACTTGGCGAACGCCTTGGAATATGTCGTATTGTCCCGGATCGTCTTTTCAAAGATGTTTTCGGATTTCGACTTCACGTACGAAATCATCATCTCGGTATCGAGATTGATACAGTAAAGCGAATTGTATTCAGAGGCCAGAGCCTGGATGATGCGGTTCCCTTCTTCGACCTTCATGCGTTTGCGCACTTCGTCATCGATGTTCAAGAAGCAGATGGCGATATGGTCCTCGTCACGGCCACGGGAAAACTGGAGCCTACAATACCTCTCCTTGCCCTTCAAAAGGTCCCGCACCACGTAAGAAAAGCTCTGTTCCTTCTTCAGACGGTCGCGGACATAGTTCGGCGCAAAAAGTTCCCGGAGCATTTTACGGTCATCGGCGTGGATATCTTCGGAAATGAACTTCAGGAGCTTTCGGAGGCCGTTGCCCCCATCCCCATACTTTTTTTCGATTTCTTTTTCGCGGTAGTAAACAACATACGAGAAATCAACGAGGTTTACATAATAGGCAGAAATGAACTGCTCATAAAACACGTCTGCAAACAATTCTGCATATGCGTTCTTTTTTTGACCACCACTCATTATCGCTCCACTTCTGTTTCTGTAAAAGAAAATATATCATTTTTATGTTTTTTTATAGAAATGCAAAATTTTTTTTGAATCATGATGATACATCTTATACAAAAAAAGGACCTCCGAGAGTTACCTCGAAGGCCTTTGGGTATTTAAGGCTCCCAATAACGGGAGTATGGATTAGGATTTCTTTTTACCGGACAACACGGACAGACTTCACCACGCCATTCCTTGCAGAACGGAGCAAGTAGATTCCCTGAGTCTTGATGTCGCTCGTGGTCTTGAGGATTTGCACAGCATCTTCCATGGTATAGGCCCTCATGCGACCGAGACGCACGCCGTTCACGTCAAAGACATCGTAGGCGCCAAGCACCGGAGTTTCCATGTGGATTCTCGTCTGGATGGCTTGACCCGGATTGTCACCGCCTTGGCCCGGATTGTCGCCACCCTGGCCCGGATTATCGCCACCGCCATTGCCAGCATCCGGATCTGGAGCATCCTTGCCTTCAACAAAGTTGAAGTAGTCGATATCAAACCCAGCACCGGTCACATCCATGCGGAGAACATGTTTGCCTTCAGGAAGGGTAATGTTCGCCTTTACATTGCTGAAGTTGTCAAGACTTGTTCCGGAAAGAGCAACCTTTTCAACAGCAACCTTGCCATCGACGGAAAGCGAGAAGCTGGAAGTTGAATTATCCGTTGCGACAGAAGCAAATACGGTATAGTCGCCAGCCTTCTTCACATCGATAGTCCATTCATACCAGTTACCTTTTTCATTGTGGCCCAAGACAACACCGGTAGCCTTCTTATACAAGTCAGCTTTCGTGTCTTTGCGGTAATCGGAGTCACCGTGCTTTTTGTCATCATCGTTGTAAGAATCATTGCTTGTACCGTCCTCATTCTTGCCCTTGCCCGGAATATCGAAATCTTCGACTTCGACTTTACCAGGAATGGTGATCGCAGAACCCTTGAACGGAAGCTGCGGTTCAGAAGGTTCAGAAGTAACCTCACCTGTCGCAAGGCCAGTCGTATTGACACCCTTGTTAGACTTCAGGTATTCCTTCAGCCAAGTCATGGCCGGACGGTCCTTGTTGTCCTTGATAATACCGGATGTACCGTCATTCCATGTAGCGCCGTAGATATAGCCCCAAATGGTGATACCTGCGATATGTTCATTCTCCATAAAGTAAGAAATCTGTTCCTGGTAGCACTGTTTCTGGACGTTGTCGTTGTTTGTGAAGATATCGTATTCGCTAATGAACAACGGAATCTGGGTCTTGTTCCAAATTTCTTCAATGGTGCTCTTCAGAGTGTTGATGCTCAAGCAGGAGCCGCCACCACCGGTACCGCCCTGGCCACCGCCCTGGCTCATCATGTCGTGAGCCTGCAAACCGTAGGCATCAACCGGAGCGCCAGCTTTCTTCAGTTTCTGGATGAGGTCAATACCTTCGTTTTTCTGCCACTGGACGGTATTGTAGTCGTTATAAATCAAGATTGCCTTCGGCCAGCGTTCACGGGCCATCTTGAATGCGGTCGCCACGAATTCGTAGTTGCCGTTGTCACCACCGAGAGCGGCAATAATATTGTTATTGCCTTGCGAGCCGTAATTGGAATGGTACCTGCCACCCGACTTGATGGCTTCGTTCACCACGTCAATCATTTCGAGTTCGGGGTAATGTTGCTTGACAGCGTCCATCCAGGCGGTAATTGCCTTCTTGGTTTCATCGGCACTAAGACCGTTCAACCAGTTCGGGTACTGGGAGCCCCACACCAAAGCATGGAACTTGAAGTGGCCACCGTTTTTCTTAGCCCAATTAAAGGCAGCATCGCAACCGCTCCAGTTGTAACGGCCACGAGAGCCTTCAATGGACGCCCACTTACATTCGTTTTCGGCGGTAATTTGGTTCCACAGTTGCGTAAAGTCGCTACGCACCTGGCCGCGAGTCGTAATGTTACCGACGAACTTTGCAGCACCATCGGCCAAACCTGGACCAGCAAATGCGCTTACGGCACCACCCAACAGCGTCGCAGCAATAACACCTTTCAAGATTTTCGATCTCATATCCACAATCCTCATAGGTTAAATACCCATACAACCATCAATAAACATATTTTCGAAATTTTCATATTTGCCCGACAATCAAACATTTATCATTGACAAAATGTCCATAACGGAATGTTTACAATTGTTGTATTTTTCGAAGAAAAATGGCGTTTTTAAGGGTGAAATCGCTAAATTTTTATACGGCGGACGGTGTGGGAACCTGTATGACGGACAAGATACACGCCCATTGCAAAACCAGCTTGACGCAATGTTTTGGCAAGGTCCGAACGGTCGTAAGCGGAGGCTTCGACGATACCCATGAATTTACCCGTCATCGAGAATACCTGTAGCATTTGCGAAGCGTTTTTCAAGTCCAGTTTACCGAAACGGTTGGATTTGCCTATCGCGAGAGACGAGTCCTTGACGGCAGAAGTATCCTTAACTGCGCTAGAATCCTTGGCAGTCGTATCCTTCGTTACGGAGTCCTTCGCGACCGTGTCCTTTGCCGAAGTATCCACAGGGACTGTCGCCACCGTATCCGCCCAGGCACGCTGCATACGGTCAAGGCCCGACTGATTCGCAATTTGAAGTTTGATGTTCGCGCCCTCGCCGGAACGTTTGGTCATGCTGTACCAGTCCCCATCGCGGAGGCCCGGCCAATAGAAACTGCCCATCTGCCATTCGCGAAGCTGTTCCGCCATGCCGCGGATATATGCCATGAAATAGTTTGTCGGTGCAGAATTGTAGTCCATGTAGTCGTAATGCACGCCGTTCTTTTCGCCAGGGCTCATCGCGCCGCCCCATTCAGTACAAACCGTGCGATCGACATACTTGCCGACCTTTCCTTGGAAACTCCGTTTCCAGCCCTCTTCGGTAGTGATGCTCATGTTCCAGAACGTGTATTCGTGAACAGCAAAAAGGCACCCTTCGAAACGCGGGTCGTTGGCAATGTCCGGGACATTCCAGGCCAGGCCGGAACCATCAAGGAGAATATGGTCGCGTGGAACATCCGGGAATTTTTTCAGCCATTCCGCATACAAATTGCGCAGTTCTTCGACGCTGTACATGTGCGGTTCGTTGAAAATCTCGAAATAGGCGTTCGGGTGGTCGCTGTATTTCTTGACGAGCGTTTCCCACATTTTCCACCAGTCGTTCATGTTCTTGGGTCCCGCAGGCTGGGCGGGGCCCCAGTAGCACAGAACCACGCGACCGTGTTCGAGAGCCGCGTCGATAATGCCGGAATAAGAATTCAAGAATGTGAGGACGGTAGGTTCGTTCACAGGCAGACGAACACTGTTTATGCCTAGCACTTCCTGGAATTGCGACATGATGCGGTCAGCAGTGGCATGCGCCGACTCGTAAGTGTCCGAAAGACTCATGCCCGAAAGCACAAGAACACCCGAGACAAAGTTATCGCGCTTGTCTGCCCAGTTCACGCCGCGGAACTGGCTCGTGATTGCAAACAAGTTTGCACAGAGGATAAAAACCAAAAAGAAAACTCTTTTTTCCATGATGACATCCCATTCTTATTGTTCTACTAACCCACTTATAAAAGTATCCTATGGATGGAGCAAGTGGATATGGGGATGTTAAAGTTCTCTTGACAATTTATCAAAGGAGGGGATGATAATTCGCAAAGCCTAATTACTTGTGCTTTTTGTAATCGATTGTATAATTTTCGTGTTCGAAAGAAACGTATTATATCGTTACAGGTCTTCGTCAACACGCTCTTTTTAACAAAATAATCAAAAAGTCCCGGACCGAGCGGGTCCAGGACTTAGAGTGTGGAGGAAAAATGTGATATCAAGACTTAACTGGGTGGGGCTAAAGCCCCAACTCTTTGGCTCGGTTATAAAAATGAGCAAGCTCATTTTTGCAACACTCGCCTTCTGAGTTGTCTTCGCTGCGCTCAGGATGACGAAGGGGCTACTGCACCATGAGTTTCATGGTCTTCTGCATGGAGCCGCTCTTGACGATGGCGAAGTACATGCCCGGCGCAAGCGGAGCGCTCGTGCCAAATTCAGCGAGTCCTTCGCCGTGGCCACGTTGCGAGCCGATAAACTTACCGTTGACGCCAACCAGGTGTACAACAAAGTCACAGGATGCAGGCGCTTTCACCATCAGCGCGATAGAGGCATGAGAGTATGGGACACGGCTTACGGAGAGCGGGGCGTTACGCATTGCAGTCGTGGGAAGCGCGGTCAAATCCGCCTTCAAGTCGTACCAGTCCACATTGCAGAGATAAGTATCTTCGCCGGAATACGTGAACGTGAGTTTTTGCTTGCCCGCCGAGAGTGTAATCTTGGAGGTTGCTTCGTACCAGTCGTTCCAACCCTTGGACTTTGCAGGATCGACGCTGAGCGTTCCGAGAATCTTGCCCGTAGAATCCGTGACCGTGATGACGCTTTCCTTTTCGGAGCCGGTTGCCACGCGACCGGTCAGCACGTAGGCGCCCGCCGTCGTCACATTCACATAGTACTGAGTCCAGTCGCCGTCATTAATCCAGCCGATGTTCGGAGTACCCAAAGAATCTTCTTCAATCTGCACACCGTCCATAGCCACGTAGTTTTCGGCTTCAATCTTGCCCGGCATTTCGAGCGGTTCGAACGGAGCGTTCGTCACTTTCAAATTGCCATCGAATTCGTAAGTCTTGCCAGCGACTGTCGCGGTAGAGAACTTATTCGTACCCGAGGTGACATTCAGGGTGCTACCCACGAGAGACTTGATGGCAACATACGTAAGCTTGCCGCCCTTCCACGCCATGGAATCGATTTCGAAACCGCCACGGGCACGGATACCCTTGACAGAACCATCCTTCCACTGCGAAGGGAGAGCCGGGAGCAAGTTGATTCTGTTGTTATGGCTCTGCATGAGCATTTCGTTCACGCCGGAAACGGCACCGAAGTTACCGTCAATCTGGAACGGCGGATGCGCATCGAATAAATTATTATAAGTCTTGCTCGGCGTGAGAAGCATACGAATCATTCTGTAAGCGTGGTCGCCATCGTGCATACGAGCCCAGAAATTGATTTTCCAAGCCAAAGACCAACCGGTAGCATCGTCGCCGCGCTGCTGCAGCGTAACGCCTGCGCCCTTGATCAAGTCCGGAGTTTCTTCCGGCGTAATCTGGGCACTCGGGAAAAGTCCGTACAAATGAGAAATATGGCGGTTCTTATTGTTCGGATCATCCCAGTCCTGGAGCCATTCCGTAATTTGTCCGTACTTACCGGTCTTTGTCGGCGGCAAACGCTTGACAGTCGCTTCCATCTTGGCGCGAACATCTTCATCGACGCCGAGAATCTTGGACGCTTCAATCGTGTAATTCAGCACATCACGGATAATCTGGTTGTCCATCGTCGGACCAAAGCAAACGTTAATTCCACCATGGTCGTTTTCCGGAGAATCGCTCGGAGCGGTCACCAAGTACTTGTTGCCCGTTTCAGGTTCTTCGACGAGGCTGTTCACAAAAAAGAGCGCAGCACCCTTCATCGTCGGGTAAACGTCCTTGAGGTATTCCTTGTCCGTCGGGTTGTAAAGGAAGTGTTCCCAAAGATGCGTGCTGAGCCAGCCCGCGCCAGACGGCCAAAGGCCCCAGGCACCGTCAATCGGAGCGGAACGGTTCCAAAGGTCAGTATTGTGGTGTTCCACCCAACCTTCGTCAACACCCCAGTGCACCTTGGCAGTCTTTTCGCCCTGCGGCACCATGGACTTGATTTTGTCAATGAGCGGCCAAACGCATTCTTCGAGGTTACCGGATTCTGCGGGCCAGTAGTTCATTTCGAGGTTGATATTGGTGGTATATTTACTTCCCCAAATCGGGTTCGTGTCCTTGTTCCAAATGCCCTGCAAGTTGGCGGGCTGGCCACCCTTACGAGAACTTGCGATGAGCAAATAACGGCCATACTGGTAATGGAGTTCCACGAGGGAGGGGTCGTTTGTGGAATTGAAATTTTTGACGCGGCTGGAGGTGATGTCGCCAGCGCTCTTGTCCGCCGGGCCCAAGTCCAGCTTGACGCGGTTGAAAATCGTCTGGTAATCTTTCAAATGGTCTTTCAAGATGTCTTCATAGGACTTCTTCGCGACTTTCGCCATGATGCCTTCGGCTATTGCGCCCGGATCACCGCTCACATCGTTATACGCCTTGAAGTTCGTTGCCGTCGTGAGGATAAGCGTTGCGCTGTTCGCGCCTTCGACGTTGATATAGCCATTCGAAACGCTGACCTTGCCGCCGTCCGCAATCACGTTCAAGCGGTTCTGGAACTTGATGGAATTGACCGTGACATCGTAAATGAGCGTATTGCCGCTAGAAGTCATGCGGTTCGTGCGGTGCGGAGTCGTCATCGTGGCTCCAAAACTCACGGAGCTGTTCTTGTCAGCAGACAAATGAACGACAATCACATGATCCGGATAACTTGCGAAATATTCACGGGTATGATTGACACCGCTGTGCGTGTAAGTCGTCTTGGCAATAGCGGTTTTGAGGTCGAGTTCGCGGCGGTAATTCGTTGCCCCGTTATGGGATGTCGAAATCACGAGATCGCCCACCGGCTGGAAACTTGCGGGGCCAGGGCCAATCATATACTGACTCACGATAGATTCCGCGGTTCTGTAATCTCCGCGCCACAAAGCATCGCGAGCATCTTTCAAGTGGCTTGCAGCGCCCTGCTTGTTGTTGTCACCCGGGCCACCCGACCAAACGGTACTTTCGTTGAGGCCGATATAATCCTTGGTGACGCCACCGTAGATGAGGCCACCCATGTAGCCGTTACCTATCGGGAGCGCGTTCGTGAATTCGGTACCGGCATCGCCGTTGTACCAAAGCAACAGCGGATTATCCGTCGTTGCGGTTGCCGTTGAAAAACAAGCCGCACAAAATAACACAGCCGTGCCAAAGATGCGACTTGCTATAGATTTCTTTGTTCTAAACATAGCGTTATCCTCATAACCAAAAACAACACCACAAAAAATTCACTGGATGGGGCCAAGCCCCTACTCCTTGGCTCGGTTATAAAAATGAGTGAACTCATTTTTGCAACACTCGCCTTCTGAGTAGTCTTCGACTTCGCTCAGGATGACAAACGAAGCTGAGCTTGGTCCAGAATGACAGTTTTCCCTTATAAAAATTACCCCTCGGAGAGGGGTTTTCATAGGGTTAAAAAATTCTTCTCATTGATTTTTTATCAATACATTCTCCATTAAAAAATCACTGGATCCTTCCCCTTTCAGGGTCAGGATGACGGTTCCGAGGAAGACAAAAAAAACATCGCGGGATGCGTTGCGGAGCACCTCGCGATGACAATTCTTCATTCCAATATTTTACTTCTTGACGGTGATGCGGAAAGCTTGGCCACCGTTCCTGGATTTCACGATATACACACCGGAATTCTTGACGATTCGAGCGGTCATTGCATGGAGATCTTCGACGCCACGAGTCGTGAATGCGCCAACCTTCTTGCCCTGAGCATCAAAGACGTTGTAGTTCTTTTCGGCGACGATGATGTTATCAATCTTCCCCGGAAGAGCGGTCGGTTTCGGATTGTCTGTAATATCATTTCCAGGCTGATTCTCATAGATCTTGTTAATTTCGTCACGGCCATATTTTGCAGGCGGAATTTCTTTATTCCATCCAAAGTTTTTGAAGCCGAGAAGCGAGTATTCCGTCGGATCGTTCAGCTGTTTGCGAACCGGAGCTATGCGGAACGTGTGAGAGTATTCAGCTCTTGCGTTCAAGCGGTATGCATCGAGCGGTTCTGCCCCCCAAGAGTTGATGCCGCCAAGACCCATCTGGTGCAAGTCCACACGGAGCGTAATGTCCTTGTCGCGCTTGAGTTCCCACGGAAGCTTCACGTCGGTGAGCTGTTCCGGAGTATAGTGCTGGGCGCTGAATTCCATACGCGGATTGCCCACAATCATGAGGCCCTTGCCCGTTTTTTCGTTCGTGAGCGTAGCCCACTTCACATCCGTGCGTTGGCCCGTTTCACCAATTTCCATGTACATGACAGTCATAGAATCCGCATAGGTAGAGTAGAGACCCATGAAGCTACCGCGGTTACGTCCAATGTAGTTTTCGTCCGGGCCACGACCAAAGTAACGGACCTTTTCATAGCCGCCCGGCACGGTGAAGAGAGTACCGACGTTCGGGAGATAGCTCTTGGAACCATCCGGATTGAGCGTGTAATCGACAACGATATCGCCACTGCCATAAACCGTATAGGTAAGTTTCATGCGGGTGCTGCCGACATCCGGGAAGCTGAAGTTGAACGTCACCTGCGTTTCTTGAGCGGAGACTTCCTTCACTTCGGAGGTCACGTTACGCTTTTTGCTTGCACTGCGCCATTCACCGTGGCCACGTTCCATATTGAAGCCTTTGTCGTTATCGGTCGGAGCGCGCCAGAAGTTCGGGCGACCGCCATTCTTGATAATCGTGTCGCCATCAAGAACGTAGCTTGCGAGCGTGCCGGCCTTTTCGTCAAACACAACCTTAAAGTCCGAACCTTCGATTATAATTCCATTGTTCTTAGAAACTTTTTGAGTTTCGAGCGTGCTGATATCCACTTCAGTGGACCAAAGCTGACCCAAATCAATTCCGAACTGTTCATGACCAATGCTATAACCGGCATTTGCCCAGAGTTCATCCTTTTTCAAGCGGAAATCAATATCCAAGTGGTATTCTGCACCAACCGACGGTTCGATTTTCGGCATGTCAATCGTCACCGTCTTCTTTTCATTCGGACCGATATTCATCTGAGAACCGTCAATCTTGCCGGTGTGAATGACTTTACCGTTTTCACGAATTTCCCAGAAGGCATCGAGGAAGTCGCCGAGGTTCTTGTAGAGGTAACGGCTCTGGATTTCAATTTTACCCTTGGCCGCATCGACGTTCTTTACGCGAACTTGGCTGTACTGGTATTTGACTTCCCACATTTCCGGCTGAATCTTTCTGTCTGGGAACACAAGGCCGTTTGCGCAGAAGTTGTCGTCGTTCTGCCAGTCGCCCCACATACCGCCGAACTCGAAGAACGGAGTGCCCTTGTGACGGAGGCCCTGGTCGATGAAGTCCCAAATGAAGCCGCCAAAAGAACGCGGATTGGCATAGAAGGCATCCATGTATTCCTGCAAGTCGCCCACAGAGTTGCCCATAGCGTGTTCGTATTCGCATAACATAATAGGCTTATTTGCATCGTTGTAGCTTCTGACGGCATCGGGACCAAAATACATCCAGCTGTTCACATCGGCATTGTTCCAGTCGCCTTCGTAATGGACAAAGCGGGTGGAGTCAATTTCGTGGGCACGCTGACGTTCGGAGGCGAACACGTTGCCGTTACCGGCTTCGTTACCGAGCGACCACAAGATAATGCAGGGGTGGTTCTTGTCGCGCTGTACCATGGAATTCATGCGATCGACAGCCGGAGCGCGCCAGTCATCACTGTTCTTCGGCAAATCGTTGTTGGCACCGTGGCTTTCGACGTTCGCTTCGTCAATCACGTAAATACCGTACTTGTCGCAAAGATCGTACATCATCGGATTGTTCGGATAGTGCGACATACGGAGGGCGTTGATGTTGAACTGTTTCATCAAGATGATATCTTTTTCCATGCGGTCATAAGGCACTGCACGGCCGTTATCTGGATCGAGTTCGTGACGGTCAACACCGTGGAACTTCACCGGCATGCCGTTCACGAGCAAACGCGGAGCGCCATTTTCTTTTTTGATTTCAATTTTTCTAAAGCCAATCTTGTTACTTTCAACCTGGATAATCTTGCCGTTCGCATCCTTGAACGTGAGCACAGCAGTGTAGAGGTCCGGCGTTTCAGCAGACCAGCGTTTCGGAGAAGAATACGGGATTTCAAAATACACGCTCTTTTCGCCGCCCTTCGAACCAATGCCGGAAACCTTCTTAGCGTTCGGCTTGATAACTTCGGCACCGGATGCATCGTACAAAGAAAGTTCTACAGTATATTCGCCCGATTCCTTATCAGTCGAATTGTAAATCCAGGCGGTCGTCTTTAAGAGGCCATCCTTGTAGCCGTTCGTAAGCGTCGCGTCAATCTGGAAATCCTGAATGTGGACTTCGGGAACCGCGTAAATATAGACATCACGCATAATGCCGGAAAGACGGATAAAGTCCTGGTCTTCGAGCCAGGAGCCGTCGCACCAACGGAACACCTGCACAGAGATGTTATTTTCACCCTTGCGGAGGTACTTGTTGATATCGAATTCGTGGCCAGTGAACGTGTCTTCGCTATAGCCAACGTAATTGCCGTTCACCCATACGTAATAAGCGGATTCAACGCCTTCAAAGTGCAAACGGATGCGCTTGCCATCCCATTTTTCGGGAACTGTAAAGTTACGGCGGTAATGGCCCACCGGGTTAAAATCAGTCGGTGCATACGGGGGAGAAACACGGTTATTCTGGGACCACGGATAAACAACGTTCGTGTAAATCGGATGGTCATACCCCAAAAGCTGCCAGGAACTCGGGACCTTGATTTTGTCCCACTTGGACACGTCGTAATTGTCCTTATAGAAATCGTTATTGCGCTGGCTCGGTTTTTCGACGTGGAAGAACCTCCACTCGCCCGTAAGCGTCTGATACCATTCCGAAGCATGACGGTCACCTTTCACGGCCTCTTCGACAGTCGTATAAGGCATCGAAGTCACGTGCGGATTCAGCCTGTTCACGCCAAAGATTCTCGGTTTGCCATTCCACTCATCATTAGGTTGCGCAAACGAGGATACTACCGACACAAGGCCAGCAGCCAAAACCAAAGATAAACTAGAACCAAAGTTCATAAGTCCTCCCTTATCGTATTCCTGCATAAAAAATACCCCAAAATTCAGGATGATTCACGACTTGTTCTGCTAGTTTCGTGGATATATTGTCAAAGGTCGAACAATTTTGAAAACATGAATATTGCAATTTAGAATGTTCCAATTTGATGACGCGGGGCGTTTTGATAAATGACAAAAAAATACGAAAAAAAAATGGCGACCCGAAGGTCGCCATTACGTCCCTAACACCTAAAACAAGTAATCCAACGCCTATTTCACCAGCACACGGAAGGTCTTGGAATGGCCAACGCCACGAACCATATAGACACCGGGAACATAGCCTGCAGAGCGGATGGATTTTGCAAGGCTCTGGCCCTTGGCTTCGACATAACCAAGATGTTTGCCTGTCATGCTAAAGACTGAATAAGACTTTTCAGAAATCGGAAGTTCAACACGCATCCCGCGAAGCGAAACCTTTTCCTTGCAGTCACCTGTACAGAACTTAATCCAGTCAATGTTCACAAAATTTCCAGAAATTTCCATCTTGAGCACATGTTCTCCCGCTGGAATTTCCTTTGTTTGGGCTTTCACTTCACTATAAGTTGTCCAATCATCACCTTGCGGAGCCTTGATGACATCGGTTATTTCTTTATCATCAACGTAGAACTTGACACCCGCATCTTCAGAAGCTGTAGCCACATTCATCATAATAGTGTATGCCGATGCAGCGACGTTATTGATGGTGTATTCCACCCATTCGCCGTCTTCGGTATAACCTAACGCATACCCCTTGGAAGTATCGGCAGAATCAAGAGCGACTATATCGACTTCGTCTTCGCGATAGAAACCGCCCTTGTTATCACGATCGTTGTCGTAGAACGCCTTGTTGTGGCCTCCCTTGTCATAATCTTCGGCTTCAATCTTGCCTGGAACTGCTGAAGCGACGCCCTTGAACGGTTCCTGCGGAACAGCGGACTTTTCACTTTCCATGTACCAGTAGTCAAAATCGAAACCGCCCTGTTTGACGACGAAAAACAAATCTTCAACGCCGGCAGCATCCTTCAAGTCAAAAGTATTTTCTTGCCAGCTCTCACTTGCCGGCACATCGATGGTAGCAAGAGTCGTGCCGTCCTGTTTGCCCGCATGGAGTTCAATCTTGCCCGCCTTGCCTCTTGTGCAAACAATGATACGGTCTGCGCCATCGCCCATATCCACGGAGCGAACCTTTGTATAGAAGTTCGAACCCATGTTGGTCAGATAAACGTTGTCGCCCTGCTTTGCCACATGCCTGATGATGGTAAATCCACCGCTCTTATCGACATTGATGCCGCCAACCCAAGATTTCGTCTCGGCTTCGACACGTTCAAACGGGTCCAGATTCTTGATGGGCTTCACGACGCCATTGTCGGTCGATTTGATGGTCGGAATCGTCCCGTCTGCATTCCAGGTAAATTCTTCGACTGCAGTAGAACGGCTGTAACCGCCACCGCTCACGTTTTTCTGGTTATGATAAAAGAAGAAACTACGTCCCTTGAAATCGATGAGTCCGGAATGGTTCGTAAACGCCGTATTGTTTCCCTGATCCATAATGATGCCACCCCATTTCCACGGACCCGTCGGAGAATCGCTGGTGGAGTACGAAATTTTTTCGGGCACGCCATGGGATGCGTAAATCATGTAATACTTCTTGTCGCGCTTGTGAATCCACGGACCTTCGGTATAGACGGAGTTTCCACTCGGGGAAAAGCCTCGGCTCATATCGGTCACCTGAATTTGGCCATCAAACTCAATCATGTTCTCCTTGAGCTTGGCGTAATAAAGTTTCGGGTTGCCCCAGTAGAGCCAAGCTTGTCCGTCATCGTCAATCCATACGGTCGGGTCAATGTAATCCCAGTTCGGGCCCGCCAAATGCTGCCCGTTGCGCGCATCCTTGAACGGACCTTCCGGCTTGTCGGCCACTGCGACGTTAATGGCGCGACCACCGCGAGTCGATTCCACAGTCACGTAATAATAATACTTGCCGTTGCGACGAATGACTTGAGCGGCCCAGTCACCATTTTCCTTGGCATTGCCGCCAAAGTCCTTGTTCGAAAGAATAAGTTCGCCTTTATCGGTCCAGTTCACCATATCGGTGGTGCAAGAAACACGCCAACCATGCATGGTAAAGAAGGAACCGCCTTCGTCGTTACCGGTATAGACGCAAACCGTGTCGCCAAACACAACCGGGGCCGGGTCCGGCGAATAGTACGTCTGGATAATCGGATTTTCCGCAAATGCGCTCACGGCAAAGCCAAGTCCAAGCGCAATCGGCAATACTTTATTCAACTTCATATTACACTCCTTATCCCCGTTTTTTACTTTACATGAACCATTTTGCCAAACGTCTTGTTTATGTTTTGAACAAAATAAACTCCAGATTTAAAGTTCTTGGCATGCATCTGCTGAAGAACCGAAGTCGTCGTCGGCACTCCCATCGTACGAATCGTTCCCACACGATGTCCGCGGACATCAAACACGTTCAGCGTAGAACTGCGGGAAACGCCCACATCGACACCGTAACGAACGTTCGGCTTGGCAGAAAGAAGACTATCCTTGTCCTTGCCAAACTTGATCCAGTCGATATTCAGATAAGTTCCCGTAATCGCCACGCGGAGCACATGTTCGCCGGCTTCAAGTGCAGTCGTCTTTCCATCGACAAAAACGTAAGTGTTCCAGTCTTCACCTTGCGGGGCCACAACGGTATCGCTAATCGCCTTGCCATCCATGAAGAGACGGAAGCTGGAACCCTCGAGGCCCGTAGCCACGTTCGCAAGGAATGCGTATTCGCCGGCCTCGGTCACCTTCACCGTATATTCCATCCATTCACCAGCCTGCGTGTAGCCCACGGCATAGCCCTTGCAATCCTTGGTGTTGAGCGTATCGGAGCAGCCAAGGCCAACGACATCCACGCCATCTTCGCGATAGACGTTACCTTCGTTCACAAAATCCTTGTCGTTGAACGAAACACTCTGGCCACCTTCATCGTAATTTTCCATTTCAATCATGCCCGGAATCGTCACGTTTTCAACAAACGCGGTCTGCGGAACGACATTGGAGAAATCAGCTAGCGGAATGTTATTGATGCGATCGCCGATGTTCTTGAATTCGCCCTGGAGACCCGCTGCGGCAGCGACAGACTCGATATAACCGCCATTATTCCTTTGGGTAAACTGACCCGGTTGGTTTTGACCGACACCACTCGGAGCATTCTTGTAAGAGTTGTTTTCGACCGTAAAGCCGCTAGAACCCTCATCGAGGTAAATCGGCAAGACCCAGTAATCGGACCATTCAGAAGCACTGTAATCGTGGAGGTAGTTTTCCTTGATTTCGCTGCCCGTCCCCTGATTGCTCAATGTGTAAATTGGACCGGAGTCGCAAAGCAAACGGGAGATGTGGTGAATGTTGTTCTTGTTAATTTTGTTGTTCGTCATGGCAGTCTCTTTTTTGGTCCAGCCATAGCCCACCGAAATACCGGAATAGTTTGTATAAGACACTTCGTTGTTTTCAATCACGACATAGCGCGGATAACCGGCGGCAATACCCACAGCGCCCTGGTGTTCGTTCGTCACGTTCGTCACAAGGTTGTAACGGAGCGTATCGCGAGTGCTGATTTCATCCTTGTCGGTCGGATTGTACGGAATATGGATTTCAGTCGTAGAATCCTGAGAGAACTTGCCAAGCATAATGCCGTTTGCACCGATTTCATAGAACACGTTGCCTTCGACCAAGTCGTCGTTCGTACCGGAGACCATGTCGAGACCATTGGCGGCCATCTGCGTAAAGGTGCAGTTGCGGATTCTCATGTGGTGGGCGTTTTCGACACGGAAACCAGCATCCGGGCGCCAGAGGAGGAACTTGTTACTGCCAAGGCGACCGTTTTCAGCAATCACTTCGATGTTGAACATACCGGCCTGCAAATCGAGGAAGCCCTCCTGACTCGGGCGCAGATAGTTCGAATGAGCGAAAGTCAAGCCTTCAAAAGCCATGTAGCCGACTTTATTCTTAGTATCCTTGCCAAGGATGCTGAAGAGCGTGTTGACACGCGGTGCGACGACATTTGCCGTACCCATGTTTTCGCCTTCACGAGCCTTGTAATACAAAGTGTTGGTCGATTCATCCAAGTACCATTCCCCCGGCTGGTCGATGAATTCGTATGCATTTTCGAGGTAATAGACTTGCTGTTTCGGCGGATTGCTCATGAATGCGGTGCCAAGCATCGGGTACTTGCGGCGGAAAAGTTTGCTTCTTTCAGGATCCTGCGGTTCGAACTTGAAAGTATTTCCCTGACTCGAAATCTTGTCAAGACGCAAGATGCTTTCGGCCCAAGCAATCATCAAATGGATTTCGACTTTCTTGGGATTCTTCCAATCGGTAGATTTGACATCGCTGCTATTCAAGAGGAAAGCAGAACCCGTAGAATCGACTTTGTTCAAACGGAAGAAGTTGTGGTCGCCATTGTCCTTGAGATTCGGCATACGGGCACGAATCGCCTTCTTGTTGTTCACGTAAAGCTGGCGGAAACGGGCATCGACACCTTCGGCTTTCCAGATGTTGTTCTTTTCGTCGTGAATGGTCCAACCACTCATCGGAATGCCGCCCGTAATAAGCGGAGTTTCGCCGTCAGCAGCCTTGTAACGGACATAGAAACCGTCTTTGCCGCCATCGGCTTCAGTAAAGCTCACGGTCGCAGGGAGCTGGTACGTACCGTCGCGGAGAATCACTTCGATATCGCCCGTCATGGAGCCGTTAATAGCGCGCACGGCTTTCTGGGCCTGCGTAATAGTCTTGAAGGGAGCATCTTTTGTTCCCTTGTTCGAATCACTACCATTTGGAGCAACATAGAAAGTCGCCTGAACAGCAGCGTTTGCAACGGCTGCGCTCATAAAAAGCGCAGAAATTGCGGCAAATTGACCAAACATCTTGAAGCCCATACCTAACCTCACTTAATGACTATTTATAGTACACCCTAACAACACTTAAAAAATATTCTTCGATTTGCGTTTTTTTTCATATTCCACATCAATCATTGTGGACTGTTTATCCATGGGGATTGTGGTTAGTGGTTAGTGGTTAGTAAACAGTAGGCAGTAGGAAGTGGACGCGTCATCCTGACGACCTGTCATCCTCGGGAAACCAGTGAAGGTATGGGGTTATTGTAATTAGAAATGCGCCAAGGCTTGCGAAACAAGCCGTCCTCAAAGCGAAGCGACCCCAGAGGAGCTTTAGCTCCGTGCTCATAGCCCAAAGCGAAGTTCCCTAGTCTTTTATTTTGCGATGTTCACACGATAGATTTGATTACCCTTGACGGAACGCACCATGTACATGCCACGGGCGTAACCCGCATGCTTAAGCGCCTGAGCCGTACCCATGCCGTTCAAGTCGATGCGGCCAAGATGCTTACCCGTTGCGCTGAACACGTTGTACGAATTTGCGGATTCGGACAATGCCAGTCGAGCAGAAACCCTATCCGTCTTGTCTTCGCACTTTTCCTTATCGCAGAAGTTGATGTAGTCGATATCCATCCAATCGCCGGTTACCGTAAAGCGAAGAATATGTTCGCCCTCGGTCAGCTCTGCCTTGGCCTCGACCTCGTTGTATTCATCGAAGTTATTTTCACCCGTAGTTGCTGCCGGGACTGCAATTTCTTCGGTAATATCCTTACCATCCACGGAAAGCTTGAAGCTCCCTGTTGTACCGCCCGAAGCCACGGCAGCGTACATGAAGTAAATCCCCGTCTTGGCAACCTTCACGGTGTATTCGAGCCATTCGCCAGCTTGGTTGTAGCCGACGATGATTCCCGTAGCCTTCTTGTACAAGTCAACGCCCGTATCCTTGCGGTAGTCAGAATCGCCATGGTTTTCGGTATCATTTTCGCTGTAGGTGGTGTTGCCCTGGCCGAGTCCGTTAATGTCGAAATCCTCCATTTCAATCTTGCCCGGAATGGCGAAAGCTTCACCCTTGAACAGTCCGCGGGGAACCGGCTTGACAACCAAGCGGAGCAGCGCAGAACCGTGAGCCGGAAGTTCTACAGAAACGTGGGAGAGAGCGCCCAAGTCCTTCTTTTTCCAAGCATCGCGGACCTCCACTTCACCTTCCACGCCAATATCTGCAAAGTTGCATTCGACAGTCTGGGTAGATCCGTTGTTATTGAGGAGCGCCACAGCAATATCACCATTCTTCAAAGGCTTTGTCCAAACCTGCTTGCCGTTCTTGTCAGAGATGCGGTGTCCCTGAACGCCCAGGGAGTCCTGGTTAATGGCAATCATGTCCTTGTTCAGATAAAGTTCCTTGGTCTCGTTGCTCATGTTACGGACATCGGAACTGATCATGATGGGAGCGGCCATGATGGACCACATCGTCATTTGAGACCTTTGTTCTTCGTAAGAGAGGCCCCTGTTGCCCACTTCGAGCATGTCCGGGTCATTCCAGTGGCCGGGCTTTGCAATCTGCCAATACTTGTTGTTCGCATCGATAATTTCGTAGACGCCGCGGTACCACGAAGTCGAAATCCATTCAGGGCCGATATCGAAAGTGGTACGCCAAAGGTTTGCAATTTTCGGCATCCAATCCTTGTATTCCCACATGCAGATACTGAACACGATATCGCGTCCGGAATTGCGGAGAGCCTTGGACATGGCGGTGTAATCTTTTTCCTGGGTATTGGGGTCAGAGTCGCAGTTATCGTACTTCCAGTAGTCAACTCCCCATTCAGCCAACTTCTTGGCGTCCTGTTCTTCGTGACCATTCGAACCGCTTTGGCTTTGCCAATTGCTATTGTAATGATGGCAAGTACGTTTACCGCGGTCGCCGTAAAGACCGAACTTCAATCCCTTCGCGTGCACGTAATCGGCCATGGCCTTCATGCCGCTCGGGAATGTCTTCGGATTGTGCGTAAGGTCACCGTTAGCATCGCGCTTGGTATCCATCCAGTTGTCGTCAAGGTTAAGGAACACGTAGCCAGCATCCTTCAAGCCGGATTCGACCATTGCATCGGCAATTTCCTTGATCTGTTTTTCGTTGATATTTTCGTGGAACACATTCCAGCTGTTCCACCCCAGCGGGGGCGTAAGCACCAGAGTGTCGGCACTAGCAAAAGCCGAACTCACCAAACCTGCCAAAGCCAAAGTTGCCAACACACCAAGTTTGCAACAGTCTTTTTTCTTCAAACCAAACATAGGCACTCCTGTTCCTAGATATAATGATATCCCCCCAATAAAATATCCCCTAAAAAGCAAAGCGTTCATACTCCATAACTCGTTTCCTTTGACATATTATCCATGATGGACAATAGTTGGCAGAACTTAGAGCTTAGAAACGTCATCCTGAAGCCTGTAGGGCTGAAGGATCCAGTAATTTCTAGGCAGTAGGAAGTGGTTAATAGCCAATTGCAATTTGCCATCCCGAACGATGCCAGCATATTGACTTTTCCACAGACTTTTTGTATATTATTTATTGATGACAGGGTGGCAGACCAGCCCACCTAAGATAAAAAAGAAAGGTCTAGGATGAGCCGTATTTCGTTATATATGAAATACGGCCTTTTTTTATTTTGAGGAAAAAAATGAAACTGGCACAAACTGTATTTCTAAAACAATCATTTTTCGACCGTCATAAAGACCACAAGGAAATTCTCACAAACAAAGCAGGCAGACCCCACTTGTCTTTCATAATCGAATGCAATGGGACCATATTCGCCATTCCATTCCAAACAAGTATCAAACACCCATACGCATTCACATTCAAAACATCTGGCAGAATCTCAGATGAAAAGAAAGGATTACCCGGCATTGATTTTACCAAAGCGGTAGTCGTTCAGCAACCTGATATCGAATGTCAATGCACCATCGACAAAAGGGAATGGGTCGAGCTCAACAAGAATTTGATAACCATCGTCACCAACTTCACCGAATACCTCAAAAAATTTGTAACATCACTAGAGAACAGCGATTTTAGCAAGTTACCCGTATTCAAATATTCTTCATTACAATACTTTATCGAAGATGTAAAATCAGTTGTCAATTCTTTATAAAAAAGCGTCCCCTTTTCAGGGGACCGCTCTTGATTGGAGAGAGACGTAAACTTTTGGGTTATCGGTCCACGGGTACCATGAACGAGCGCTTTTTGCTCCGGAGGATATAGACACCCTTGCCAAAGCCAGCGTTTTTCATCGTTTTTGACATATTCGGCACATCATTTTCGATAATTTCGATGATTCCGAGGAGTTTCCCGGCAAGATTATAGACGCTGAACAACGTTTCCCTAGAGTTGAAGCGCAGAGTCGTCACGAGCCCCGCCTTGCTGGTATCATTTGGCACTATCGTTTTTCCCGAATCTGCGGGCGTTGCCGTTTTGCTCGTATCCTTTGGCGTCACCGTTTTAGACGTGTCCGTAGGAGTTGTCCTGCTGGTGTCCTTTGGCGTTTCCGTCTTGGTCGTATCAGCAGGCTTATTGATGGGGCCGTCCAGCGAATACTGCTTCACAAAATTCCAGATTTCGACGCTCGTGTTGACACTGACCGCCTCGTCCATGGAATACCAATGCCCCTTGCCGGCAATAGTCAGCAGGCGAATTTCGACGTCGTCGGAACAACCGCTCCACACTTCGAGGGAAGCGGCGGACCCCGGTTTACTTGCCGGATACGGCTTGGTCACCGTGGAATTCGAAGAGCACTTGTTGAAAGGAACCCACTGCTTGAGAGTATTCACGGTATTGTTGTAGTTCACCACGTCATCAGTCGTGCCGTGCGTATGGATAATCGGCATCGCGCGCTTGCACGAACTCGGAGCGCCGCCTCCAGAGACCGGAGCAATGGCCGCAATCTGGTCGCTCATTTTGTTGGCGACAACGTAACTCATCATGCCACCCATCGAAAAACCTGAAACATACACGCGTTTTTTGTCAATGCCATACTTGTTGTTCATCTCGTTGATGATGGCCTTGATGAAATTGAGATCCTTGTCTCCACCGGTATCCCAAGCCTTGTTTTGACCATCCGGGAACACGACCACGAAACGGCCCGTATCGGCAACGCTCTCCCACTTGGCCGCATTTTTCTGGTAAGCAGCATCCTGATTATAGCCATGCATTTGGATAATCAGTGGACGGTTCTTCTCGATGTTTTTCGGTGCATAGACAAGCATGTTGCGGTTCGTACCGTTGACATTAATGTTGTCTGCAAATGAAAAACTGGAGAGACTTGCTAAAAAGGCAAGCGAAAGTGCGCATTGCGCCTTGAACATTTTACCAAACATACCTGCTCCTTGAGGTTTCCCAAATCACCTAAGTAGAAAATATATTGGGACAGGAATTAAAGATTTGGCGTGGCCATTTTTTTTCGTTGCGTTTTGTCAAGGCGATTAGAACGCCGCTACGCGGCTACAGACGAAAGACGAAAGACGAGAGAAAAGAGAAAACAACTGGCCCCGGAATAAATCCGGGGTGACAGTTAAAAATTACTTTGTGACGGAGATGCGGAGGGTGTGCCCGCCGTTGACGGACTTCACAAAGTAGATTCCGCTCTGCTTCACCAATGAGTTCACCTTTGCACGCACATCGAAGCTGTTCGACGCATCGACGCGACCGACAAACGCACCGTTCAAACTATAGACAGCGTAAGTCCTAGATGCGTCCATGCCGTAACGCATTCCGCTAATTTTTGTCGTCTTGCATTCGCCTTTGCAGAACTCCAGCCAGTCGATGTTCACGTTGTTGCCGACAATTTCCATTTTGAGAACATGCTCGCCCTTTTCGATTTCCTTTGTCTTGACAGAAACTTCACTGTAAGTGGACCAGTCGTTTTCCCCGTTCTGTTTGGCAATAACATCATCGGCAACGGCCTTACCGTCAATGTATAGCTTGACGCCTGCATTTTCGGATGGTGTCGCCATGTTCACTTTCACTTCATAAGTTCCCGTTTCGGCAACATTTACGGTATAGCGCAGCCATTCGCCTTCACCCGTATAACCGATAGCGTAACCTTTGGACTTGTCGGCAGAATCGAGCTGCACGATATCGACGGATTCTTCGCGGTAGGCGCCTCCCTGGTTATCGCCATCCTTGTCGTAGTAGGCGCGGTTCGGCTTGCCCACGTCATAGTTTTCAGCTTCGACCTTGCCCGGAATTTTTGCCGCGACATCGTTATACGGAGTCGGAGGAGTCGTGTCCTGGGTCGAACTCAGATAAATTTCGTCCTTGTAGTCGGTACCGATTTTGAACCAGTCGAAGTCTGCATAGCCGCCAGCCGTTTTGGTCGCATAGTTGAAAAGACCAAAGCGGTAACCTGTAAACATGTGCAACGAATAGCTAAGTCCCACGTTGTCGCCAATTTTTTTCCATTCCGTTCCATCGGTGCTGTAGTAGAAGCTGGCCGTCCCGCGGTCAATCGGCAAATCGAAATCGACGCGCAAATAAACTTTAGAATCCGAGATCGCGGCACTCGCCTTCTGGCCGTCACCCTTCTCGTTGCCGCTGTACATCACGACCTTGTAGTTTCCGCCATCTTTCGCGAGGGCGACAAAGCCCTTGTCATCTTGCAGCGCCACAATACCGGCGATATCGCCATCCTTCATGCCCGAGCCATCAACCAGCGTTCTGCCGGAACACTTGGGGCCAAACGTACGCTGCGTGAGCGTATTCTTCGCATTCTGCACACGGCTATCCGTACGACTCGTCGTAATGCGGTAATGTCCCGGATTCGCCGTCAAGCTCCAGTTCTTGTCGTCGGGATTATGGTTGAATTGCCATTCCAGAGCCAACTGGTCCGAATCAAAGTCGTCACTCGTCACCATGCCGTAGCCCGGCTCCTGGGTCACAGGCAAGTCGAGCGTCGCAGGGGCCTTCTTGTTGCCGCCCACAGGTTCCGGCCATCCGTCTTTCCAGACCATCGGAACGAGATGGGACATACGGCCTACCGGGCCAGAATCGCGGAACAGGAGGGCGTACCACTGGCCATCCGGCGTATCGAAAATGCCACCCTGGGCAACACCGTTGTCCTGCAAAAAGATCCGTCCGGTAAAGCCATCCAAAAGGTTCTTGGAACGATAGACGATTTCGGTACGGCAGGAGCCCGCCGGCCAGGAAATCGTGAACAGGTAATATTCGCCATTGACTTTTTCCATGTGCGAGCCTTCCTGCTGCACATAGTAATTGCTGGAACCGGTCACACGGTTCACGCTCACGCCACCAACTTTGCCGCTCTTGCCGCCTGCCTTCACGCCGCTCGCATCGTCATTGAGCTGCACGTAACTGATCTGGTCGCCACTGCCGTAGAACACCCAAGCCGTGCCGTCATCGTCAAAAAAGAGCGAGGGATCGTGATAGAACGGGAGCTGCACTTCGGTCCACGGGCCGTTTTCGACATCGACCGTCTTGTAAAGGTGCGTCTTGTTCGTCGTGTAAGACGGCGTCAAAACGTAAAAGAAACCCTTGTGGTAGCGGATGCTCGAAGCCCACGAACCCTTGCCATAGGCATCCTGACCGCCATTCAAGTTCATGTTGTTATTTTCGGTGAGTCTCTGGTAAGCATACCCCACCGTACGCCATTGCGCAAGATCCGTACTCTTGAAAACGGGGACGCCCGGAGCAAAATGCATGGTCGTCGTGACCATATAATACGCATCTTCAACGCGGACAATGGACGGGTCCGGGCTATCGACATACATAATCGGGTTATTGACCGTCACCGCAAAACAATTCACGACGGCAGCCACCAAAACCGTAAACGTGGCAGATTTTGCCATTTTACTAAACAATCCCATAGACACTCCTTTTCCAACCTGACGTGGATAAGTTCTATACCCCTAATCTATCCCATTTATGTGGTTTTTATCCTCGAAAACACATGGCTTTCATGGATTTTTTATCAACAGGTAAGTTATCGTTTACAAAGTGTGATGAATAATTCTCAACGCTTTATTTTTTTTCTCAACACCATTTCGCAACACCCAAGGCATACCCATCTATATTTTGTTTAGGTCTGGCGCAAAATGGGGTTTGGTTGGACCGGGCGAACAAACGTGTTTGGAATGTTTAACTACAAAAAGGAGTAGATATGACCATGTCTAGATTCATGGCATTCACAGGAACCGTAGCCTTACTGAGCTCTTTGTCGTTTGGGTGGAGCATCAGCGGCACTGTTACCTCAGAAGGCTCAGGCCGAGCACTTTCCGGTGTCAAGATTACATCTTTCAACTATGCGGGATTCGAAACCACGTCTGCTGAAGACGGTTCATTCACCCTCGCCGACGGGTCCGAAGCTTTGCACAGCTCGCCTATGGCAAAGGCATCCATCGGATTTAACCACAACGTCATCAGCATTTCTGGTGTCAAGGCCCAGACAATTACCGTTTCCGTCATGGACGCTCTCGGCAAAGTCGCCTTCTCCAAAACGCAGCATAACGTCATGGGTTCCATGATCGTTGACTTGAACAAGAGCACCGCCAAGGGCGCCAAGTTCCTCCGCATCAACGCTGACGGCAACCGCGGCACCTACCAGCTCGGCAAGACCGTGACGCTCATGAAAGAAGGCGATCCGCTGCCGTTCTTGCAGTTCTCTTTGGAAGGTTACAAGAACGCCACCTACCAGGCTCAGGCCGAAGTCGAAACTGGCGTCCAGATCAAGATGACAAGAGGCTCTAACGATCACCCTACTTCCAGCGAAACGGTTAAGCCCGAAAGCTCCGCAGCTTCTACGCCGGAATCCTCTTCCGCCACTGCAGAATCCTCTTCTGCCAAGGTCGAACAGATCATCGTCGACTGCGCTGGCAAGACAGCAAAGGTCGGAGATAAGCAAAACATGTCCGTGACCGTCGATGGCAAGAAGCGCACCTTCATCATGCACATTCCGAGTGCCTACAAGGGCGACAAGCCCGTACCGCTCGTTATTGACTACCACCCGATTGGCGGTTCTGGCAATGGCGAATTTGGAAGTTCTCCATATAAAGCCAAGACTGACCCCGAAGGCGTAATCACGCTTTACCCGGACGGCACCAGCAAACCGGGTGGAATGGGTAACGGCTGGAACGTCGGTCCTTGCTGCTCCAACGACGACGACGTCAAGTTCTCTTACGCAATGATTGATAAGCTCAAAGAAATCGCCTGTATCGACCCGCAGCGTATCTACGCAACCGGTTTCTCGATGGGTGGCGGTATGAGTAACCACGTGGCTTGCATGATGTCCGATGTCTTTGCAGCAGTTGCTCCGGCAGCTATGGACTTGAACAAGACCAACAGCGCCGCTTGCAAGATGTCACGTCCTATCTCTGTCATCAACTTCCGCGGTACGAATGACCCGGTCTGCCGTTACCAGGGTGGCGACAGCGGATTCAACGACGGTTTGAACTTCCTCGGCGCCGAAGGCACCTTCAGGTTCTGGGCCGAAAAGAACGGTTGCGAAGGCTCTCCGTCCAAGAATTCCGATGGCTGTCAGGAATACTCCAACTGCAAGGATGGCACGAAGGTTGTGCTCTGCACCAAGCAGGGCGGTGGTCACGACTACGGTGACGCTAGCATTGGCTGGCCGTTCCTCAAGCAGTTCACGCTTCCGGCAAGCTTCGTGAAGTAAGTTTGATTTCATAATTCATCCTTTAAAAATCACCCCGACTCAGTCGGGGTGATTTCTTGTTAAACGCATTTTCACGGTTTCAAATCCATTTCAAAAAAAGATTTTTTTCATATTTAAAAACGGCACACCTTTTCAGCAACTAGCTAATAATCTATTTTTTCCGCGCAAAAAAAGGAATCGTTATGACCATGTCTAAATTCAGGGCATTTGCAGGAACAATCGCAATGCTTAGCACATTGTCTTTCGCCTGGAGCGTGAGCGGAGTCGTTCAATCAAAAGCAGGCCAGCCGCTCGCTGGCGTAAAAATCACTTCTTTCAACTACGGCGGCGTCGAATCAGTCTCTGGTGATGACGGCAAGTTCAGCATCACCGATGGGGAATTGGGCATCCATGGCGTGCGCACGATAAAAAACTCCACCATCCACTTCAACCACAACGTCATCAGCATTTCCGGCGTCCACGCACAGACCATTACCGTTTCCGTAATGGACGCTATCGGAAAGGTCGCCTTTTCGAGAACGCAACATCGTGTTGACGGGACCATGATCATCGACCTGAACAAGACCTCGGCTAAAGGCGCCAAGTACCTCCGCATCAATGGAGACGGGAACCGCAACACCTACAAGCTCGGCAAGACCGTAACGCTCATGAAAGATGGCGATCCTCTTCCAGCCTTGCAATTTTCAAAGGAAGGCTACCAAAACACCACTTACCAGGCAAAAATAGAAATCGAAGAGAACGTGGTCATCCAAATGGAAGAATCAAATATTCCAGAATCTTCTAGCGCCAATGTCGATCCGCAAAGTTCTGAATCAAAGCCGGAATCCAGCAGTGCGGAAGTTGAATCCTCCAGCAGCGCAGTCGTCCAGGAAATCGCCGATTGCTCCGGCAAGACGGCAAAACCCGGCAAGCAGAACATGAGCGTGACCGTCGATGGCAAGAAGCGCACCTTCATCATGTACATTCCGAGCGCCTACAAGGGCGACAAGCCAGTTCCGCTGTTTGTGGACTACCACCCCGTCATGGGAAATGGCGAAGACCAGTTCAAAGGCACCACGTACAAGTCCCTTACAGAACAAGAAGGCGTAATCTCGTTGTACCCCGATGGCACCAAGTCTGCGGACTCCCGCAAGATGGGTCCGGGTTGGAACGTGGGTCCGTGCTGCTCCGACGATGACGACGTCAAGTTCTCTCGCGAAATGATCAAGGCCGTCGAAGACATCGCCTGCATCGACAAACAGCGCGTATACGCCGCCGGATTCTCGATGGGTGGCGGCATGAGCAACCACGTAGCCTGCTTCATGTCAGACATCTATGCCGCAGTTGCCCCCGCAGCCATGGACCTGAACACCACCAACAGCGCCAAGTGCAATCCGGATCGCCCGATTTCCATCATCATGTTCCGTGGCACGGCCGACAACGTCTGCAAATACCAGGGCGGCGACAGCGGCCACAACGACGGTCTGAACTTCCTCGGCGCCGAAAGAAACTTCAAGTTCTGGGCCGAAAAGAACGGATGCACGGGCAGCCCGAGCAAGAACAAAGACAATTGCGAAGAATACTCCAACTGCAAGGACGGCACGAAGGTCGTGCTCTGCACCAAGCAGGGCGGTGGTCACGAACAGGGCAATGGCAATATCGGCTGGCCGTTCCTCAAGCAGTTCACCCTGCCGTAATGAAATCATCTTTATAATCCACCCTTTAGAAAATCGCCCCGGTCTAACGGGACGATTTCTTTTTTCACAAAAACATTTTTTTGGGAAGCCTCACGTCAAAAATTACAGACAACATCATAAATCGTGCAAAAACAGTTTGATTTTTAGCCTTTATTACGTAATTTTTAGATTTCACAACATCTTTTTCTCTTTAAAAAATATAATTTTATCTAATAAAAACATTATCAATCTATATTTAAGACAGGCACAGCCTTGAAACACAAAAAAGGAGTCGCTATGACCATGTCTAAGTTCATGGCTTTTGCAGGATCGATTGCAGCACTTAGCTCTCTGTCCTTCGCTTGGAGTATCAGCGGTGGCGTTTTCTCCAACTTGGGAGAACCGCTTCCCGGCGTAAAAATCGTATCAACCAACTATCCAGGCATTGACGCAACCACGACCGATAGTGGGGCATTCAGCATTACAGGAACCGACGCCCTGCGCAGCGTGCTTGCAGCAAAGGCTTCCGTTAAGTTCAGCCACAATGTCATCAGCATTTCCGGCTTCAACGCACAGACGATTACCGTTTCCGTCATGGACGCTCTCGGAAAGGTCGCCTATTCCAAGACCATCCACAACATGCATGGTTCCGCAAGCTTTGACCTGAACAAGAGTTCCGCCAGAGGCGCAAAGTTCCTCCGCATCAACGCAGACGGGAATCACAACACTTACAAACTCGGCGAAAAGGTGACGCTCCTCAAGGAGGGCGACCCGATGCCGATTCTCAACTTCTCGAAGGAAGGCTTCAAGAGCCTGAATTACACCATGCAGTCCGAAGTAGAAGTTGACGTCTATATCAGAATGCAACCGGGCGAAAGCGTCCCGACTTCATCGAGCGCAATAACCGACCCGACATCGTCAAGCGCAGTGATTGTCCCGGCATCAAGCGCGACTGAACCGGCTAGTTCCTCGGCTGTCGTACCGGCTTCCAGCGAAACAGTTTCTTCTAGCAGCAAGGCCGATGTCATCGACTGCTCCACCAAGACGCTCAAGAGCAACACGTCCATTTCTGTTGGCGGACGCAAGGTCATCATAGATTTCCCGAACGGTTACAAGGGCGACACGCCAACACCGATGCTCATCAACTACCACCAAATCATGGGTAGTGCGGACAGCTGGAGAAACGAATCCAAGACCGCCAAGGCCGCTCTTGCCGACGGTGCAATCGTAGTCTTCCCGGACGGAGCCCAAAGCCCGGATATGGGACAAGCGTGGAACATCGGACCATGCTGTACAGACGCTGACGACATCCAGTTCACCCGTGACATTATCAAGGAACTCACCGCACAGGCCTGCGTCGATCCGAAACGCGTCTATGTGGCCGGATGGTCTATGGGTGGTGGCATGGCCAACTACGCAGGATGCCTCCTCGCCGACGTTGTCGCTGCGGGCGCCTCTTCCGCATTCGACCTCACAAAAGAAGTTCTGGATGCTGGCCAGTGCAACCCGGCACGTCCGTACCCGATTCTCAACTTCCGCAGTACAAACGACGGCGTCGTGAACTACAACGGCGGATTCTCTCAGATTGTCAGCGGCAAGCCGCTCACGTTCCTTGGAGCAAAAGAAACCTTCAAGAAGTGGGCCGAACTGGACGGCTGCACGGGCGAACCCAAGCAGAACACGCCGAGTGCAGGTTGCGAAACTTACGACAGCTGCCAAGGCGGCGTTAAGGTTGTCCTTTGTTCACAAAACATCGACCACAATGAAGGTGATGCACAAATTGGCTGGGAGTTCGTAAAGCAGTTCAGTCTCCCGTAACATTCGAACTTTCATAACCTTTTTAAAGAATCACTTCGGACAACCGAAGTGATTTTTCTATTTCGGGAAGTCTTTTTATTTTTCTCGGTGCAATTAATTATTTTATTTACAGCACAAACGACTACGTACCAGCGACGCACCATTTTACCAATTAGTACATAAAGTGACCAGAAAAGGGTCTATCAATTCAATTTATTCAAAAGCATTTTCACGCAAGCATAGGACTGCACTGTACAAAAAGAGAGCCTCGGTTTACACCGAGGCCCTGCAGGAGTCACACGAATTTTAGTTTGCCTGTTCCTAGTTAGGAGTTACTGCGGCGAAGCCGCCTACCCATAAACCAAGCCAAGCGTGACAGCCACCACAAAGAAGAAAGCAATTTGCTTTACAACGGCCATTTCCTTGTTATTCATAAACAACTACCTTCTTGGTGTAGAACTTTGCACCATCCTTGCGGATAAAGAACACTCCCCGAGCCTGCTGACGAATTTCCGCATTTTCCTTCACGTAGTTCATCGCTTCGGGCATGCCCTTCGCATCAAACGTTCCCAGTTTATGGCCCTGCATGTCATACACGCTAAAGCTGCTTTCGGCTTCGGTCATGTCATAACGAACATTCGCGATGGCATCGGGTTCCTTTACGGTCTTGAATTCGATGTAGTCGATATCAATCCAGTCGTTCGTGATTTCGAGCTTCAGTTCGTGTTCGCCTTTCTTCAAGGCAGCCTTGCCGCCGCTTACGACGGAATACGAATCTTTACCCTTCCCTTCGTTCTTTATTTCGTCGCCGATACGCACGCTGTCCATGTAGAGCACAAAGCTACCGGTGCCGTTTTCGCCGGCCACGTTGGCAGAAATTTCGTAATCGCCATCGGCTTCCACCTTCACCGTATATTTGAGCCATTCCGTCTTCTGGCAGTGACCAACAGCAATACCCATGTTCGGCTGATAGACATCCACGTCATCCTTGCGGAACTTGTTACCTTCGTTACCCTCGCTCAAGTCCATATAAGCCTTGCCGGCACCGCCCTTGTTGTAGTTTTCGGCTTCAATCGTGCCAGGAATGCTTGCAGGAGCATCGCCATAGGGGCCATATTCTTCAGGAGGCGTGTCAGGAACAATCGATTTGGTAGGATCCACCAAGTTCACCGCCGGGGCGTTCGGGTCAATCGTCTTGTCGATAAGTTTGAGCATTTCGGAGCAGTAGCGCTTGCCCAGTTCAATCACGCCGGCACGGCCAAAGTGGTAGGGATCCCTGCCGTTACCCTGCAAGCCCTTGGAAGACGCCAAACCGAACTTCTTGAACTTGCTTTTAAGCTGGGCAATGCCACCATTCTTGCTGCCGCAGCAGTTGTTGCCTTCCTGGAGCAATTCGCCCGCCACGAAAGCCACTTCGTTTTCGTCCAGTTCAAGAGCCGTTATAAAGTCCTTGTAGGTTTTATAAACAGCATTCTGCCATTCCGTGCCAGAGCCGTCAGTTTCGCCCTGGTGGAAAATAAAGCCCTTGATGACGCCCACTTCCTTGGCCTTCTTGCCCAAATCTACAATCCTCTGGTAGGGGTTGGAATCGTAGTCCCTGGCCCAGTTCTTGATGTAGCTTTCCGCAGAATTGAAGTAAGCCTTGTACTGATCCTTGTCGAAAGCCTTGATGGCTACGGCACCGATTGCCACAGGGATAATGCCCACGGTGACACCCGGCAACGAATCGACCATCGCGCGGCCAAAGTAGTCCGCCGGGGAGAGATTCTCGGTAGGATGGAACATCGGGGGAATCGCCGGATACCATTCGCCCGTCTTGATGGACTGGGTGGTCTTGCCGCTACGCTGGTTCGCATTTGCGTTATGCGAAGCCAACATGATAAAGTTTTTGGGGTCCGTAGCCTGGTCCTCAGCAGGCACGATATCGCCGTTGCCAGCCATGTTGCTTTGACCATAGGCGATGTAAATGTGGAAATTTGGATTGGGGGCAGCAAGAGTGTCCGTGACCGCGAACATCGAAAAGCCAGCCGCAACACCTGCAACAGCCATCACCTTTTTCAAATTTTCACCCATTTTCATAGAAAATTCCTTAATCCATTTGTTCACCTATTAGAAAACTACCTTCAAAAAGACAAAAAAGCTCCAAAAAAGAATCCATATATTATGGATGTTTTGTCAATGGATTCTTGTATGGGGCATTAGTTATTGGAATGGATGCGATACAAAGCCCTACTTCGCCACCGAGATGCGGTAGGTTTTGCCGCCACGAATGGATTTAACGATATAGACGCCGCCCGTGCGCACCACGCTTCTAGCCTTGCGCTGGAGATCGTTGCGGTCCAAGGCTTCGACTTTGCCCATAAACATACCGTTCACGTCATAGACGCCAAACGTTTCGGCAACGTCCCGCATGCGGAAATTCGTTTTGATAGCGGTATGCGAGGAGTCGTCACCATTTTCGTTTGTGCTAAAGCGGAGCCAATCGACGTTGACGAAATCGCTCGTTATCGAGAGTCGGAGGATATGTTCGCCCTTCGTGAGCTTCACCTTGCCAAGCGACAAGTCCTTATAGACGTTCCACTCTTCGCCCGTCTTCGGGGCCTTCGTCTCGGCAACGAGTTCCTTGTCATCAAGCGAGAGGCTAAACGCCGATGTTTCGTTACCAGAAGCGACATGAGCAGTCACATAGTAGTCACCATCAGCCTTCACGTTCACGGTGTATTCCAGCCATTCGCCAGCCTGGGTGTAACCGATTGCAAAGTTGTCGCCACCTTCTTCGATATCCACACCGTCATCTTCGCGATACTTGCCGCCCTTGTTTTCGGAATCGAGATCCTTGTAGGTGACATTGCCCTTGCCAGAACCCATCACGTCGAAGTTTTCTGCTTCGATTTTGCCCGGGATTTCGGCAGCCTTGTCACCATACGGCTTGCGAGGTACCGGATCAGCCGGAGTGCTAACGCCAACGAGCGTCACGATGCAGTCCTTATTGCTTGTTTCACCTGGATTCGTGGTAATCGTGACGGCTCCGTCCTTGACTTCCACTTCGCCATCATCCTTAGCGTTCTTCGCTTCGCTCGTGGTGTACACTCGGAATGACGAGATATTCGTACCCGGCACCTTGACGGTCACCGTCTTGTTGTTTTTGTAATCGCGGTTCACGAGCACCACGATAACGCTATCGCCATTGGCGCTCTTGTAAGCGGATGCGAACAAGTTTGCTTCGGGTTTGGCGGTCGCACCCACGCGAATAGCCCCAGGGCGGATAAAGCGAGCGAACTGGCTCATCACGTAACCGCGCTTACTGATTTTGCCAATTTCGTTCTGCGGAACCTGAAGCTTGTTGCCGAAGTCCCTATCCATGATAAGGCCGTAGCAGCGGCGGATGTACCACCAAGTATATTGGTTGAAATTGCCAATGACAAGGCCTCGATGAATTTCGTAAGCCAAATCCATCGCGCGCACCGTATCGTAAACAGCCGTATTCGCCTGGTCGCCCGTCTTCATGTACTTGCGCCAGTAATTGCCGCTCCCCTGGCTTTCAGTGTAGTGTTCCGTCATCCAGCGTTCTATGCCCTTCTGGTCGGCCAGTTTATACGCAAAAAAGTCGTCGCCCGTAGAGGCCTGGCTCGCATAGAAGTGCGCCCCGAGGATATCCCAGTTCTTGAGGGCGTTGGCGTCGTTCAGCACCTTGTTGTAAAGGTTCTTGTCGTAGCGGAAAGATTCCGTCGAAATCACCTTGGTGCCGTTCTTGCGCATCTGATCGGCGTAACCCTTGGTGAAGTTGTAGATTTCATCGGCACTCCAGCAGGCCCATTCACCACACCAGTCCGGTTCGTTGCTGATGGAAATTGCATACAGGGGAACCCCCTGGTTTTTCATGTATGCCGTAAAGCTGTTCAAGTGATCAACATATTTCTGATAATCCGAAGACCTTATATGCTGATTGGCGCCTGCATAAGGCGATGTCCAGGGCGTCGCGTAAAGGATGAAGTCATCGCCAGCATACTTCTTTGCAGATTTTGCTGCAGCGACTTCCTTGTTGAAGTCATTGGAACTGGCGTACACGGGAATACGGAGCGTATTGAGGCCAATCGTGCCCTCGCCCGTTCCGAACGCAAGTTTCGCATCGGCGTCGGAAAGCCCGCCGCCGTTCTGCCACTGGTTATGCACCATGCCGCCAAAACCACGGATAACCTGGTGTTCTTCACCGACATTGACCGTAACCGTGGAGGCAAAAGCAGGTATAGTAAAAGCAAGGCCACAAACAGCAGCTTTCAAGGCATCACCCATACACTTCATTCTACATCTCCCATTTTAAATTTAACCCCAATAAAGTTCCCCATGCCCAATACATGAGGGTTCATCTTAAATTTATACCCTGCGATAGAGAAGCTCCCCAAATGCGGAAAATTTTTCATTGACACTTTGGTAATGAATGAAAAAACTCTATAACAAGAATTTTTTCCATTCATAAATGTGCTACTTGCAGGCTGCTTGGTTTGCAAAACTCAAACAACGACTTCCTAGTTCTAAGTTCTAAGCTCTAATTCCTAACACCTAAAACACCTCGGGACATTCGTCCCGAGGCGTAATGACACCTTGCGGCGTCATTTGGGTGTGTGGTTTAGGAGGAACTCTTTATTACCTTGCGGAAAATACCATAGCGACCTTATGTATAATTTAACCTTTCACTATCTAATAATCTACTTTTTTCCTTTTTTTATCATTGACATTTTGATAATAACGTTGTCAAAGAAAACAACAATTTTATTTTAAAAAAGAGTACAACAAAAAAACACGAAAACACCCTAAGAATATTTCCCAAGGCGTTCTCTTTTATGATATAACTTTATAAGAAATTACAAGTCCTTTTTTAAATTACCTCGCGACAGAAGTCATGAACGTCTTGCGACCGTCAATACTCTTGAGCATATAAACGCCCTTGGTGAATCCGGCTGCAAGCAAAGCGGCATTCGCCTTCTTGCCCGTCATATCGACCGTTCCCAGAAGCTTTCCGTTTACGTTATACACACGGTACACTTTGGAACCCGAAATTGCAAGTCTCATGCCAGTCTTGATGGCATCGGGTTTCACATCGCCAAGAGAGAACCAGTCCACGTTCACATTATCGCCCGTAATCACAAGGCGAATCACGTGTGTTCCCTTGGTGAGCGTTGCCTTGCCGCCGTCAAATTCCTTATAAACGCTCCAGTCATCGCCCGTCTGTTCGACCTTGACCGTATCGCCAATTGCGGTTTTACCATCGAGCAAGAAGCAGAAGCTAGCACCATTTTCCATGCCAGTCGATGCAGAAGCCTTGATGGCATAATCACCGTCTTCCGGGACATCGACCGTATATTCAAGCCATTCGCCGGCAGCCGTGTAGCCAACCGCCATGCCCTTAGAGACGTCGGCAGAATCAAGCAACACAATGTCAACGCCATCATCCATACGGAACTTGGCATCGCCCTGGTTCGCACCTTCGGAATCGCTATAAGAATCGACATCGCCACCGCGACCGACACCCGGATGGTCAAACTTTTCTGCTTCAATCTTTGCTGGGAGTTTTACCGCGACGCTATCATACGGAACCTGCGGAGTGGGCGGAGTAGAACCGCTACCTTCGAATCCCCAAGCCTTGATCGCCATGGTAGAATCCTTAGAGCCCTTGAAAACGAGGAACAACTGATCCACGATACCCTTGAGACCTTCCACATCGCACTTGGTTTCAGAAAACGTATTCTTGTTGCCAGTATTCTTGAGAGTGCAAGAGCCCGCAAGCGTACCCGTAGCAGAACCCGTGTGAATTTCAATCTTGTTGTCGTCAGCAGTGCTACCGGCCTGAACCGTGAAGCCCGTCGCCGCAGTACCGAAATCAACTCCACTCACGCGAATCCAGGATTCCTTGGTCGAAAGCGGGAGCAGCAAATGTTCAGAGACCTTGCCAGGACTCCAGTTGGAACGGCTGCGGATGCCCTTCTGCTTGGAACTCGTGAGCGCCGGATACCAGTCATAAGGATCGAAGTTTTCAATCTGCTTCGGGCCTTCCTTCGTGAAGGTCAGTTCCTTCATAGTCCCGTCGGCATTGTAAGTAAATTCATCAACACTCACGCTGCGGTGATAAGCCGGATTCGGATTCGCACGGCCGTCTTCGGCAGGAATCTTTTCGAGACCGTCATAACCATTCGCGATACGACGGTCATGGTAAGCCACATACCAGTGCCCCTTGAATTCTGCAATGCCATGGTGGTTGTTGTTATTGGCGTTGATATTCTGGCCGCCAATGTTCGGGTTCCCCATGAAGATTCCCTTGTATTCGTAAGGGCCCATCGGATTCTTGGACATGCCGTATGCAATGCGCAAGTCAGCCGTACTGTAAGAGAGGTAATAGTTGCCTTTGTACTTATGGATGTAAGACGCTTCCATCGCCTTCGGCCCGCCGATTTTCAGCTGGGTCTTGGAGCTCACATCGAAGCCCTTCATATCCTTATTGAACTTGTAAATATTGAAGATATTATTGTTGTTATTGGCTGCCGGGCGGCTATTGCTTTCGCCACCACCGAACGTGAAGTAGCCCGTGCCGTCGTCATCGAAGAAAATCGCCGGGTCAAAACACCAACCGATACCATCGCAGTCCGCTAATCCACCACCCCAGTTGTTGATGAGTTTCTTGTTGCCAGAAACTGGGTTAGACCACGGGCCCGCAATGCTATCTGCACCGATAAGGCCGACACCGCCGCCGCCGCCATCCGGGAACACAATGTAAAGTCTGTGGTCGTTCGGGTTCACCGCAATACCGGAAGCCCATATGTCGCCAATTCCATCGACCTTGCGGGCATCGTAAATGATGCCGAAGTCGGTCCAGTTCTTCATATCCTTCGTACGGAAACCGTAAAGGGCCTTGATGTCGTAGCCATTGGCGTTCGCTACAGCCGGGTCGTCAGAGTCCGTGATGACGTAGAAATACGTATCGTCAGAAGCGGCACCCGGATCCGCTAGATAATGATAACTTGAAATCGGGTTATCGGCTAAAGCGCTTCCCCCAAAGCACGCCACCAAACCAAACATCGTAACGCTCTTAAGTAGTCTCATTGTTCACTCCTTAGGACCGACCATACACCGTGAGTCCATCTCTTTTTCATAAAACTATCTTCGAAGGCTCAGAAAAGCCCCGGCTCAGCCATATCTATTATGGATAAAAAATCAATGAAAGGCTATGAATCGCGAGGGGGAAGCGTCCTAAAATCAGCTTTTCGCTTTCGTTGTCTGTTAAAACAACGAAAAAAATGATTAATATATAACTTTTGTCTAGACAATAAGTTACGTTTAGTAGCGGTTGTTAAAAAAAAGAGTAGGAATGAAAACTTACATTCATTTATTTTTTTGTTGTTTATTGTTTCTAGCCTGTTTTGCTTGGTCTAGCGAGTCCTTCCGGGTTGAAGTGAAGGATGAACAGCCTACGAACAACGACATTCTAGGCCTGCGAATGCGCATCATCAACAATTCGGGGCAACAATATAACAATGTACAAGTCAAGTACTATCTGAAAAAACAACCAACAGACAATCTTGTCCTAGATTTATTCTACCTGGAAGGGATGTCTGCGCAATTGGAACAAATAGACAACACAACAGCGGTTCTGAAAGTCGGAATTTCGGTTCTCGGTCAAGGCACCATCCCCAATGCAGACGGTATTAGCATCGGAATCCGTCGTTCAGGTTGGGGATCGCTCCATAAGGAAAACCAACCCGATTATCCCGGCAGTGTATTCGCGGAAGCGGTAACTTATGAAGTTTTCGCAGGGGACAACCAAATCGTAGGATTACAGTTGCCCCAAATCGACCCCCCGCCTGAAACTCCAAAACTTCGGTTTATCGGAATTCGGCCCGAAACCGCCGACACCGTGTCCACCTGGGTACAACTCCAAAACTATGGCGATACACCTATCTCCCTGAACGGCGTGAAAATCAAGGACGCTTCAGGCGAAATTTACCCCCTTGGCGATTTGACTATTGACGCAAAATCCACTTTGCGAGTGTGTAACGGTCCTGTTTCGAACTGCACTAGCGATAGCGCTGTAACTAGTATTTCAGAACTTTCTTTCGGGAAGGTCGGCGAATTTGTCCTTTACCAAGATTCAGTGCCATTGGACTACATTGTCTGGGGGGCTCGGGGCAATTTTGCGGATTCACTTCAAGCTGAAAACAGAATAATTGATCCAGAACAGTTCTTCAACACGTCGGAAGATCCAGTCCTAGGACCGGTTTCTCCTTATTACAAGGGCGATTTCTTCCGCGCGATTATCAAAGCAGACAACGATTCCATTATCAGCTGGGACAAATTCCGCGAAAAAATGGTCGGTTTGCCGCTTAATCAATGGCCGTTCGCCGAACAGTTCGCCTTTAATGACAGTTCTTCCTTTTACAAACGCAGCGGAGAAGCGACTGTTCTGGCTTGGAATTCAGCCGCAAAAGCAAGATCTTACAAAGTCACCATCTTGAACGCAAATGACAAAAGTTTAGTGCTTCATGAATATACAGACAAACTAAATCTTTCAGTATTCCTAGAACAAGGGGACTACCTGTGGATTGTGGAACCCAAAGATTTTGACGTAGCTGAATTCGAACAAGGGCATACAAACGAAGATTCTAATATTCCTTACGATTTTTATGGCTCCTTTAAGGTTCTTGTGTTGGATGCCAACCACCAGCCGTTAAAAAAATTGGACATTGACGCACTTGCGGCTCGTAAGGACTCGTACATGCTCGACCTCAAATGGGGTGAACGCATTATTGATGCCGAATGGGACAAACCGCACAACACTTCGGGATATTGGGATCAATTTGGCAACCGCCGGTTCTCCGATCCAAAACATTACGATTGGGATGCGGAAGAAAGTTCCCGATGCTGGGCAGTTGTAACAGCAGAATTAAACCATTACTATTTTGGAAACCTGACGCAAGACGAAATAAAGTTCTACTATAATAATTTAAGATTAGATAAAAATAACCAACCGATACCTTTTTCAAATCCAATTCTAGACGCTTTTCCGCATGGCAATAAAGGGGAGGGTAGATTTGACGGAAATCAACTCCTTGCATGGGCATTGAACATAAACAATTCAGATATTGAATGGTATGATCAAAACTATATGGCATACCACGTTCCCCGAGGAACATTCGATCTTAAACAAAAGATTGTTGATGAATTGAATCAAGAACACCCAATCATTGTTAAGAATAACAACCATTTTATGGTACTTAATGCATACACAATAATTGATGGGACATACGTATTTCGATTCCTTAATACGGATAATAATGGAACTATAGCATGGACAACAGTAGGTAATACTTTTGAACAAATCTTTATTATAAAAAAATTAAAAGACCCTTCAAATAAAGCTAGATTGTCGGTGCTTTATGAAGACTCGAATAACAATGGTATCATGGATCAAAAAGAAATTAAAGACGCCGATAATGATGGCCTTATAGATTTTGATGAATACTATCGATTTGGCACATATCATTATAATTGGGATCATGATACAAACAAAGATGGGAAACTTGATTTTGAAGAATACTGTCAATTTGCAGCAGCAAGTAGGGAATACAATACGGATTATGACCTAGACGATATTCCGGATAAAATAGAAATCATGTCATACACGATTCGTGAAAAGTATTCGGAAACATCGTCAAAATTTACAGATTATGGTGTACAAAATGAAGTTTTTACCGATATTGATGGCGATGGAATTCGAGCAGAGAAAGATTACGATTCCGATGATGACGGGAAAAGCGACGGAGAAGAAGATATCAATAAAGATGGAATCAAAGACGTTAACGAAACGGATGTTTACATCAAGGATAATAATATATTACCGCAAAACACTCCGAACGTGACTCTTTACGCACTATCCGAATTAAGTTATAACGATGGCGTTGTCTGCAACAACGAAAGTACGCCAACCGGATTCTGCAATATTGCCTCAGCTGCAGAAAATAGCAATGGAGATTTTGCCGTTAAAGTGGGAGCCCGTGCTACTGTTGGCGACATATATTCTAAAGGTAAAGTTCTCCTTCGTAGCGACACCCGTGTGAAAGGTGGTATTTACCTTGTGGAGAATTCTAGTGTAGACGACATTTACCTACAAAACGGTTCAACTATAGATGGTGGAATTTCAATGTTAACAGAAGAATCCTGGAATAACAACTACATGCCACCAGATTATAATTTAGTTGATTACTCAAATCAATCTAATTATCAGTTCGTTGCTGAATCATGGAATACTTATGAACTGACGCCAGGCTACTATTCTTTTCTGAAATCCGAAGCAAATGCAACACTTAGGATTCCTCCTGGAACATTTTACATCGGAACCATCCAACTGGATCCAGGTTCAAAAATCGAATTTACAAACCCAGGTCAAGAAACAGTGATGCATATAAATGGTGATTTTACGTGGCGGGCCAAAACGAATCACAATGCTGAGGATTACGCCACTATTGCTCAAGGATTCAAAATAATTCAACATATACATGGAACCAAAATGTATATCGACAACATGGTGGCCGGGAATATTATTGCACCAAATGCAGAAGTGATTATCGCCCAGTCGAGAAAGGTGTTCTATGGGAAAATCTATGCCGATAAAATCTCTGTACACCAATATGCCAAGTTATATCACGTCGATTTCAATCCGATCCAAGCGCCTCAAAATAACCTAACCGTAGCAAGCATAGGTGGATTTTAAAAAATTGCATGCTCAAGAATGCAAGATTTAACCATTCTCTAAAAAAGGCTCCTCGTTCGAGGAGCCTTTTTTGGATGGATGTGTTTTAGGAAAAACTAGCGAGTCGTTCTGACTTTCTCGATCAAGCGTTAAGTTTAAGGAGCCAGGTCAAGAAACTGTGATGCATATAAACGGTGATTTTACGTGGCGTGCCAAAACAGACAACAATGCTGTAGAATACCCCCTCATTGCTCAAGGATTCAAATTAATTCAGCATGCCCATGGAAAAAGAATGTATATTGACAACATGGTGGCTGGAAGCCATCAGTTAACCAGTATGCCAAGTTATATCATGTGGACTTCAACCCTATTCCAAACAACCTAACCGTTAGCATGAAGGATTTATGAGAAAATTCATTTTGACATTCGCGACATGCGTATACATGGTGATTTTGTCTCATGCACAAGAATGCGAGGTTATTCCTTACAAAACACTTGACATGATGTATCCCGCGATGGAAATCGACTTGTTTAAAGGACGCGGTCTAGACCTGTCAAAGGTGTCGTTGATTAACCCTCCGGTGAAAAATCTCAGTTTGAATAAACATTATAGCGCTTATATTGCTCCCTCGGATTCGGCAATCATGGTATTCCTTTTCGACAATCAAATATCATTTTTCCAATTATGTTTTTCAAAAACAGAATGCGATAGTTTGATAGGGACTCTCTATATAGAGGATCTCATTATTGAAGAGTTCAATCGTTTGCAGCCAGCCGGCGTTTTCCAAGGATCCGCAGCAGAAGCAGATTCGACGATTCACTATATAGTGCAGAAAATAAAAAGCATGTATGGCGGCAGCTTTCCGCCTGATAAAAAATTTCCTTTTTCCAACGCCGTTTACACTTTGATGAGAAATGCTAATGGAGAGTTCACAGAATACGCAGGTAAAATAAATCCAGTTTCATCACTCTGCATCTATGATAATTACAATGTTTGTAGTCTTATCGATACGGTTCGCCAATGCGGTGCAGACTTTGCAAAGGGTTCAACAACAGCCCTGAAATCTCCTGTGCAGCGTGTGACTTTATCGGGAACAAAATTTCAAGCGTTCGACATGAATGGCAATTTCATTCGCAGTGGCACATGGCACGAAAATTCTGCTGATGAATTCCATACCCCGACAATTGTTCGATTTGAAAGTGGTTTTGCCGTTCGGTTGAATCACCAAAAACGACATTAACTTTTTTTATTCTTAATCATTCTCTAGAAAAGAAAAACTCCCCTTCCGGGGAGTTTTTCTTGGATGGAGTGTGTTTATGAAAACTAGCGAGTTGTCTTGACCTTCGCAATTGCTCCACTGCTGCGGTTGCGAATGAGGCTAAGTCCATGCTTCTGAGCCTGAGCGTTTTCGCGCCAGAGTTTCTTCGCTTCGGTCATGTTGCGAGCCGTAAAGCTTGTCACTTTCTTTCCGGTCAAATCGAACACGTCAAATGTCGCGGTTGCAGTCGCATTCATACGAACAAACTGTTTCATTCCCACCTGTTGACCTTCGTCCGGATCCTTGGCGTCCTTGCCCTCTGCAAACTGGATGTAGTCAATGTCCATCCAGTCACCGGTTACGGTAAAGCGGAGGATATGTTCGCCAGCAGCGAGCTTCACGTTCGCTTTCACCTTGCTGTAATCATCGAAGTTGTCTTCGCCCTCGTTCTTCGGAACCGCAATTTCTTCGGTGATGTCCTTGTCGTCGATAGACAGCTTGAAGCTCCCGCTCGTACCGCCAGAAGCCACAGCGGCAAACATCGTATAGTCGCCTTCTTTTGCGACGTTCACTGTGTATTCCAACCATTCACCAGCCTGGTTGTAACCTACGACGTAGCCAGTCCCTTTCTTGTAAATGTCAACGCCCGTGCCTTCGCGGTAGCTCTTGCCATCGTTGCTTTCGGCGCCATGGTCCTCGGCATCGCTTTCGTTATATGACGCAATCTCGCTGCCACGACCAGAACCCGGTTCGTCAAAGTTTTCAGCCTCAATCTTGCCTGGAATAGCCCAAGACTTGCCGCCAAACGGTTTTTGCGGTTCAGCTGGAGTCGTGCCGCTGCCTTCGAAACCCCACGCCTTGATTGCCATGGTAGAATCCTTGTCGCCCTTGAACACAAGGAACAACTGAGCCACAACACCCTTTAGACCTTCCACTTCGCACTTGTTCTCGACGTATTTGCTCTTGTCGCCCGTATTCTTGAGAGTACAAGTACCGGCGAGCGTACCCGATGCAGAACCGGTATGGATTTCAATCTTGTTGTTGTCCGCCGTGCTTGCCGCTTCCACCGTGAAGCCAGTCGCGGCAGTCCCGAAGTCAACACCGGACACGCGAAGCCAGGATTCCTTGGAAGAAAGCGGAAGCATGACATGTTCGGCCTTCTTGCCCAAAACAAAGTTGGAACGGCTGCGAATGCCCTTCTGCTTGGAACTGGTCAGCGCCGGATACCAATCATACGGATCGAAGTTTTCAATCTGCTTCGGGCCTTCGTCGGTCACCTTCACGGTCTGAATCGTACCATCGGCATTGTAGAACATTTCATCCACAGAAACGCTGCGGTGGTAACCTTCGTTCGGATTCGGCCTGCCATCATCAGCAGGAATCTTTTCAAGGCCATTGTGGCCCTTCGCGATACGGCGATCATGATAAACAACGTAAGAATGTCCCTTGAATTCGGCAATACCGTGGTGGTTATTGTTGCCGTTGACGCTCCTGCCGTTCATGCTCGGGTCACCGAGAATCGTACCCTTCCAGGTGTAAGGGCCCATGACGTTGTTCGACATGCCATAGTCAATCGTCGGGGCACCCTGCTGCCAACCTGTACTGTAAGAGAAATAGTAATTGTTCCCGTGCTTGTGGATGTAAGAAGCTTCAAGCATCTTGCGAGTCGGCAAGTTGTTCACCTTCACATGAGAACCGTTGCCCACCGGAGCATCCTTGGCATCATTCAGCTTGACGATATCAAAGTTGTCCGTATTCGGGCGACTAGTACCTTCGCCACCGCCCCACGTCACGTAGGTCGTGCCGTCGTCGTCAATAAAAATGCCCGGGTCAAAGCACCAAGAAACGCCATCGCATCCGATGATGCCACGGCCACCGACAAGTTTGTCCTTGCCCTGGCCCACAGCGTTCGCCCACGGTCCATCGATAGCAGGCGCCTTGATGTAGCCGATACCGCCGCCACCGCCATCCGGGAACACGATATAGAACGTACCGTTATGCACCGCAATGCCAGAAGCCCAAATGTCGTTAATGCCGTTCACCTTGCGGGCATCGTAAATGATGCCGAAGTCGGTCCAGTTCTGCATATCCTTGCTGCGGAATGCATAAAGGGCGTAAATCTTGTAGCCGTCAGAATTGGCTGGCGCCGGGTCATCGGAGTCCGTGATGATGTAGAAGTATTCATCATCGGCTGCGGCACCGGGATCCGCCAAGTAATGATAAGTCGAAATCGGGTTGTCTGCAAGCGCACTTACACCAAAACCAGCCAGCAGCCCAAACATCGTTAAATTTTTAAGTAGTTTCATGAACACTCCTTCGGACTAACCAAACATCGCAAGCCCGCTATTTATAAATCTATCTCTAGACATCAAAAAAACCTACGGTAAACCGTAGGTCTCATGGATAAAATGTCCACAATGGATAAAACTAATCTTTTTTCTTAGAATCGCTCTTTTTCAAAGCGCTTTTCTTTGAAACTGGCGCATACGGGTCAAATATACCGTAACCAAAGACCTCAATATCATCAACCCAGACTTCAGTACCCATGGCACCAAAGATGCTAATCTTTGTCACACGTTTCTTGACAGCATCCCAACCGACGTTTCCGCCATTGCTATCCGCAGTATCCAATTCTGACGGGACCACAGTATAGCGAGTCCAAGCCGTATCCACTTCAAAATGGCGCCACGATTTTATATTGTCCGCACTTGTCACGGAATCGGTATTCACGAGCACGTCAAATGCGAATGAAATCCGAGACTTTACAGAACCACGAGCCCAGAACCTGATGGAATCCAGTTCGCTCATATCCACAAAGCCACCGAGTTCTCGACCAATGAGAGCCCAATCCCATTCAGCAGCAGAGTCCCGTTTACATACAAAATGCGCAACAAGCCCTTTACGACCAAACCCGGCAGAATCAGCATTCACCTTGACTTCACCATTCTTGGACGCCGTAGGTACCCAAGAGGCGATACCATTCTCGAAGTCATCAAATACAAAGTATTTCTTGACGTATGCGGAGTCGCCAAGATAAAGTTCGCCTTCGCCGGACTGCCCACCGACGTTCATCGCAATTCGGCCATATTCCGTGATAGAATCTTTTTCTTCATCATTTACAAAAGCGACAATCTCGACATTACCGTTCGGCAGCGATTCGAATTCAAAGTAACCGGTAGAATCCATCGGGACCTGGTAGTCCAAGCCCTGCACAGAAACAGTCGCCGAACGGCGGATTAACTGTGGAAGTCCGACATGACCGGATACCTTGCTCGGCTCCGAGACCTCAACCGTAAGAGGAGTCGTCGTATCGGCTTCAACATAAGCAATCTTCTCGAAACCCTTCAAATTCTTGACATCGCTACGAGCTTCAATCACATAGGAACCCGACGGAACATCCGTCAGAACAACCCGACCTTTCTCATCCGTCTCAAAACGCAACTGGTAAAGGGAGTCCGACCCAAGATCAGAAGCACCGGACAAGTAAGATTCCGGGCGAACAAGAACTTCCATACTTGCAGCAGGCGTGCCATCGGCCAATTGAACAAGTACCGCGATGGAGTTTTCCGTTTCCATCGACGATCCAGCGGTTTGACCGCTATCGCAGGCGACATAGCAGAAGGCCAATGCCGCCAAACTATATGTCCACGCCTGTTTTATCATTTCTTATCTCCTGCACCTTCCCCTATTATTATAGTATTTTCCGTAGTCCCTCCTTTACGGGCCACTGGATAAAATGCCATAGAAAGCTGCATAACACGATCAGGATTCTTGGCTCCGTCAACTCTTTTCTGGACTAAGCGGCGGAATTCCCTCAACATGTCACCGAGATCCTCGAAGCAGGATTGGTCTACAGAAAGGGTCAGTGTAGAAATATTGCGTTCGTTGACGGGGATATTCTCGAGCGCGTCGCTCGCCAGACTCAGGACCTGGCGCTGGAAATTGCGCACGGCCTTGGCCTTTTCGGGTCCCCCGACAGTCAAGTGAGCCTCGGTCAACGCAAGCTTACCCGACGCAAGCTTTTTGACGAGACCGACCTCCTTCAAAGTTTCAATAGCTTCGAGAGCCTGCTCCTCGGTAATCGGCGGACAGATATCCTTGGCGATACGCTTGACGTTCACCACCCCACCGTTCAATTCCAGGTAGGCGCGTACCGCAGGAATCCACCAGTTTTCGAGAAGTTTAAGTTCGGCGGCTTGCAAAGAATGACGCTCCACGTCACGGAGCGAGAGGGCTTTCGCCATCAGTTCTTCGCGCTTGGTCTTATCCTTGCTGACAGCAGCAGAATAGAGGAGGTCGAAGTATTCGGCCTCGCGACCAGCCAGCGCAAGGATTTCCTTAGCCGCAGGTAATGCATGAGCAGGCAGATGCTGCTTTTTTTGCAATACCCGATAGAGATAGCTGGAGTCAAGCCCTAGCTTATCACCCATCATGCGGTAGCTGTAGAAGGGCATCTCGACCTTGCGCCTGTCGTAGAATTCCTTCAAGAAGTCGCGGTAGTCCGCTATGTCAGAAAAAGTAACCATCAATCATAAAATATTTAAAACATAGCACATTTACCGAACCATGTAAACATTTGGTATGGATTTTTTGTCAATGGGCGGCGCCGAAGGCGCAGTGGTTGGTGGTTAGTTATAAATGCGAAAAAAGGTGTTTTTGGGGAAAATGGCGAAATTTACGTCAATTCAGCCTAGTTTTTGGCGTTTTTACGTAAAAATTTTACGTTGTATAAAACATTTTTGACTTTTTTCCCCATTTCGTCTTCTTTTTCGTAGAAAAAAGGGCGTTTTATCAAGAAACCGACCCCACGCGGGGTGTGAAAATGTGCTTTTTCAAAGAAAAGTGCTTACTTTGTCACAAAAATTACGTCAATAATAAAAGTTTTTCATCGTTTTTTACGTAAAAAATGGCTATTTCACAATTTTTTGTTTTTCATTGCACTAATTAATTTATTTAAAACCAATGCAGTTTATACAAATACACCTCCCCTCCCACAAAAAAAGTCCGCACACGGCGGACTTGTCTATATAACCAAGACTTCACTGGATTGGGCTAAAGCCCCAACTCTTTGGCTCGATTATAAAAATGAGTAAACTCATTTTTGCAACGCTCGCCTTCTGAGTTGTCTTCACGGCTAATGCCGTTCAGGATGACGTATTCCAACAGCCTACTTCCTACTGCGCCGAAGACGCCCCTTTGGACTTTCGTTTCACTCAAGTCCCAACCAATCGGCTCGGCCATGCCCAACTTCGTTGGTCGCGTCTCTCACCTTTATTGGTTGTCGTCTATCGTCTACAGCCCGCACAGCGGGCGTTCTAACTTACTCTTCCCCGAGGTATTCCACAGCGAAGATGAGCGTTGCGCCGCCAGGAATCGGGCCTGCGCCGCGGCTGCCATAGCCAAGGCCAGGCGGCACCACGAGGATTCTCTTTTCGCCGGGGAGCATGCCCTGCACGCCGAGTTCCCAGCCACGGATTACGTTGCCTGAACCGAGTTCAAACGCAAACGGCTGACCGCGATCGCGGGAACTGTCGAACTTGTAGCCGTTCACCATCCATCCTGTATAATGCACGATGGCACGGTGCCCGGAACGAGCCGGTTCGCCCTCGCCCGCCTTCACGATAGCATAACGCAAACCTTCGGGGCCGTTCTCGTACTTGAGGAGCGTCGTATCCGGGAAAAAGTCCATTTTCTGCGCGAGTTCCGGGTCCACATCCGTCGAAACCATCTCGACGCGGAACACGAGCGTGGAATTCGGCGGAATCATCGAGAACGCCGTAGCGCCATAGCCCATCGCAGGCGAAACGCGCAACCAGCGCACGCCACCTTCGCGCATGCCTTCGAGACCCGTTTCCCAGCCCTTGATCATCTTGCCGGCGCCCATAATCGTTTCAAGCGGTTTGCCCAGATCCTTGGAACTGCCGAACTTGCGGCCCGACAAAAGCCAGCCTGTATAATGAACCTTGATTATGTTACCTGCAGCATTCAACTTGCCGCTGCCGGCCTTCTCGTCATAGACCTTGAGCCCACGGCCCATGTCGCGCCACTTGAGCTTTTCCACGTCCGCAGGGAATTTGTCTGCTTCGAGCGGTTTGTCTGCATGAACAAGTTCAACAACGAACATCAAGTCGCTGTTCGCCGGGATGCCTTCGAGAGAGTTATCGCCATACGCCATCACCGACGGCACGGAGAGCTTGCGGATTTCGCCCACCTTCATGCCCACGAGACCCTTGTCCCAGCCTTCAATCACCTGACCTACGCCAATAGTGAATTCGAGGGGCGAACCGCTATAGTAAGAATTCGCAAAATAAGGAGCTTCAACAGTAGAATCTGTAGCCGCCTGGTTTACCGTTACGCTGTCCGTCGCCAGGTATCCTTTGTAATGAACTTTGATCAGTTGGCCCGCACGGATAGGCTCTCCATCACCATTCTTGACAATTTCGACCTTGAAAGGAACCGCCCAGACAACACTACAGGCAAGTAACACAAGAAAAAACTTTAATTTTAGCATAATATCTCCTATCTTATAAAATAGAAAATGCTAGTTTTTGAGAGTAAAGATTTATCGTAAACGGATTTAAATATGCTATCAATCATCATCGTCATTGCGATTGTGCTACTGTCCATCGTGCTCGCCGGCATCGGCATCTACGTAGGCACGCGCAATTCAGACGAAAAAGAGGAACCCAAACCGGTCATCGACGTATCGGGGCAATACGCCGCCATCGGGCGCCCCGCACGCGAAACGATTACCGCCGTGAAACCTTCCGAAGCATCCATCAGGGCATGGCTCGAGACGCAGGACCTCACACCGGAACAAAGGCAATCTTACATCGAGCAATGGAACCGGACGCTCGAAGAAACAATCAAGACAATTGACGAAGGGGACAAAGTTGGCATTGCCACTTACAGAATAGAGATTGGTCCCAAAGGCAAGAATTATTGTAAATTCGTCAGCGAAGAAAATTTCATCACCCGCGAACAGATTCGCAATCACGCGGAAATTTTACCCCCCTATGTTTTAGGCTGTGACTGTAGGCTTTTACCGAAGCAGCCCTGGGAAAACCCGAGTAAATCCGGATGGAAAGCTGTGATTCCGACACACGGAAACACCTATAACATCCCGGATTGGAGGCAACTTGCGTAAGTCATTATTATCTGCTATCCTTTTGGCGCCTGCCATATCACTCGCTGCAGGTTCGGCAATTATCACCCTTCAAATGCCGGTTGGCGCCCGCCAGCTCGGTATGGGCGAAGTCGGAGCTGCCCTAGCCGACGATGCAACCGCCATGTACTACAACCCGGCCGGTCTTGCATTCGGACCTCTCGCCGACGAATGGCGCAGTTCCTATAGCGCTGACGCTAAAAAGACTCCTTTCTTCACCCACATGGCATCCCGCAGCAAGAACGGATTTTTCGACAAGAGCGAACTTTGGGCGGGCACTACGCAAGGCATTCTCAAGTTCGACGGCGAACAGTGGGTGAACTACTACTCCGTCACCTTGCAAGGCAACGCAAAGATTAAAGACGCCGTTCGAACCTATGTTGGCACAGAACGAGGACTCGACGAATACACCCGCATCGTAAAAGCTTTCAATGACGTGAAGAACGCCGACGACGAATCACACGTGGTCGAAGTCAAAATGCCCTGGGACCTGGTCGTGAAGGACACCATCACCGCCATTCTCTACGAAAGCCTTACCGAAAAACTCTGGGTCGGAACCCCCAAGGGACTTTTCCGTTTTGACGGCAAGGGCTGGAAAACCTTCGATAAGGAACTCGGCGAACGCCGCGTGACGGCACTCGCCAAGCAAGGCGCCTCACTCTGGATCGGAACGGACAACGGACTTTTCGTCTATCGCAACGGAGCCTTCGAACAGAAGGGCAAGGTTCTCCCGAGCCAAAAAATCAACGCCCTTGTCTGGTCCGAAAACCGCAAGGAACTTTTCGTGGCAGTCGATGGCGCAGGCGTGGCACGCCTCACCCCGAAGAAAAGCGCAAACGACAAGGACCGCTGGAGCCTGTTCAACCAAGAAGACGGCATCATGGACCTCTCCCCGACCGCACTCGCCGTCGATAGCTCCGGTCACATTTGGGCAACCCACAAGGGCGGTCTCTCGCACTTTACGCTCCGCAAGTGGGAACAGGTGCAATTTGCAAACAACAACGTGAACGACGTTTCCGTAGACCGCAAGGGCGCCATCTGGATTGCAACGGACCTCGGCGTATGGCGTCACATGCCGGACTACGCAACCGCCAGCGGACGTAAGGCCGAACTCGAACGCAGCTCCAAGGAAGACCCAACGGTCACCAAGCGTGACGACGAATGGACGCACTACCACGAAGGCAACGGCCTTTCGACAAACAAGGTCTGGGCAGTCCTTCCCGAAGGAAACGACGTCTGGTTCAGCACGGCGAACGGCATGGAACAATACAAAGACGCCGATTACCAGCTCACGGCCTTCTACGAGAAACTTTTGCCGGTTCTCAACATCCCGGACCTTTACCATCTCTTTGGAGGCATGACGATTCCGCTGAACGACTGGGGAACGCTCGGTTTTTCCGTGAATTTCGTTTCGTTCGGTTCGACAGTCGTTTCTGGTGATTTGGACGCCGAAGACCTCGTGGCCTACAACAGTTCCGAAATCGTCGGCGGTATCAGCTACGGCACGCGCTTCCCGAACGACTGGGGCCTCGGTCTCTCCATCAAGTTCTTCTACTCCGACTTGAGTTCCGGCGCCGCTGCAGGCGAAGAAGAAGCGACCACGTTCGGCTATGCATTCGATATCGGTGTCTTGAAGAAAAACTTCCTCGTCCCGAAGCTGAACATCGCGTTGGTTCTCGCCAACATCGGTCCGAGCGTCTATTACGTCGATAAGACGATCGAAGACCCAATTCCGTTGACCTGGCGTTTCGGACTCTCTTATGAAATTCTCAGCATGGCCGACTACAAGTGGACAGTCGCATTCGACTACAACCGCGAAGTCGTGTCTGACGACGACAACGGCGATCCGGAACCGTTCTACATCGCTTGCTGGAAATCGATCGTCAAGCCCGATGACCAAAACGTCAATTCATTCCTCCAGGGCGTATTCAACTTCGGTACGGAGTTCATTTATTCCAACACCATTGCTCTTCGTTTAGGTTATCTGTACGACCGCGTGGGCAAGCGTAACGAAGTCGATTTTGGCGTGGGCGTGATGCTCTCCGACGTTTTGCAGTTTGACTGGGCAACCATCAAGAACGTAGGCCGCGCAGACGGCGTTCGCGACGGCCAGATGCGTTTCGGCATGCTGTTCAAGTTCTAAGGCACAATGCGAAACGACTAGTTATTGGTAGATAAAAATCACGATTACAAGAAAAGCCGCAGTTCATCCCTGCGGCTTTTCAATTAGCCAACAACAATCAACAAATAACGACTGACCAATGACTAATATATGAAAAGCATCTCTCTATACTTCGGTAAGGGCCAGAGTTCATCGGGCACGATTTTTTCGAGGCCGTCCACTTCCTTGCGGAGGGCGGCAATCGCGTCGACGATGCCTTCATGGAGTCCACCGAGCGATTTTTCCATCGTCTCAATCGCAGCGATCAAACGAGTCATGCCCTCGCCAATGCTCTTGGCGTAACCGTCAAGTCCCGGGAAACCTTGATTCAAAGCCATCTCATTCGTCTTGAGAGCCTTGGAATAAGCTTCCACGACCTTCGGCAAGATAATGTTCTTTGCCATGTCGCGGGCGATTTCACCTTCGATGTGAATACGCTTGTGGTAATCTTCGCTGTTCACTTCGTAACGAGAAACCATTTCGGCTCGGTTCATCACGCCATACTTTTCGAAGAGGGCAATGTTTTCTTCCTTCGTCAAAGCCTGCAAAGCTTCCATCGAAGTGCGGATATTCGGGAGGCCGCGTTTTTCGGCTTCCTTCACCCATTCTTCGGTATAGCCGTTTCCGTTGTACAAAATGCGTTTGTGTTCCTTCACGATCTTTTGCAGAATCTTCTGTAGACCCGTGTGGAAATTCTTGTCGTCCAGCTTTTCGAGTTGTTCCGAAATCATGTCAAACGCTTCGGCTACGATTGTATTCAAGACGACGTTCGGTTCTGAACAGCTTTGGCTAGAACCCGGAGCACGGAACTCGAACTTGTTGCCCGTAAACGCAAACGGAGATGTTCTGTTGCGGTCCGTTGCGTCACGCGGGAGCGGCGGGAGCATATCGGAACCGAGCTTCATGGCGCCAGCTTGCTTGCTGGATTTGGGCACGCCTTGTTCGAGCTGTTCAATCACGTCGGTGAGCTGATCCCCGAGGTAAATGGAAATGATTGCCGGAGGAGCTTCGTGGGCGCCAAGACGATGGTCGTTACCGGCACCGGCGCAAGTCATGCGGAGCAAATCGGCATGTGTATCGACAGCATACATAATCGCGCAAATCGCAGTGAGGAATACCGCGTTCTGGTGCGGGTCCTTGCCCGGATTGAGCAAGTTACCCTTGCCGTAAGAAAGGCTCCAGTTGTTATGCTTGCCGGAACCGTTCACGCCGGCAAACGGCTTTTCGTGCAACAGGCAAACAAGACCGTAGCGGTCCGCCACGTTGCGGAGCGTTTCCATCACGAGCATGTTGTGGTCGCAAGCGAGGTTCACTTCTTCAAAGAGCGGAGCAAGTTCGAACTGAGCCGGAGCCACTTCGTTGTGGCGGGTCTTAGCAGGAATGCCAAGCTTCCACAGTTCCTTTTCCACATCGTTCATAAAGTTCAAGATGCGGCTCGGGATGCTGCCGAAGTAATGGTCATTCATTTGCTGGTGCTTCGCAGGCGTTGCACCGAAAATCGTGCGACCGGCTTGATACAAGTCCGGACGTTGCAGATAAAATCTCTTGTCGATGAGGAAATATTCCTGTTCGGCGCCAAGCGTAACGGTAGTCTTTTTCGGACCGGCCTTGAAGCAAGTCATGAGGCGGCGAGTCGACTTCGAAAGAGCCTGCAAGCTGCGGAGAAGCGGGGTTTTCTTGTCAAGCGCTTCGCCCGTATAGCTGCAGAACGCCGTCGGAATGCAGAGCGTGGCACCATTACCGTGACGCTTGATGAACGCAGGAGAAGTCGGATCCCAGGCCGTATAGCCGCGAGCTTCGAACGTAGAACGGAGTCCACCGCTCGGGAAACTCGAAGCATCCGGTTCACCGACAATCAGGTTCTTGCCGCTGAACGTCATAATCGCCTTGCAACCGGACGGTTCAAGGAAGCTGTCGTGTTTCTCGGCAGTCGAACCCGTCAAAGGCTGGAACCAGTGCGTAAAATGCGTTGCGCCGCGATCCATGGCCCAACGTTTCATGGCGTGAGCGACATCGCCGGCAATACTCGGGTCCAACGCAATCCCTTCGTCGATCGTTGCAAGCAACTTCTCACAAATGTCCTTCGGGAGATAAGTGCGCATGGCGTCGGCGTTGAAAACGTCTTCGCCATAGAAATCGACGTTCGCAGGAGCTGCAGGCATCACAGCACTCACCGGAGCTGTTGCGATATCGTAGATGGCCTTATTACGACTATTGTTCATTTTTTACCAGTCTTTTTTAAAAGTTATTACCCACACGTCATGCTGAGAAAAACGAAGCATCCAGTGCTGTTCTACAATTTTCTGGATCCTTCACTTCGTTCAGGATGACGGCAAACGGCTTTATTACCGACCTTTTGTTTAGTTGCAACAAAATTAGCAACGAAAATTGAGCTTTGCACTGTACAAAATCGCCTATTTTTCGCCCATTTTATTACATTTTTGTAAAAATTAATCAATTTATTACACTTTTGTAAAACAACACAACAATTATTTGCTATATTAACACCGTTCATCTCTCCTAGAGCTGCGTCGGGTCGCAAAGACGGCTCGGCGCAGCAACAGAGACGCCCCTAAAAAAAATGGATATAGAAGCCCTTGAAAACACGACTTTCGCGGCCATTGTCGAGAAAATCCAAAAGGTTCGCAAGCGTAGCGAACTTCTAGAGAGCATTCAGGGGATTTTAAGAGAGAATTTCGAATCCGTAGAGGCACTCCACGAGACGGAATGCAAAAAAATCCGCAACATCATCGAAGGCATTCCAGGTGAACTCATCGGAAACACGCGTGAAATGCGCGAAGTGAGCAAACTCGTGCGTCAAATCGCCCCCACGAACGCCACAGTCCTCATTCGCGGTAGGGCCGGAACCGGCAAGGAATATGTCGCCCGGAGCATCCACGAACTTTCGGAACGCAGAGAATTTCCCTTTATTGCGCTAAACTGCGATGCGCTCACCGAAGGCGCCAACTCGTTTGAAAGCGAACTTTTCGGCTTCGAACGCGGAGCGTTCACTGGAGCCACCAACAGGCACATCGGCAAGGCCGAACAGGCGAACGGCGGCACCCTATTTCTAGACGAAATCGCGGACTTGTCCATTTCATCGCAAGTCAAACTTTTGCAGTTCATCCAGGAACAAAGTTTCAGACGCCTCGGGAGCAACATCGTCCAGCCCTCCAACGTGCGTCTCATCGCCAGCACCGGCAAGAATCTCGAAACCATGATGCAGCAAGGTTCCTTCCGCGAAGACCTTTACTACCGCCTGAACATTTTCCAGATTTCGCTCCCCGAACTGGTTCAACGCAAGACGGACATTTTACTTTTAGCGGACCATTTCATCGAAAAGATGAACTTGAAATACGGCAAGAAAATTTTACGGTTAAGCACGCCCGCCATCGACATGCTCATGAGCTACCACTGGCCGGGCAACGTCCGCGAACTCGAGAACTGCATCGAACATGCGTGCCTTGCCACCACGGACGTATGCATCAACGCTTACGACTTGCCGCCTACGTTACAGACCGACGTCACCTCCGGCACGTCCGTACTCCCCGAAGGCAACAGCCCTCTCGCCACGCTGATGGACAGCTACGAACGAGAAATCCTGAGCGAAGCGCTCCGCCGTCACGACGGCAACATGAGTGCCGCAGGCCGCGATCTCTCCGTAAGTCCGCGCATGATGCTGTACAAAATAAGGCGGCTAGGAATAGCCGCCTCGAATTAGTCCAGAATTCAGTTAACAAGAAACAAACACGCGAATATTTTTTATCCAAAATTTTTGGCATTATTCTAGTTTGCGAACTAGACGCATACCCTTAAATGTCTTTACATAAGGAAGGTCGTGATTTACAGACTTTAAATCTATTTTGGTGCACGCGTATTTCTTCATAAACACACACACTGGAGGCAAACGAGTAGAAACATCATAATCATTACAAATAGGGCCATAGCTATATTCGGAACCCATAAAGTTAATCACATTCCCTTCAGCATTTCCATAAACATCATACAATCCATAACCATTAGGAGCAAACATTCTTACAGTATAAACGCCCATTCTCCCCTCTGAACAATTTATATCCATATAACGGCTCAATTTTTTTTCATCTGGATCGTTTCCCCAAGCAAATATTGTAGCGGCACCTCCTCTCTGCAGTACAAACCATTCATCTTTTGATGGATAACGATATCCATTCGCTGCTGTATCTAAAACATCAACAAAAGAATCGTATGCTCCTTGTAAATTTTCAACAGAAGGTTGCGTAAAATAGTTTTGATTTTTTTCAGCATCTAACGATTTTTTCAATATAGCACCCGTCCATGTCATTTCTAAACGATCCTGCATAGAACGTATTAAAGTCAATCGGCCATCGCTAGGAGCTGGATAATCCAATATTTCCAAAGTATCTTTCGTAGGGTAAAAAGCATAATTATGCCGCCCCCAAAATGAGTTATACTCAGGAACATCTCGTAATTTTCTCAACTCTGATACATATTGACGAAGCCAAATGGCGTCGCGTATTCTAAGTTCTGTTTTATCAACAATTAAATCTTGCTTAAAAGTAACATCTCGAATTTTTGTTTTTTTAGGATCGTAAGAATACGAGTCCCATATTTTAAACGTTTTTCCAGCCAATTCTACAATCGTCTGGTTTACAAGAATCCAGCTAGAGTCTGCATCAGTTAAATCGTTCAGATTTCGTGCATAAAGAACAAGAATACTCCTTGTATAAGGAGAGCCATCTACATAAAGACAATTCTTGGAATCCATTCGTGCAGAGCCGTTTACAATCCACATTCCATCACCCGTATTAAATTCTTTTTCAGGACAAAGTATCATTCCTTGATTCCAATCTACTTCGTACCATCTCTTATGACCGCTAGATTTCGTTGGTTTTACAGATTTATAGGAACGCAACCCTGCAACAGGTTTCGCCTTCGAGGCTATATAATACTTTTTAAAGCTTTTTTCTTGAAAAACATTCTGCGCTTCACGCATATCGTGCAGATTGGATACACAATTGCCATTTGCATCAAAAACGCAAAAGTCATTACCAAAAGAAAAGGAAAGACAAACAGCAAATAGCAAAAATATTTTCTTCATAATCATCTCCAATCTAATTAGCAATGCGAACTAAGTAAACATGATGTTGATGCATTAATATTATTTTAATATACAAAATAAGGCGGCTAGGAATAGCCGCCTCGAACTAAACGTATTGTCAGCTCAGTTCGTCATCCCGACCCTGTAAGGGGATATAGAATTGTAGCCCACTTGTTGGCTTACAATTCTTAGGTTCGTAGGAGCAGGATCCAGTAAAGTCCCGATATTGCAAATCAAGATTTCACTGGATTGGGCTAAAGCCCCAACTCTTTGGCTCGGTTATAAAAATGAGCATGGTCATTTTTGCAACGCTCGCCTTCTGAGTTGTCTTCGGGCTACGCCCTCAGAATGACGAAACGCATTATTTCATGATAGTAATGCTGTACGGCGGGAGAACGCCAGCAGCAGTTTCAAGCTTGCTCACCTTACCAGCCTTATATACATAAACCGCTTCGCTACCATAGACGCGGTCTCCAATATAAAGGGAGCTTGTCGCCGCATCAAAAGCAAGGCTGCCTTCAACATCGCTCACGCCAGCAATGGACGTCACCGTCTTTGCAGAAAGGTCCACTTGAACAAGCGGCACATCGCCATAGTTCTTGTAAATAGCGGCATAGGCAATGCCGTTCTTGGCATCAACAGCAAACGATGAGATTCCGCCACCGAGTTTCGTGCCATCTACAACAGTCGTAGAAGCTTTTTTGGCAAAATCGACAACTTCGATACCGCGAGTATCATCAGCAAGTGTCGCTCCCGATGCGTCGTACTGGCCAGCGGAGGCCACATAGAGTTTACCATTAACAAAAGCCATTGCCGACGGGTCCACCTTTGCAAGCCTAATCGTATCGAGCAAAGTGCCGTCATTGAGCTTGTACATAGCGAGGAGACCCGGATCCGGATAACCTGCCGGCCAGCCAGCCACGGCACGGCGGAACAGAGCGAACAACGTATCGCCGCTCACTTCGAGATCGACGACGTTTGCAAATTGTCCTTCTGCCTTTGCGAAGTCATCCGTCTTGATGGTCTTGGTCACCTTGCCATCCGCAACAGCAACCTTCACAATCTTGTTCGGGCCTTCCAAGCCCACCCAAACTTCGGTATCGCTTGCCTTCACGACATCGCTCGGGTTATCGTTCGTTTCAAAGGACTGCTGCCACTTAATTTTTTGACCCTTCTGGTCGATTAATACAATATTGTCAGCACCGTATCTTTCAAGGACAAAGATATTTTCACCGGCGCTGATAACCTTGGAATCCTGATTCAACTGGATCGATTTTGCAGAAATTTTGCCATCAACAATCCAGCGGAGTTCGCCCGTTGTATAATCCGATCCGAACACATACGTCGTCACCACTTCTTCGCTGGAAGAAGAGATTACGACGCTAGAAGAAGATTTTGCCACGCTGGAGGAGGATTTTGCGACGCTGGAAGAAGACTTTGCCACACTCGAGGAGGATTTCGCCTTCACGGAAGAAGAGCTCACCTTCTTGCTGGAAGAGGATTTCGCCTTCACGGAAGAAGAACTCACCTTCTTGCTCGAGGAGGACTTCGCCTTCACGGAAGAAGAACTCGTCTTCTTGCTGGAAGAGGACTTCACTTTTTTGCTGGAAGAAGATTTTTCCTTGCTCGAAGAACTTGCATCGCCATCGCTTGACGAGCTGACGAGATCGATTTCGTCGTCATCGGCGGATGTAGCATCCGAGCACGCTTGCATATAAAATGCAAAGGATGATGCCACAAGAAGAGAGAGGAGTTTTTTCATAGTGGTTCCTTTTTATGTTTTTCGCAGACGATGTGAATTACAAGTTTTGCAAGCCCCATTCTGCGCGGGGTTTAAAACCCCTGTGTTAATGTTAATTTGTATTCTCGACCCGGAGTTGGAAACGGAATATATGGATTTCTGTAAGTTTCATCCGTCAGGTTCCGTAACGCAAAAACGAGTCGTGTTTTTTCAAAAGGGGTGTAGCCAAGCGAGAAATGATGCAAATCTACAGCGGGCTGCTTGATGCGATTCGCCCGGTCATCATAAATATCGGTGCGGTATTCCGAAGTCCACGTAAAATCAAAATGGTACGGCAGATCAAAGCGGGCTTCGGCGTAATACGAACGCGCAGGTTCATTCGGAAGTTGTTTACCGTTATAGTGTTTTTCTTTGCTACGGTCTTCGGCATCCTGGAATGTAGCCCGTAAAATCACGGAAAGCCATTTTTTCGGTTTGCTTTCCAGTTCCGCTTCTAATCCACGCACATGCGATTTCCCGACATTCAGCGGCTTCACAAAGCCTCCGCTAATCATCCAATAAATGCCATTATCCAAAAACGTTTCAAAATAAGTCGCACGGATTGCGGTACTGCTTTTCGGAATCATGTAGTAACCGCCCACTTCAAAACGCAAAGCCGTTTCATCTTTCAAATCCGGATTCGAGAGCATTCCTGGATAAACGCCATAAAGTTCCATCAGCTGCGGAGCACGAACAAAACGTCCAAAGCTCAAATTTCCGCCATAGCGTGAATTCGGGGCGTCGTAACGCACAAAGCCTCGTCCCGTCCATGAAAAATTGTTCGTTTCTTCCGTTTTTAAGTCCAGCAAAGAAGCGGGTTGCACAAATTTTCCACCGTGAATATCGTCTTTGGTGAATGATGCCGACGACTCGCCGCCTACGAACAAGTTTTTATAGATTTCGTATGAAACATCGCCAGAAACATTTGTCGAATACCGGGTAAGATTCCATTTGCCCGATGACGTACCGCGTTTTGAATAATAAGCCGCATCATAAGACAAACGCACATTTGCTTCGAATCGGTCATCCGAATAATTCGCAACAATTTCTGGTACAATACTGTAACCAGCTGTGCCGTAAACTTGCATTGTCGAAGACGCATACCCAATATGGTCAAGCGGATAATAAGAATGCGACTCAGCTTTTTCGAACTTGCCCGTCAGCAAAAATTCCAACCAAAGCCAGCCCTGCAACTGCGGTAGTTCCGCACGGTAAGTCGCTTGCGCAAATTCGCCTTTGTAGCCAGCCACCGCAGTCTGAGCATCATCTCGCCCCGGATTTCCGCCTTCCGAGCGGCTAAAGTTAAAATTCAGCGTCGAAAACACGCCATTCGCATGCAAAACGCGTGCTTTGGCAAGCCCAGAATATTCCGTAAATTCCGCATTTCTACGTGTGTCCGTAAAATCATCATCGGGATTGTACGGAGTCCCATTCTGGCTTTCAAATTCGTAATCGTTATCGCTGTGCCTTGCCGACAAAGACGCACTCACCGAAACACTGTCCGTCAATCGCGAAAGCATCTGCGTCGAGGCTTCCCATGTGTTGTGGCTGCCATAGCTCAGAAGAATGCGAGCCGTCTTTTTTTCGTCAGGCTTTAGAATCGCTTCGGCAGGTTTCGCCCCTTTAGTCACAAAGTTGATTGCCCCGCCAATTCCGCGACCACCAAACTTCGCGGGCACGCGATCTTTATAGACTTCAATCTTTTCAATCTGGTTCAAGTCAATCGAACCGAAATCGACCGCACCGCCCGACGCATCGTTCAGCGGAATCCCGTCCATGCAAACGACAATGTTTTTCGCCGAAACTCCGCGAATGCTCACCGTCTGGAAACTCCCGACGCCGCCCTGACGAGTATATTGCACGCCCGGAAGCGCCGCCAAAACTTCAGCCGCCGAAAGTCCACGGCCTTCCCACGCTTCGGGCAGAATCTCGGCATAGCTTGACAACGCCTGCAAAGTCTTTTTCGCGCTACCCGTTCCGTAAACCGAGGACTCGCCTAAATCTTGAATAAACTCTTCGGAAAAAGAAAAAACGCTCGTCAACAGCACGGCCGCGAACATGCGAACGTAATAGCGGCTGCATGAATGAATACATGCAGTCAAACACCCACGCAATCGCGTGGCTATGCAAAGCGATGTCTTTCGCACCGTTTAACAATCCATGACGCAAAGCGCCTGTTGTGCCTTACAGTTCTTCTGGCTCGGGGATCAATCTACTTCCAGCCCCTTCACACCCGCCTTTGCGGCAAGCATTGGTTTATGCTGGTTTCGTCCTCCCTTACAGCGGCGAGACCGTTCCCGGCTTTCACGGGATTCTCTTATATCGCATCTACGGCGACACGATACAGCGTTTTACCGCATAAGGCATTACCTACGAAAAATATAGTAAACAATTCGGGGCATTGTCATCCCCGAGGCTTCCACTCCGCAAGGACCATGCCCGCAACAATGGCGACCGCACCGGCAATCGCGACAACTGTAATATGTTCACCAAGCGCAATCACCGCCGTAATAATCGTCACGAGCGGAATCGCATAAATGTAGTTGCTAGCGAGGACCGTCCCGAGCTGTTTCAGCACCTTATTCCAAATGAGGTATCCGAACAGCGATGAGAACACCGTAAGGCAAAGGAAGTTGAGCGAAACGACCGGTTCCGCGAAATTTTGCCATGGAACTCCAAGAAAATGCCCAGCACCCGCTGCATTTGGAGCAAAAGCCGATTCGCCCAGCATAATGATAATCGATGAAAGCGCTCCATAAAAGAACATCTTTCGCGTTATAAACAACGTAGAATATTTTTCATTCAGAGGACGTACAATCAATGAATAAATCGTCCACATGCATGCCGAACTGAATGCGAGCAAATCGCCCACCGGCGAAAGTTTCAGAATAAACTTTCCATTCAGCACCACGAGCACCATGCCGATGAACGTAATCACGCATCCGAGAATCTGCCGCTTGCAAAGGCGTTCGCTCTTGTAAATAAGCCCGCCAAAAATCATCGTCAAAAGCGGATTCGTGCAGACAATCAGCGACACATTGCTCGACGGCGAAATCGTAAGCGCCGTATTCTCCGCCCAAAAGTAAAGCGTGCAACCCGTTAGCCCGCACAAGCACAAGACCAGTTCGTGCTTCCAGTTTTCGCAACGGAACTTTTTATGAGTCATTGCAAGCAACAACAAGTACGTCACCACAAAACGTAGCGTAAAAATCTGCACCGCCGAAAAGCCGTGATTCAACAGCACCTTCGTGCTCACAAAACTCGTGCCCCAGAACGCAATCGTCGCTATAGCAAGCAAGTGCCAAAGAGCGAGGCCGCGAGAGCCATTTGCAGAAGATTCGGGAGCTGTAGTCGGAGCGGTTTTCATCAGGCGCAAAGATAGAAAAAGGTTAAAAGCCTGCAGTTATCGCCTCTGGACAATTTCAGGAGTCGCCTTCCCTCAAGAGAATATATTATAGTTTCAAACTATTACCATCTATAACTTTTCCCTAATTTCACTCATACTTTCTGACATTCATCCATCTTTGAAATTCTTTTTACTAGACCACGCTATAGAATCTAACTATATTACAAGCCATAAATAATTTATAAAGGATTCTAAAAATGTCCAAGATCGAAACTCTTTGCATTCAGGGCGGTTGGCAGCCGAAAAACGGCGAACCGCGCGTTCTCCCCATCTACCAGAGCACCACGTTCAAGCAGAACCCGACGAACGACGCTGTCGCCAATAAGATTGCCGCGCTCGAAGGTGGTGTCGCAGCCATGCTTACGAGCTCCGGTCAGGCAGCCAACTTCTACGCCGTCTTTAACATTTGCGAAGCGGGCGACCACTTCATCAGCACTTCCGCTATTTACGGCGGTACGAGCAACCTCTTCTCCGTTACGATGAAGAAGCTTGGCATCGAATGCACGTTCGTGGACCAGGACGCCTCCGACGAAGAAATCGAGAAGGCCTTCCGCCCGAACACCAAGTGCTTCTTCGGCGAAACGGTCGCCAACCCGGCCGGCAAGGTGCTCGACCTCAAGCGCTTCGCCGACATCGCCCACAAGCACGGCGTTCCGATGATTGTGGACAACACGTTCCCGACCCCGATTCTCTGCCGCCCGATTGAATTCGGCGTTGACATTGTAACCCATTCCACGACCAAGTACATGGACGGCCACGCCATGGCAGTCGGTGGCTGCATCGTTGATAGCGGTAACTTCGACTGGGAAGCTAATCACGACCGTTTCAAGGGCCTCACCGAACCGGATCCGAGCTACCACGGCCTCGCCTACACGAAGGCTTTCGGCAAGGGCGCCTACATCACGAAGGCTACCGCACAGCTCATGCGCGACTTCGGTTCCATCCAGTCTCCGCAGAACGCATTCCTCCTGAACGTGGGTCTCGAAACATTGCACCTCCGCATGCCGCGCCACTGCGAAAACGCTCTCGCTTGCGCCAAGTTCCTCAAGAACCATCCGAAGGTCGCTTGGGTCAACTACGCTGGTCTCGAAGGCGACAAGTACTATGAACTCGCCCAGAAGCAGTTCAAGGGCGGCCTCCCGTGCGGCGTTCTCACGTTCGGTATCAAGGGCGGCCGTGAAAAGTCCATCCAGTTCATGGACAGTCTCAAGATGATTTGCATCGTGACCCACGTGGCCGACGCCCGCAGCTGCGTGCTGCACCCGGCAAGCCACACGCACCGTCAGCTCAGCGACGAACAGCTTATCGAAGCAGGTGTTGCACCGGACTTGATTCGCTTCAGTGTCGGTATCGAAAACGTCGAAGACATCATCGCCGACCTCACGCAGGCACTTGAAAAAGTGTAATCTGCAACTGAGAAAGCCGCGATTTCACAAGTAAATTCTGCACGGTGCCGCAAAACAGCGCCGTGTTTTTTATGGCGTTCCAAGCGCTTTTGTCATCCCGGATTAAGGTCGGTGAGCTTGTCGAACCATTCCGGAGTGACCATTTTTATATAGCCACATCCCGCATATATGCCTATATTTTAGACACGTAAAAAAGGAATAAGCCATGCTTAATTTAATTCGGGCTGTTAGCCGCTTTTTATCGACATACACATCGCTTTTCGTCATCGCATGTGCGATCATCGCGTTTTTCATCCCCACGCTCTTCGGCTGGGTTCACGGCAACACGAGTTCCATCATTCTCGGCATCATCATGCTCAGCATGGGTCTCACCATTACGATGGACGACGTCCGCAACTTGATGAAACGCCCCGCCGACATATTCCTCGGTGCAGTCGCGCAATACACCATTATGCCGCTCGTCGCATTCACGCTCACGAAGGTCTTCGGGCTTGACCCGTATTTGGCCATCGGCATTATTCTCGTCGGTTGCTGCCCGGGTGGCGTTTCGAGCAACGTCATGAGTTTCTTGGCTAAAGGCGACGTGACCTACTCCGTGAGCATGACCATGGCAAGCACGCTCCTCGCCCCGCTCATGACTCCGCTCTTGGTACTTTGGCTTGCCGACACGAGCATCGAAGTGAACGCTGTAGGCATGTTCCTCAACATCCTTTACGTGACCGTTTTCCCGATTGCGATCGGCTTCACCTGCAACTATTTCTTCGGCAAGCGCGCTGGCTTCAAGGAATTCCAGTCCAACATGCCCGCCGTGAGCGTTATCGGCCTCGCATTAATCGTCGGTGGCGTCATCGTGACCGTGCGTCCGCAACTTTTCGCAAACGGCTTTGGGCTTATCGCACTCATCCTTGCCGTCGTATTCCTGCATAACGGCCTCGGTTACGTGCTCGGCTACAGCGTCGGTCGTTTGTTCAAGTTCAACACGGCCAAGAAGCGCACCATTTCCATCGAAGTCGGCGTGCAGAACGCAGGCATGGCAACAGTCCTCGCCGGTGCATTCTTCGCGAACCCAGAAAATCTCGCGCTCCACCCGGAAGCCGCCCTCTGCGTCGTGCCGTGCGCCATCAGCTGCGCCTACCATTCCATCAGCGGAACAATCCTCGCCGGCATCTATGCGCACATGGACACGAAGAAAGCCTCGCAAAAGTAAACGCTCTCTAAATGTTTAGAAAAAGGTAGTCTCAAGACTACCTTTTTTTGCTTTATTTTTCAAAGGTCTTACCCGAAAGTCCTTTTTTCATTATTTTGATAGATTTCCATTATATTTTATGAATTTCATAAAGTTTATTATATGATTTTCATAAAATAGATTATCACTTTTTCATAAAAATAGGCTATATTTAAAGAAAAAAGGGCAATTATGATAAAAAGAGCGATTTCAGGCACAATTTTGGACATGGCTAGTAAATTTCCCGTGGTCACATTGACCGGACCACGGCAAAGCGGCAAATCTACACTGCTGAAATCGTGTTTCGCAGACTACAAATACGTTTCATTAGAAGATCCCGACATCCGACAACTTGCCGAAAATGACCCACGAGGATTCCTAAAAAACTGCGGGACAAAATGCATCATTGACGAAGCACAACGTGTCCCAGATTTATTTTCCTATTTGCAAACAATCGTTGATTCTCGCGATGAATGCGGACAATTCATTTTATCAGGCTCCCATAATTTTCTGTTAATGGAACGCATTTCACAAAGCCTAGCCGGTCGCACCAGTGTTCTAAAGCTCTTTCCCTTTTCCATTGCAGAACTGCAAGCTACCAACATACTACCCAACGACCTTGACGAAGTCCTGCTCAAAGGTTGCTATCCAAGACTATACGACAAGAAAATTACAGCCAAAGAATATTTTACATCATACTTGCAGACATACGTCGAACGTGACGTTCGTTTATTACGAAACATAATTGACATGACCGCATTTAAGCGATTCCTCAAGCTCTGTGCCGCAAATGTAGGCTCCGTTTTAAACGTGGCTTCGCTGGCCAAAGATGCGGGAATTTCTGTCGTGACCGCAAATTCCTGGATTTCAATTCTTGAAGCAAGTTTTGTACTACTGCGATTGCCCCCCTACTATAAAAACTTTTCAAAACGGATCATCAAATCTTCCAAAATTTATTTTTGCGATACAGGCCTGCTATGCAATTTGTTAAACATTTTCAATCGGGAACAACTGCAAGAAAGCAATTTGCGCGGAGCTATTTTCGAAAACTTAATCGTCATAGAACTTATGAAAGCGGCCCTATTCAAAGGCGAGGAGCCACAACTTTATTTTTGGCGAGACACAAACCAAAATGAAGTAGATCTACTTCGTGAAACCGACGGCAAATTAGAGGCCATTGAAATAAAATCTGGCGAAACAAAAAATCAAAAATTCTACGACGGTTTAAAAAAATTCTCCGAAGTCTCAGGGATTTCGCTTTCCGACACAAAAGTAGTTTACGGAGGCAGCGATTCTTACCGTGGAGAAAATCAAAAATTCATCAGTTGGAAAGAAATGGACTTGTAGCATATGAAAAGGGCAGCCCTTTCGAGCCGCCCCAAATTTCTATTAAGTAGATTTATTTTTAGGATTGTGAAGAACCGGGTTAGGGCATTTTCGGAATTATATTTTTTATATAGTTTTCAAAATCATCAAATTTTTGATCTACTTTCGCCTTTAAGCCGCAAATACCCGTAGTAGGATTACCATACTTCTCGTCATCAGAAAGGAAACTGTATTGGACACTGTTATACACAATCTGCTTTAAATCTTCATAACTCAAATCATATCTGTATGCCGCAAGCGTATACTCTTCCGTGAGTGATGTACGAAGAATGCCCGGGTCATCGGTGGATATGATTATCGGTATTCCGCTATCCTTGTAAATCTTAAACGGGTGAGCATCATCCTTGACACCAAGAATAAACTCATTGCTGGTAAGATTTATTTCTACGGGAACACCATTACCTAATTTCAATTCCTGAGCCGTATCCGCTTTCATTTTTTCAAGAACATTCCCGTATATGTTTACATCCCCATTTTTTTTGTGAAGATGTTCAAAAGCGATGTCCACGCCATGTCCAATTCTTTTGGCACCAGCTATTTCTACGGCATCAGTAACATGGTAAGTGAGGTGTTCCGGCGGAATAAGCCCCATTGTAAGTTCGCCCGCATGGAGAGATACATTAGGAGATTGATTGTCCTTAAAAAGTTTTTCTTTTAAGACTTTAAACATAATCATGTGGGCCTTGTAATACAGCATCGAATTCTCGGAGTTCTCAGCTGAAACAAGATTACAACCGACAATTATATCCCATTTCCATCCAGGTATATTTTTTTGTAAAAGCATTGCCCTATGAACGATATAAAGCTGGCAAAAAACATCAAGAGGCGTTTTATTTCGATCCGCATATCCTTGTAACCTCATCATCACATCATCATCATTATCCGCTACATTTACCGTATCAAATTTTCTGATGACTTTTTTGATTTTTAATGAATTCGTTTTCAACGATTCATGAGTAAGAATTTTTATACACTTGACGATATAACTATTTACAGCTTCATCTAAATCCTTATTGCCAATAAATTTTATCAAAACTTCGTTTAAGCAATCAAATATCTTTTTTTCGTTTTCTTCGGGATTATCATTGTAATGTAGACAAAAATCTGTCAGTTTCTCAGTATAACGATCATAATCCGCTTTATCAAGATAAGCAAATTCAGGAACTTTAGGACGGATACCCATCGTTTCGATATACTGTACATTTTCTTCTTTCGCCCTAACTTTCAATTGATGGACTATTTCAGGCAAATATTCTTCGTTTGTTGCAGCGCCGAAATCCCCAAACAAAGAGAAGAAATACTCGTCCGCACCAAGAGGATACTTATAAGGGTGATAATTTCTTACGCTCCATTTATCAATCAGAGACATGCGAACAGAATGGAAATTATCCATATTCGAACTCAACTGAACGATTTCCACATTCGCAGGTATGGATGAATAAAGTTTTCCCGTTTCCAAATTTACATAGAGATTGTTTTCACAAGCAATCGAAAAAAGCGTTTCCGCATAGGCAGCACCGGTGAGGTGATGGTGCAGGTCCGCGCCCTTGGGCATCGCGGCAATAAACTGGCGCAGTTTTGCCATATTGCCCTTAACAAAGTCTCGAAAATAATTACTTACAGGATTTTCTTCATTTAATTCCATTGTTTTTTCTCCTTAATTGTTGGTTTTTATTTGTTTTTCCTCCCAGTCTATTAATTGCACAATAGCATTCTTTTACTCACTTTTTTAACACAAAAGTTTATTTACATTATTTAGCAGTTCACCGGCCTCCCAGCTACACTGAAAAGGGCAGCCCTTTCGAGCCGCCCTTTGTTATGACCAGGAAAACGAATGAATAAAAAATTCACGAGATTAGCAGGATTGCAAGCACCTGCCCGCTCAAGATTCTTAACAACATCGTGAGCGGATAAACCGAAGCGTAACCGATGTTCGTCGCCTCGGAATTGCTGAGACCGTTTGCAAACGCAAGCGCCGGAGGATCCGTCGTTGCACCTGCAAGTACACCGCAAAGCGAAAGATAATTGACCTTGCACACCGCCTTGCCGACAATCGCTACAATCATCAGCGGAACAAACGTGATAATCGCCGAGAGCGCCATGTAGTAGAATCCGTCGCCGTTCAAGAGCACGTCAAAGAACTTGATGCCTGCATTGAGGCCCACGCAGCTGAGGAATATCGTGATGCCGAGTTCACGCAGCATGAGGTTCGCGCTATTCGCCATGAAAAAGTTGAGCGGACCCATTTTGCGTTTGCGGCTGAGAATAATCGCTACAATCAGCGGACCACCAGCAAGGCCTAGCTTCAAAGGAGTCGGCATGCCAGGAATCGCAACAGGTATGCTTCCGACAATTACGCCGAGGAAAATTCCAAGGAACGCTGGGAGAATTTCTGGATGGTCCAGCGCCGTGAGAGAATCCCCCAATTCTTTTGCAGCAGCAGCAATCGCATCCGGCGTACCGACGACAAGCAACTTATCGGCAAACTTCACGCGGATATCGAGGCGCCCGGTGAACTTGAACCCGCCACGCGTCACACGGCTCACGGTCACGCCAAAGCGGTCATTAAGCGCGAGCTGCTTGATGCTCTTGCCAAGGATTTTCTTGTTCGTCACGAGAATCGTCTTGACCGCCAAATTTGATTTCTGGAGCGTAATCGGAGTTGCCTGCTTTTCGCCAATAATCTTCTGCAAGCTTTCAATCGCATCCGGCATCCCGACAACATGCACCAGGTCATAGAGTTCTAGCGTCATGTCATCCTTAGGCATGTTGATGACCTGGTCGCGAGCGTGGCGCGTCACCACGGCACCCGAAGAGGTCAGCCCCGGAATGTCCTTGATCTTGCAACCCACGAGATTTACGTTATCCACACGCAACGTGCACGACATGATTTCCTTGGACTGTTCCGCAATTTCTTTTTGGTATTCTGCGGCAGCGGCTTCCGGCTTTTGCCTAAAGAACACGCGCACAAGAATCATCACGAGAATAATGCCGATTACGCCGAACGGATACGCCACCGCATAGCCCACGCCCGTAAGCGACGCATCAACGCCCGCCGCCGTAAGCGCCGAATTTGCAGCGCCGAGCGACGGTGTATTTGTCACGGCACCGCAAAGCATGCCTATCAGCACCGGCACGTTATCGTGCATGCTCGTCGTGAAATAAATAAGGACGGTTGCAAGAACACCCAAGAAGACAATGCTCACCGCAAGAATGTTGAGCACCAGACCATGCCGCTTTATGGAGTCCATAAAGCCAGGCCCCACTTGCATACCGATTGTATAGACGAACAGGATAAGACCGAATTCCTGCATAAAATGGAGAACGCTGGGCTCGATCCGCATTCCGATATGACCGAGAAGGATTCCCACGAAAAGAGCGCCAGCTCCCCCAAGACTCACACCCTTCACCTTCACCTTGCCCAGCATGATGCCGATGGCTGCGGTCAAGGATAGCGCGAGTACTTGTTGCCCTACGGAGGGCTTTGCAAATAAATCAATTAACCAATCCATCTTGTAATATTAATTTTTTACGCAGCGAACGGATGCGGCGATATTCTTGTTAAAGTGCTCATAAGCAATAGTCGAATCTGTCACGCGAACAAGGTAGGCTCTAGAATCATCATAGCTGTCGCGGGTCCAAAAGCTGGCACTTGCGTTTTTGTCGGCGAATTTTCCGTCGTAATAACGAAACCCGGCAAACAGCAAGCCAAATACACTGCCTTTTTTGAGTTCTGCCGGAGTGGCCCTACCGAAAGCGTTCTTGAAATCCTGTTGCGAAGGGAGCGTCCAGCCTTTCGGGCAAAGACCGTTTGTTGCCGCCCCCCAAGTGTAGAGTCGGCCCATGGCTTCGCAGTTGGCGTGGTCATTGCCGTAGCAGATACTTGAGTCGGGAACGAATGCAGACAAATTTTCTGCTATCCAAATTTGGCCTTCGATATTTATCGTTGAGTAAGTCTCTTCTGAACAGTAAAGTTTATGGGTGGATCCATCGTAAGAGCACGCATTAGAAGCATCGCAGGCGGTAAACGCGGTCATCGTAGCAATGGTGGTAGCAATCATGCAGATTATTTTAAAAACCTTTTTCATAAAACATCCTCTTTTTTTTTCGCACGCAAATTTAGAACCGCCAATTGATAATGTCTAATAGATTATTTATATCGGATTAATAATAAAAAATGATTAATACATTTCAAATCTATAATTTTACCATTCTCGAGCTCATCGCCCCGCACATTTCATTGCTATATTCATCAAAGAATCCTTAAACACAGGCGGCAGCATGCCAGAAGAACAAATCGACATTTTAAACAGCGACGGCACACCGGCAGGTTTTTCCCGCGGAAGAACAGAAGTCCACGCTAAAGGGCTTTGGCACCGTACGATTCACGTCTGGGCGTTCGACTCCAAAGGCAGGATTCTTTTCCAGCTCAGGAGCCACCTCAAAGAGAACAACCCGAACTTGCTCGACACAAGCTGCGCCGGGCACATCAGTGCAGGCGACATCAGCCGCAACGCCGCAATCCGTGAACTGCGCGAGGAACTGGGCGTATCAAAGAAAACCGAGGACCTGGAATACCTTTTCGAAGCCATTCATGACAACATTCTAAACAACGGAACGTATATCGACAGAGAATACTACGACACATACAAAATAGTTCTCACCGATGACGAGGCCAGACACCTTGTGCCGCAGCCGGGCGAAGTCGATGATTTCGTTTGGTTGACACGCGACGAATTTCTATCAATGCATGCCCGGTCCCCCGAAAAATTCGTCGAGCACCCCAAGGATTACGGCTGGATACAATCAATACAAATTACACAAAAATAAGTTTAAAATAGTTTACAAGCCGTCATCTTTTAACTAAATTAGCTGTTGGGTGTGAGGAGCGATTTCCGAGAAGAACTCGGGGGATGGGCTCTATGAAGTACAAAAACACAGCTTTAGTCGTCGAAGGCGGAGGTCTGCGCGGGTCGTATTCCGGCGGTATCCTTGATGTTCTCGCTGACAAGGAAATCAAATTCGGTGGCGCATGCGGTACATCAGCCGGCGCAACTCATTTGTGCAGTTTTCTTTCAGGACAAATCGGCCGAAACTTTCGCGTTGATACGGTCCACTCCAAAAGTTCCCGCTACATGAGCTTCAAGAACCTGTTGCTCACAGGCGACTATTTCGCTTTTGACTACTGCTACAAGCAAATCCCATATAAAATCGACCCCTTTGAATTCGACAAGTTCTCCGAGCAATGCCAAGAGACGGAGTTCCGCGTATGCGTAACAGATGTAGAAACAGGCCTTGCGTCATACCCGCGTATTTTAGATTACAGAAACGAAGACGAGATGAATTACATCCGCGCCTCGGCAAGCCTGCCACTCTTGAGCAAGGTTGTCGAGATCCACGGCAAAAAGTTCCTTGACGGAGGCATCGCCGACAGCATCCCTTTCGAGCCGATGTTCAAAAGCGGCTTTGAACGCGCCGTCGTCATCCTCACCCGTCCGCTCGGTTACCGCAAAAAGCTGAACAAGGGGCTCCCGCTTGTCAAGCTCGCCTTCCGCAACTACCCGAAATTCGTCGAAGCAGTCGCCACACGCCACATCCGCTACAACCAAGCGCTGGATAAGCTCGCCAAGCTCGAATCCGAAGGCAAGGTGTTCATTTACCGTCCGAGCCGCCTCATCAACATTTCGCAAATCGAGAGCAACAAGAAGAAAATTGCGGAACTTTATGAACTCGGCAAGAAAGACGCCCTTAAAAAAATGCACGATTTGCTGAAATTTTTGGAAGGGTAGTCCTGTACCCGCTTCTTCGAACGTTGTGCCCTCTGTTTTTCGCCCCAAAAACGGCAACTTGAGATATTTGTTGAAAAGTTTACAACATTATACCACGTTTTCTCAACGCTTTTTCGCAACATAGGCCGTTAATATTATAAATTATATGGTATGCCTGAAGTTTTAGACTATCTGGAATACCGCGAGTACTTGAAGGACTGGTTTGTCGAGACGAAAAAAGACAACCCGTTCACCTCGTATCGCTATCTCGGCCAGAAAACCGGCGTTGATCCGGCCTGGCTTGTACGAGTTTTCCAAAAAGAAGGCCACCTGAACGAGAGCACGCTCCCCGTGTTCATCAGAATTTGCGGCCTTGACGACCGAAGGGCTGAATATTTCAAGACTCTTTACAGGTTCAACAAGACAAAGGCCAAGCAGACGCTCTCCGAGCTCTACTACAAGCTTCTGGAATTACGCTCCCTCGAAACGCGAGTGCTTTCGGAACCGGAACTCGCCTACTTTGGCAGCTGGGCTTGCGCCGCACTCCGCGCCCTCATCGGCATCACGAAGGATACAAGCGACATTACTGGCCTTGGCAAGCACTTGAACCCGCCTATTTCGCAGGATGACGCCCGCAATGCGCTCGGAATTCTGAAGCAACTCGGCCTTGTCGTCCCGGACGGTACTGGCGGTTGGAACATCACCGACCAAATCATCAGCACCGGCGGCGAAGTCAAGAGTTCCGCAGTCCGCAGTTTTCATAGACATACGATGGAACTTGCGCAGGAATCGCTGGACCGACATAAACCGGACGAACGCGACATTTCGAGCGTCGTGTTCACCGCAGACGAATCCGACCTGCCCGAAATCAAGCACAAAATTGAAGAATTCCGCCGTGGACTCCTTCAATTCGCCCGCAAAAGTGAACGCGCTGATCGTGTATATGCATTGAACATCGCCATGTTCCCCCTCTCCGACAAGGTGGCCGATCCGGCAACAGGCCCCACCTCGCCGCAAAAAGACGGAGGTGGAAAATGATTTCGAGAAAGAAAATATATATTAAAGGTATGGACGTGAGACAGAACAAGAACAGACACATACATTCGCTGATTGCCCCATTTGCAGTCGGTCTTTTGCTGTGCGCCTGCGGTTCTGACAACGTTGCTGGTGGTGGCCCGAGCGGAACCGAAGCAGGGAACGCCATCACGGCCCAGATATTCATTGCGGATGCCCCGGCGGCCAATGCACGCGTAAAGCTCGTCGAAGAGGCTAGCCTCGACGGAAACGGCTATATCGCTACGGCCAACGAAAATGGCTTTGTCACTATCGAAAACGTCGCCATCGGCAAATATATAATGGAAGCAAGCCTCGACGAATCGGCAATCCAGACGCCTGTCACCGTACAGAACCTGAACGATACTGTCGAATTAGGCATGCAAGCCCTGCAAAAAGCAGTCTATATCGGCGGCAACGTTTCTGATTTCATCACGGATTCCACTAGCGAGAATTTCAAGAACACGACGGGCTTTATCAAGTTCCGCGGTCTCGACCATTCGGCATTCGTTACTAACGGCAAGTTCGAAGTCTTCGGGCTCCCGGCAGGCAAGCTGGAAATGGTGATTTTGCCAAACGCAAAACACGATACGGTAAATGTATCCATCAAGGCCAAGGCGGGAGATTCGCTCACGACGCTCAAGCCCAAGACGCAACCTCCACAAGATACAACTAAAAAGGATACCACACAGAAAAACAGCACGCTGCTTATTGACGATTTTGAAGATGGGGACAACATTCATCTTCTGGCATCGGAAATTCCATACTTTACTATTATGGGTTCAAGTAGCTGGAATTTGATTACAGCCACCACTCAAGCAGAGTTTGCGGGAGGATTCGTACCAGAATCAGAGAAAATAGCGGTTTACCCAGAATGGACACCAGATTTCAACGGTCACCCCTTCAAACTTGTTATACAGGATTCCAAAGAAGGGGGCAAAGAGGTCCATGTTACTTTTGACTTTCCAGATACGGCAAGTTACACGCTATATGCAGTGATAACCATGGACATTGGATACATCGACAACCCTTACGATTTCAGTTCCGTCGATTCCATTGCATTTGACGCCTGGGGAAGCGGCGAAGCAGAAATCCAAATTACTAGCAAACCTCATTACATACCGAAACCGTCTGGAAGTTTACCGATAACTCTTCCGAAAAACAAAACAAAGCTCAAATATGCCTGGGCCGACCTTGTTCCTAACGAAGAAGACCGCAAGAGCGTAACAAAAATTACGTTTGCATTCCATGACGATGCGGAAATTCATTTGGACAATATTGAATTCATCGGCAAAGACTTAATGAACATTTGGAAAAAATAGGTTTAATGCCAGGCGCAAATTCCGTAACATCGAACCAAGAGACATTACACAAAGATCTTGAAAAAGTTGTCCGTAAATATGCACGGACAACTTTTTTGCGTCCTATCGCGGAGCACACACGAGATGCTTTTGCAAAAGCAGAAGAATTCGTCAGAACGTTCTATGAAAGAAAAGGCGACCCCGCCCTTCGACATAAGGTTGGTAAGCCGCGTCCAGTGATTCTGGACTCCGGTTGCGGCACGGGTGAAAGTACGATCCATATTGCTCGCCGCTTCCCGAACATTCCTGTCATCGGAATTGACAAGTCTGGCGTCCGCCTGGACAAGGCTGGGAACCCGTCACAAACGGCAGGCGAAAACGTTCCGGAAAATACGTTCTGGATTCGGGCGGAGCTCTTGGACTTTTGGCGGCTTGCCCTTGACCGCGTAAAGTCCGGCGAATGGACAATTCCGTACCATGCCGTTTATTACCCGAACCCGTGGCCCAAGCAGAGCGAAGCCACGAGACGCTTCCACATGCACCCGATTTTCCCGACGCTGCTAGCATTAAGCGAAGTGACGGAACTCCGCACGAACTGGGAAATCTACGCCCGCGAATTCGCCGAAGCCGCGAAGATTGTTTACGAGGAAAACGCAAGGAAAGTTGAAGGAAATGACAATAGGGGTGACAATGGAGGCCGGTTTCACGAAACTCATGATGGAACAGCCGCTGTTCTCACCGCCCAACCGCGAATTGTATGCGAATCATTCGACCCAACTGCCCCCGAAACGGCCTTTGAACGCAAGTACAAGGACGCCGGACAAAAACTGTGGCGGGTAGTAGTTGGTAGAGTTTAGTCGGCCCTTCGGCAGTGGTTCGGCGAGCTCACCAACCTTTTGCCGAACCAAAGCTCTAAGTTCTAAAATTTCTCTCGTCTTTCGTCTGTAGCGAGCAACGCGAGCGTTCTTTCGTCTTCTTCCTACTACTTTCTGTCCTTCATCCAGTTGGCGACAAATTTCAGGTTTCTTGTAAAGCGGACTTCCATGTTGGCGCCAGGAACCACGATAAACTCCGTAAGGCCATACTTATCGGAATCACTGCCCCAGTCGTACGTATAACCTAAACGAGTCCACGGACGGGCGTCAGGGCCCTCGTAACTCTTTGCAGCTCGGGCGTCAAACCAGTTCTTGAACCACATCATGCGTTCCGTATTATCGGCATCGTTTCCTTCGAAGGAGGTGCGCATGTCGTAAGCCTTCACGTCAGGGACGTATGCCGGGCGCATCAAGTCGTTCGGGCTCACCCACAAGAATGCCATGTGCGTCGCCCTGGAGGTTCTCGGTTCACCGAACAACTGCTTGAATCTCAAGTCCCAATCGCGAACGCCATCCTTATGATCCTGGAACCACATCAAGAGTTCCTTTTCGTTCACGACCCAGACTACGCTATCGGACTTGACAGTTTCGCCTTCCTTATAGGAATCAGGATTGGACGTAAGCGACACGACAAGAAGTTGCGTTTTGTCGGCATTCCATGAAACCTTGTCGCTAAACTCATCGAGCGTCACGACAGTAAACTTTTCTTCTTCAAGCGCTTCGGAAGCGTCCTTCACAGCGGCATCGAACTTTGCATCCAAAATAGAATCGCGGCTCGCCATAGAAACGACTTCGCCCTTGTTGTCGCGGATTTCGCAGAACGGGATGCTGTCGGTGTTCACGGCGACTTCGGCCTTCGCAAACTGTTCCTTCAAGATGTCGTTGTTGTAGGAGAACAACGTATCGCCTTCCAAGAACGAAATGACAACCTTGCAGAATCCTTTTTCGGGAATCACGAGCGATGTTTGGAATCGGTCGCTGCCAGCACTCGTCGTGTCAAGAACCATCCTTTTTTCATCTTCGCCGCAATTATATTTATATTCCGTGAGCGTTGCAATTCCAGGTTTCATCTCGCTAAAGAACACATTTTCTTGTTCCGTGCTAAAGGCGGACTTCACGATGATTGACGTTCCGCCAAGCATTATCGTATGCGGGATTCCCTCGCCGCAATAATAAGCCGGTTGACGGAATACGCCGATAATACCGGTCTTTCCTTTAAAGTTTTCCGCCTTGGAGACGTTTTCCCCTCTCGTAAATGCGCAACCAAACAACGCAAGGGCGATAGCCCCCATCCCTAACAAATAAATGTTCTTCATTCGGTTCCTCATCTTGCAAATGCAACTCCGTGCAAGTTTTTATCCACTGGATAATATAATTAACTCCGTCCTAAAACGGGATACCTTTAACGAAACTTTACGCGTTTTGCAAGTAGCCGTTTTCCATCTACGTCAAGCTGAACATAGACGGAACGATTCCACCCGGAAACATCGACAAACGCAAACGGTTCCACAAAGGAGTAAGTCCCGACAATGTTTCCGAGGGCATCGTAAAAACGGAGCGTCTTTTTGCCCGCCACGGGCGCTTCGACATCCAACATACCGCAGGAAGCGTGCAACCGCATCTTAGGTGAAAATTTTTGCGCAAGTAATTCCGTTGCGCTGGATGATGCTACCGACGAAGAACTCAAAGATGATGCGGAGCTATATTTGACAATCTTTTCCGGGCACTTGTCCAGCGTTTTGGTACGGTCTACAGTAAAACATACACGATCATTCCCGTCAAAGACGACATTGAAAATTCCGTCAACAAGAGCCTTTCCATTTTTATTGACAAAATTAAAACTGGCAAAGGAATCCTGATTTTTGCTCAACACGGCCTTCACTTCGACACGCTGGTGGTTTTCGTTGCCATTGGGGTCGTTATTTGCAAACGCACGCGAATCGTAGTCTATATACCAAATCAAGACACCATTTTTTCCTTTCTTTTGGCTATACGAAGAACTTCCGATTTTAGAATCAAAACCCACTGCAGGTCGATACTCGATAATAAAATATTCGTTAGGATAATTGGGGTTCGATACCGCATAAGCCTGCATGCTAGAAATGTTGTTCAGAACATAGACGCTATCCTTGTTCACAATTTCTGTCGGAGTAAGCCAGCCCACCGCCTCGCGTTCAAACGCAGAAAAAGAAGGCGGACACCCCCCGTTACCGTTGCGCAGTCCAAGCGCCATCACATCGTAAGGCAGAGGGCCGATTGTCGCATAACCGTTCGCATCGTTGCTGTACAAATCAAAAAGACCTATCACATGGCTAAATTCATGAACAAAAGTGCCAAGCATATTGACATCCTTTGTACTCGTAGAATTAGGCTTGCCTTCAATCTTTTGCGAGACAAAAGCATAATTGTTGAACCGATATCCGTTTTTCGAATATACTTTTCCAGCACTATATTGCAACAAGTACTGGTGATTGAAATAACCCGAATTGATCGAAGTCGCCTTATCTTTTGATGTCGGATGCAACATGATAAAGGGGATTTCTTTTTCGTACTTGCTTGCACGAGCCTTGAAATCCGCGCGTTCTACAAGAACATCAAGCGCAGAAGTAATAAACGAGCCTTCGTTTTTGTAATCGCTAAAAGGATTCGGGAGCGCTACAGGATAAATGTCAAACATCGGCTTGAATTTTCCGGCAGAACTCGCAGAAAAATAATCATACATGCTGCCGTAATTTTCGTTTTCCTTGAAGCCTTCTTCGTTGAACATCCGAAACATAAAGGCGGAGTCCAGCGCCTTGTAATCAGCCGTCGAAACGAGCATCACCGGGAAATAGCGTTCGCCCGAAGAATAGACTTCGGCATCATTATTGGAACGAATCTTCGATACGCCATCAGCAACAATCGCAGAAAGCTTATCTTCGGAAAATACGAGTTTCTCCATCTTGTAGCTTTTCGAAGAATCGGGCGATTCAAGTTTCGCGGCAACAACAGGGTTGGCCCACGCCACAGATGCAGAGAATACGCAAGCCCCGAACAGACCTGCTAAAGGAACATGCAAAAACATAAAACATCTCATGCAACGAATATAAATATAAAATCGTAAAAAAGGAGATGCCCGATCAAGTCGGGCATGACATTTCGTAAACGGAAATGCACGCAAATACACGCGCAGACAAAAAACTGTATGGATCCTCCTAACGGAGGATGACTGAGCATGACACACATTTTTGCGTTCAAAAAAGCAAAGCTCCGCAGCGGAGCTGTTTCAAATTTCTATCTTTGGCGGTGTAAAACGAAAGAGGTCAAAAATGACGTTTGAAGAAATGTACGCACTGGCTTGCCAGCGCAAGAAGGACATGCCGGAAGGCAAGGGCACCACGGAACTTTTCAAGAAAGGTCCGCACGGCATCGGCAAGAAGCTCGTCGAAGAAGCTGCCGAAAGCTGGATGGCCGCACGCTTTGAATCGCGTGATGCCCAGTGTCTGGAACTTTCCCAAGTGCTCTACTACGTTGCCGTCATGATGGCAGAAAAAGGTCTCACCCTCGAAGAGGTCTATGCGAAACTATGATTAAGGTAGCTCTCCCCAACAAAGGCATGCTCTTTGAGCCCACGCAGGAACTCCTCAAGGCCTGCGGCTACAAGGCCTCGAAGCCTTACAAGACTTTGACCCAGATCGACACCAAGAACGGTATCGAATTCTTCTTTTTGCGTCCGAGCGACATTCCGATGTACGTCGGCCGCGGTATCATCGACGCAGGCATCACAGGTATCGACTTCAACGCCGAAGCCAAGAGCCCGGCAGTGAAAGTTTTGGACTTGCCGTTTGGCGCGTCCAAGATGTGCGCCGCCGTCCCGAACGAAAGCCCGGTACAGTCGCTCGAAGAACTTAAGAACGCAACGATTGCGACAAGTTTCCCGAACATTGTCGAAGCCTACTACAAAAAGCCGATGGATTTCGTGGTGCTCGAAGGCGCCGTCGAAATTTCCGTGAGCCTCGGGGTCGCAAACGCGATTGTCGATGTGGTCGAAACGGGCACGACGCTCAAGCAGGCAGGGCTGCGCATTATCGGAGAACCGCTCTTCCGCTCCAACGCTGCCATTTTCTGCAACCCGCAGAAGACCGAACTCGAAGAAGTCAATACGCTCATCCGCCGCATCCAGGGCAAGCTCGTCGCGCAGACGTACATGATGATCGAGTACGACTGCCCCTCCGAACTCCTCTCGAAGGCTTGCGAAATGACTCCGGGGCTCGACGCCCCGACGGTGACGAAGCTCCACGGTCGCGAATGGTACTCCGTGAAGGCCATGGTGCCGCGCGAAGAAGCCAACGCCATCATGGACAAGCTCTGGGACGCAGGCGCAAGGAGCATCCTCCTGTTCGGCATCGAAAGCGCACGAATTTAACGCGGAGCGTTAAATTCAGTAGGCAGTGGTTAGTGATTAGTAAACAGGAATATTCTCCTAACCACTAACCACCAACCACTAACCACTTATTCCATGCATTCTCTCGCTTACTTAGCTCGCCAACCGATTCTCGACCGCGATGGAAAGACCTTCGCGTACGAATTGCTGTTCCGCGATTCACCGAGCAGCGACACCGCGATTATCGCAAGCGACTTGCAAGCGACCGCCCAAGTTCTGGAGAACATTCTCAACAGCATCGGACTTTTGCGTCTCGTCGGCGAAAGCAAGGCGTTTATCAACTGCAGCCGCGAGATTCTTCTCGACAACTTGTTCGGGCTTTTGAATCCGGACCGCTTCGTCCTCGAGATTCTCGAAGATGTTCCTGTCGATGAAAAACTCATCCAAGCGATTCAGCGGCACAAGTCGTTTGGCTTCGAGCTTGCGCTCGACGACTTCATCATGAGCGACGAACACATCAGACGCTTCGAGCCTCTGTTCAAGCACGTCTCTTACGTCAAGATGGATTTGGTCGACAACTCGCCCGAGGCGATGGTGAAAGCGGCCCAGTTTTTCAAAGAAAAGAACATCAAGCTCTTGGCCGAAAAGGTCGAGGACGAATCGACGTTCAAGCGTTGCGAAAAAGCGGGCTACGATTACTTCCAGGGATTCTATTTCGCAAAGCCGGAAATCGTAACGGGTCAAAAAATCGATGCCACATCGGCCGCCATCCTCGAAATCATCAAGCTCCTGCGCACGCACCCGACGCTGGAGTCCCTTTGCGATAAATTCGACAAGCATCCTGACATTTCGGCAAACCTTTTGCAGTTCGTCAATTCCGATACACGGACCAAGCCCGCAATTGAAAGCGTCAAAGGCGCTATCGTCTGGGTGGGCATGAAACACATTCAGGAATGGCTGACCATCATGCTTTACGCCCATTTGGACACGCAAACCGCAACAATAACGCATTAGGCACCCGCCCATGAACGTAGAACCGCAAAGCTTGGAAAACCTGATTTCCGAATTCGCCTCCCTCCCGGGGATAGGTTTGAAGACGGCCCGCCGCCTCGCCTACCACATGCTCTCGCGCAACAAAGGCGACGTGGAACGCTTTGCCGACAGTTTGATGCAGGCCGCCGAAAAAGTCCACCCGTGCCCGCGCTGTCACGCATTCACCGATGAAGACATCTGCCCCACTTGCCGTGCCCGCGAAGGCGCCAAGTCCATTTGCGTTGTCGAAAAGAATTCCGACATTTTGCCCTTTGAACGATCCTCCGTACACAAAGGCCTTTACTTTGTCCTCGGCGGAGTCATCTCGCCCTTGGACGGCATAGGCCCCGAAGCGCTCCATTTGCCGCAACTCGTGGAACGTATCAAGCAAGAAAACATCGAAGAACTTGTCCTCGCGCTTGGCTCTAGCCCCGAAGCCGACAGTACCGCCCTCATGATAGACCGCATGCTAGCGGGTGTAAACGTCAAGCGCACCCGTCTCGCCCGTGGAATCCCGATGGGCAGCGACCTGGAATTCATCGACGAAGTCACCATGCTTCGCGCATTCGAAGGGAGAGTTTCCTTATGAGTACAAAAGAAAAGATTGTCCACCAGGCTCCGGTCGAAGTGGGCGGCTACACCATCCGTTCGGCAAAATTCGTCAAGGCGGCGGTGAGCCTCAAGGGCCTTCCCGAAGAACGCCTCCCGCAAATAGCGTTCCTCGGGCGCTCCAACGTGGGCAAGTCATCGCTCATGAACGCTCTCATGGGCCAGAAAAAACTCGTAAAAGTGAGTTCTACCCCCGGAAAAACGCGCGAAATCAATTTTTTCAAAGTCAATGATGAATTTTTTCTTGTAGATTTACCAGGTGTAGGGTTTGCCAAAGTCAACAATGCGAAGCGCGACCAGATGTCAGACTTTATCCGCGAATACGTCGAAAAGTGCAAGAACCTCAAAGGACTCATCTACCTCGTAGACATCCGCCACGGAGGGACGCCCATCGACATCGAGACGGTCGAAAACATCCGTGCGACGGGTTGCCCCGTCCTGATCGTTGCAAGCAAGCGAGACAAAGCGAACCAATCCGAACTCGCCAAGGGGCTCAGGGACATCCAGCAGCGACTGGATCTGGACCACAAGCCGCTCTGCGTAAGTTCGCTCAAAAAATTTGGACTCGACGAACTTTGGACTGAAATTCTGGAAGCCATTCACAGGGATAATGCGAAAGACGCAACTTAAAAACTGGCAAAAGATGACTCCGATTGGACGGATGTTCCATTCTCTCGGCATATTCATCTTGAAACGGAAGATAGGGCAGCAAATCGCCCTGTTTTTCCGCACCATAGCCTCCCTATTCGCAAGCAACCACAATTTCAAGAACGATTCAAGGAACATTATCCTCCAGACGTTCTTTACGGGCGCCGAAATTTTCGTGCCGCTTTTCATTGTCGCTACGTTGTTCGGAACAGTTGTCATCATCGAAGTCATCTCTCTCATGGGCAAGATGGGATTTTCGGATATCGTCGGAAGCCTCATGGTGGTGGTCATCATCCGAGAACTGAGCCCTATCCTCACGGCATTCCTCATCGCGGGCCGTACCGGTTCCTCGCTCACCACCTACATCGGCGGCATGGTCATCGATTCCGAAGTCGATGCGCTTGCGACCATGGGCATCAATCCCATACGCTACCTAGTCATGCCCAGCGTCATCGGCGGCACTATCGCCACCATCATCATGAACATCATATTCAGCGCAAGCGCCATCGGGGCTGGATTCCTTGTTACGAAGGGAATCATCTTCATTACCGGAAACGCGCCCAACCTGCAAATCACCTGGAACTATCTCTCCACCGAAATACTGAAAGCGCTCACCATTCCAGACTTTGTCTTTGCCATCGTGAAACCGTTCGTCTTCGGCATCATCATCACGACGAACGCATGCTACCAGGCCTTGAACATCCAAAGGGACATTCGCCAAGTTCCCAAGGCAACTTCACGTTCTGTCATCACATCGTTCCTCTACATCGTCTTCGCGGACGTCGTGCTCTCGTTGTTCTATTTTATCAGTTACATGCAAAATCTTTCTACGATTATTTAGGATGAACAATGCTAGACGAAGCCCTGAGACTCGAAGATGTTTATCTCTCTACAAACGAACTTTCGGGAACGCCGTTTTCGGTTCCGAGAGCCGTTAACTATTTCGAGAATATCAAGGCTAGCAAGAACAACGAAGACAGGCCGCTTATCGCAGGCGCAAACCTCACGCTAAAACTTGGCGAAACCATCTGCATCGGAGGACCTTCCGGCAAAGGCAAGAGTGCAATTCTCCGCATGATTGCAGGACTTGCCCGTCCGCTCAGAGGACACATCTACTACTTCGGAGAATACATCCCCGCAGAACGCCTCACCGCACTCGAAGTCGCCAAACGCCAGGTGGGTTACGTGCTCCAGAACGCGGCCCTTATCTCGAACTTGAGAGTGATAGACAACATTGCGCTCCCGCTCCGCTACCACAAAATGGGAACCGAAGACGAAATCCTGAAAAAAGTCAACATGGCAATGGACCTGATGCGAGTCCGCAACTTTGCGAACATGTTCCCGCACCAGCTGAGCGTTGGCATGCAAAAGCGCGTCGCCATCGCAAGGTCCTGGGCCATGGACCCGAAACTTTTGCTCATGGATGAACCTACTGCAGGGCTCGACAACTACAACCGCCGCAACCTGCTGCCGCTTATCGACAACATGCGAACCATGTTCAAGACCTCCATCATCATCGTCACGCACGACCTCATGATGGCAAAGGAACTGGACTGCAGTCTCTTGTTCCTCGACGACAAGAAACTCACCGAACCGCACTCCTTTGACTACTGGCTCCATTCGGACAACGAAATCTCGAAAGACCAGTTCCGCGATCTTCAAAACAATCCACAAGACATATAACCTAATTTCACACGTCATGTTTCTTCCATTACCCGACGATTTTCATGCCCATTTACGCCAGGGCGAACTCATGCCCGGCTACGTCCGCGATTTAGCAAGCCAGTTCGGCCGTGCCATCATCATGCCGAACACCGTTCCCGCCATGACAAGCGCCAAGGCGATTGCGGAGTACAAAAAGCAAATCCTCGAAGCCGCCGCCCCCGTGCGCCCGGACTTTGAACCGCTCATGACCTTCAAGCTGAATCCGAACTACACGGAACAGGATTTGAAGGACATGATGGCCGTCGGCGTCGTCGCCGGCAAGTACTACCCCGCAGGCGTCACGACAAACAGCGCCGATGGCATCAGTGACTTTGAAGCAGTCTTCCCGGTTGTCGCCATGATGGAAAAACTCGGACTCGTACTGTGCGTCCACGGCGAAGAACCCGGCGAATTCTGTCTCGACCGCGAAAGCGCATTCATCAAGCGCGTGGAAACGCTCGCCGAAAAATTCCCGAAACTCCGCATCGTATTCGAGCACCTGAGCAGCGCCAAGTCCGTCGAAGCCGTAAAGTGCCTCCCCGCAAACGTCGCCGCCACCTTCACAGTGCACCACCTGATGATGACATTGGACGATATTGTTGGCGACGCGCTGCGTCCACACCATTTCTGCAAGCCGCTCCCCAAACGTCCCGAAGACCGCAAGGCCATACGCGAAGCCGCCTTCAGCGGAAATCCAAAGTTCTTCCTCGGTACTGATTCCGCCCCCCACCAGCAGGGCAAAAAAGAATGCCCGTGCGGTGCAGCCGGCGTCTATAGCGCCCCCGTCGCCGTTCCGCTCTTGGTGCAGGAATTCGAACGCGCAGGCGCCCTCGACAAGCTCCCGGACTTTATCGCAGGCTTTGGTGCCGATTTTTATCATCTCCCGCGCACCACGAAGCAAATCGAAGTCGTCCGCGAAAAATGGACAGTCCCCGCAGTCGTGAACGGAGTCGTGCCCCTTGCCGCCGGGCAAACGATCGAATGGAAACTGAAATAACGCTTTTTTCCGTCCAAGTTTCAATTTCTATACAAAAATTCGCCGTAAAAAGCGAATTTTTTTTTGAACAAATAAAAAAAAATTTCCTCTTTTGCTTTTTTTACTTATATTAGAAAAGCAATTCAAAAGATTTGCGTAAAACGCATATACCAATTTTCAACTCGGAGGTTTTAATAATGAGTTTGGTAAAAACAATTGGTCGTTTTCTTCCGGTAGCACTCAGCCTCGCAGTCCTCGTGGCCTGCGGCGACAAAAAATCTGAAAAGCCCGCACCGGTCAAGCAGGCAGAACCCGCCAAGGTCGAAACTCCGGCACCGGAACCAGAACAGCCGGCTCCGTTTGACTTCTCCAAGTTCGCTGCAATCAAAAACAACTCCCCGGTATTCTTGACCACCCGCGGCGAAGTCGAAGCATTCCTCAACGACGCATTCGACAAGGTCGAAAAAGGCCAGGCCACTTCGATTATGTTCCCGAACGTGAGCAGCCTCTTTGAACTTGCCAGCGCAGAACTCAGCAGCGAAGGCCGCGCCATCATCTCGATGCTCGCTACCAAGTTCGGCCAGACCAATATGGACGAAGCCTCCATCCTCGTCGAAGGATACACCTGCGACTTGGGCTCCGTGGCATACAACGATGAACTTTCCCAGCGCCGCGCCGAAAACGTCAAGGCCGAAATCGCGAAGTACATCCCAGCTTCGAAGATTACCGCCAAGTGGTACGGCAAGCGCATGTTCAAGAAGTTCAAGTTCGACACCAAGGAAGAATACCGCCGCGTGAACATCCGCATCCAGTAATTCGGATAAACGCATAAGTATTTGAAAAGCCCCGCTCTCTCAAAGCGGGGTATTTTTTTGCGTTTTTATTTTTTTTGGGGGGGATCTACCCGTTTATGATGTATTCGGCGTTTTCGAGGATGTACGAATCTTTTGTTCTAGATTCTTCGGAGAGGCGATCGAACGGGACGATGTCCTGGTGCGTGAAGGTTCTTTCGTCTGTCGGGCCGGAGCGGTAGCCCATCAGAAGCATGGACATCATCCAGCGGCGGTGTTCGGCTTCGCGGAACAGGTAATCGTCGTCGGTTACGTCAAAACAGCGTTTGCGGAGGGGCAATGCGTTCGCGCAGTAGATAGCGGCAGTCTTGTCGGCTTCGCTCAGGCGGTACCACATTTTTTCTTCGGTCTCGCGGGTCGCGGGGTTTGCGTTGCGCTCGCGGACGTAGTTTGCACGTTGGCCGCGTTCAACGCGCTTGGAATGTACAAATTCCTTCATTTCGTCGATATCGCCCATGATGCGCACGTAGCCGTACATTCCGCTTTCATTGATGTGCTTGATAATGTCGTCGTTCGCTTCGCGCCAATAGACGGCGATGTCCGCATTGTCATATACGGCACGGGGCAAATGCACAAGCGTCGAAATAGCCTTGGACGCATCTTCCTTACAAACGCAAACGACAAGACGTTCCTTGGGACTTGCGGCCACAGACGCTATAAAGTTCCTCGCCAGATCCGCTTCGCTGTACGCATCAACAAAGTTCCATTCGACATCGAGATAATCCCCACGCATCGTTTCCGGTTCATGAACTACTTTGTTCCCATTCGCATCGATGTAGGTGTATTTCGAAAGTCTAAAGAGTCCCATGCGGGAAACGACTAAACGGTCAACCCATTTTTCACAATCTTCATCGACAAAGGTGATACACGTTTTCAAGTTCGTTCGTTTGTAATTCGGGTAATGACAGATATTCGCGACGGCAAATGCAACCGCCTGCGCAATCGAGCCTGTACCAATCAGGACAACATGCAGGCGTTCGTTTTCCGCTTCACGAATCGAGGGCAGAAAATCTGTTCCCACAAGCAGCTGTTCCGACATGAGTTCGTATTCGTTAAAGATATCGACGAGCAGATGTCCCTTGTTCTGCTCGTGAGATTTCAAGTACCACAAAACTTCAGATGTCGAGGGTTCTGTCAAAAGCAGATGGCAATGAATGTCATGCGGAGACTTTTCGAATAAATTGCGCAGCACCTCGATACAATGCAAATTGCGAGAATCGCGTTCGGGGCCATCTTCGCCAATCACGAGAATTTGACTTGCCAATAGCGCTCCCGCAAAAAGCAAATCCTCTTCGTTTTCATAATCTTTCTTATAATGGATAAAACGTCCGTCGATATCGCGGCGGCTCACGACAACGACAGGGCGTTTATCGCCCTTGAGCGCACGCAAGATACTCTTGAGCTGATGACCCGCACCCAGCACGAGCACATGACCGCGCACATCGACATGTTTTTTGCCCTCTCGCATGGATTCCGAAGTATTCTTGAAAACATTGATCATCGTACTGATGAACAATATTGCGAATACCATGTAGCCCAAAAGGAATCCCTTCCAGCCAAGAGTTTTTTCGCCAAGTACCCAGGAACCGAGAAAAACGCCGATGACAAAAATAATCAGGGACACGCCCAGCAAAATCAAGATCTTTTTTGCCAGCCCATTCGACCACGCGCCTTTAATGATGCCTTTTACGTTCATGATATGTCCCTGAAATGTCTGATAATATTATAGTTAATTTTTTACGCCGGCGCCACTGAGAATGCTGCGGCCACCGCAAGGCGTGACTTCGATATGCGTGGGGAGTTCACTCTTGACCAAATCCACATGCGTAATGACGCCCAGGAGTTTGCCCTTTTCTTGCTGCATTTTCTGGAGCACGATGACCGTTTCCTGGAGCATCTTGGAATCGAGCGTTCCGAAACCTTCGTCAAGGAACATGGAGTCTATTCGCACGTTGCGGCTTGCAAGCGTCGAGATGCCAAGCGCCAAGGAAAGACTCACGAGAAAACCTTCGCCGCCGGAGATGTTATCGATGGGGCGCACGGCATCGCTGTTGTCGTGATCGACGAGCTGGATGTTGAGCGTATTCGGCTCGGTCACCATTTCATATCGCGGGAACATATCGCGCAGATAGCCGTTTGCGATTTTCAACAAATTGCGTAATGTAATCGTCTGGATGAACTTGACAAAAACATCGCCATTGCCCGTTTCGAGCCTGTTGCCGTTAAACCAGCGTTGCATTTGCTCCCAATCATTGCGCTTGGACTTCAGCGCAGAAAGTTCCGCCTGCATGTCGTCGAACTTCTGACGGAGCAGGGCATCGTTTTTCTTTTGTTCAGTCCATGCGGCAAGATTCACGGTACATTCGTTCAGTTTTGATTTCGCAGCGTCGCGATTTTGCTTCGCCACATCTTCGGATTCCTCGAAGTTTCGCTTTTGTTGATGTTCAGCCAACTGATCGTTAAAATTCTTGACCGACGTTTGTGCGGATGTCAAATTTTCTTCCACGCGTTTTTGCGATTGCTGGAGAGACTTGCGCTCCACTTCCAAGAGTTTCGCCGCCATGAATTCCTGTTCGTCCGCAAAATTTTTCGATGATAAATTTTCGAGGAAAAACGTTTGCAGTCCCGCAAGTTTCGGTCGAGTCTCAGCAATTCGGTTGTTCAAATCCGCAATGGAGTTGTCAAGCGATATTTTCGTTTCGCGCATTTGCTGTTCTTTGCGGCGGGCGTCATTCGCCAAGCGTTCTGCGGTTTCGCGGCGTTCACGAGCGTCTTTGCGTTCTTCGTCAACGGATTTTTCGCCAAACATTTCTCTGCGCTTTGTTTCGAAAGCAGCAAGCGCATTCCGAGATTCATCGAGTTTGCGCTTTATTTCATCGAGCCTTGACTGCGCCTGTACAAGATTTTCCTTGAGTTGCGCCGCTTTCGAACGATTCTTTTCCAAATCGCTTTCGACTTTTACTTTTTTGTCCTGCGCCTTTTTCCAGTAATCATTTTTCTTTTCCAGTTCGGCAAGCAGCGCATCGACATCGTCCATGCGGATATTCGAGAACCACACCGCAAAAGTCGTTTCGATTTTCTGAGAAAGTTCCTGCGCCTTGATTTGCGATTTTTGGAGACCTTGTTCGGCCACGTTCACATCACCCGTAAGCTTTGCGCGGTTCACGGCTGCATTGGTGACCTTATCCAGCAAACTATCGGCATTTTCTTTTTTCTGCAAGTATGTTGTCTTCAACGATAACAAGTTCTGCAAAACGCCACTCATCGTTTCAAAAGTTGCCGTAATTTTCCACGGTTCGAGTTTTGCATTCAAAAGATCAAGCGCAGACGATTCTGCCGCAATCTCGCCATTTTGTTTTTCCGCGAATTCACGAAGCATATCATTGAGGTTCTGCTCTTGCGATGCCAAGCCATCCAACTTGCGCTGGATTTGTTCCATTTCGCCATTGATTTCACGCAATTTATTAGCAAAATCGTTCAAGCAGTCGGCACCATTTTCAATCTTCGCCGTTTCTTCGCACGAGAGATGTTCCAACGAGCCGCAAACAGGGCACGGCTTACCCGGCTTTAAACTACGCCGCAGTTCCGCGACGACAACGGGAACATCTTCTTGAATAATCGTTTCTTTGTCGTTTTTCAGCGCATTTAAATTTGACTGGGCCTGTTCGCGCTCACTTGCTAAACTCGCAAGCTGATTCTGCTTCAATTCCATTTCACGCTGTAACCGCGCAGATTCCCTGTGATGACGTTCCGCATCATTCGCATAGCCGTTCATTTCGGGCAAGAGATTCACAAGATTCGCATCGGCCCGATGTTCCGCCAAATAATCCTGCAGCGCAATCAATTCCTGTTTTTGCTGTTCACACGATGCATCAAATTTATGCAGCGCTTTTTTCTGGGATTCGAGCAATTGCGACGTCTCGGCGATGGACGCGTTTTCAGTTTTCCACTCCGCAATCTGCGATTTCAAAAGCGAGAGCAATCCATCAATCGATTCGTCTTTCTGATTGGCCGCAATATACTTTTCCACCTTTTCTAGCGAAAGTTCATTCTCGGAAATTTTCTTGCCAGTCTCGTCGATATTGGACTGAATTGAAGAAATTTCCGCAGTTGCCTTCGCAGCATCTATTTCCAGATTTTTCAACTGCGTACGGGCATTCCGAATGTCGCCATCCATCGACGAAACTTGTTCCCAAATAGATTCATTTGCGGTATATTCGGCCTTGCACTTTTCAAAAGCAGCCTGTTTTTCGCCATTTTCCTTAGCCGCATTTTCGAGATTCGATTCCGCTTCGGGGAGCTTCGCCTTGTTCGTTTCAAGTTGCGATTCCATGTCCGCAAAGTTTATACGAACCGAATTGTATTCCGCATACGACGATTCCACTTCTTGGGCGCGTATCGCACGTTCCAACTTTTCGCGATACGGTTCAAATTCCGCCTGCTCTCGTTCCGCAATTTTCAACTGATTTTTCGCCGTTTCCAGATGCGATTCAATCCCGTGCAAGTTCTCGAACCAAGCGCAAACATCACGAAAATGTTCCTCGTCATGAGCCAATTTTTCTTTTTGCGATGTCGCTTCGTCAATTTTTGCATTCAAAGCCGCAAGTTCTTCTTCGGTAAGCAAAGTCACTGCGCCAATCTTATTTTCGACATCTTCGACGGCCTTATTTGCACTCGCATACAAATCATGCACGGCAACGGCAATTTTTCGATAAATGCTGTCGCCAGTCAATTTTTCGAGGATTGCGGCACGTTCATTTTCACTGCATTTCAAGAACCTGTTGAATTCGCCCTGCGCAAGCATCATCGATTTCGTAAACTGCCCAAAGTCAAGTCCGATGATGCGCGTCATCGTCGCTTCGATTTCCGACTGTTTCGAGAAAGACGCTTCTACAGCCTGCGAGGTTTCGTTTGTCAGCACCCAGGAATATTTTTGGAGCCTGTTCGTTTTTGCAGAGCGATGTTGGTCCCAACGTGCCGAATATACAGTTCCGCCACATTCAAAAGTCACCTTTGCAAAGCAACTCTTGGCACCATAAGTCATCACCTCGTTCGTTTCGCCCACAATGGCGCCCAAACGCGGCGTTTTCCCGTAAAGTCCAAGGCAAATCGCATCGAGAATCGACGTCTTTCCAGAGCCTGTCGGGCCCGAAATGCAGAACATGCCGCTATTCGCAAAATCCGGAGATTCAAAATCAATCGTCCATTCATTCGCCAGGGAATTGATATTGCAGAATTCAATTTTCTTAATCTTCATCCTTCCCTCTTATGCGTTCTCATGCGCTTTGGCGACAGCTTCGTTAAACAAACTAATAAACTTGTCGTACTGATTTTTTACAACATCATCATCTACGTTTTCTTGAGCATTCGATGCGATAAGCATTCTGAAATAATCTTCTTTCGTATATTGCTTTGTGGATTCCACGCAATCGTCAAAGCTATTCGCGCCGCGTAAAATGTCACGGGAAATGCGGTGGCGCTTGACTACAAAATGCTTGCCCGACTCTTCGGCTTCGAGAGCGTCGTTCAGGCTCACAAATTTTCCCGAAGTCAATAGCAAATCCACATATGTTTCCATCGGATTTAAAAGCAATTCCGTTTCGAGATTACGCAAGCTGCGTTTGAGCGATTCGATATCGCCCTTGAACTGTTCGAATCGCACTGTCTTGGGGACTTCAATCTTTTCAACAATTGGCGCAGCACCCAGTCCCGCATCGATCGCGAGCACATAACGCTTGCAGTTGGCCTCGTCAAATCCCATCACGAACGGAGAACCGGAATAACGCACCTTCGGATTTTTCGCCACCATGGAAGTATAGTGAATATGTCCAAGCGCCACGTAATCCAGTTCGCTCGGGAACGTAGAAATATCGACATTGCCTAGTGTTCCGACAACTTCGCGAACTCCATCGTCAACAGCGTTCGCGACATTCTCAGCGGTCCCAGACTCAACACTTTCACTATCGCGGCCCGAGAGGTTCGAAGCATACAAATGTCCCGTCGCAATAATCGGAATATCCCGGTTGCCACGCAACTCGACAGCACGACGATACACATCCGCATAAAGATGTTTCAACAAATCTTCGTCGTTTGCGCCATCTTCGTCGCCGACACGATCACCGACACAGGACTTGTAAAACTGTTCCAGTTCCAGATTACGCATGAACGGCACGGCACAGCAAATGCCAATCGCCTGGCCATCACCATTTTTCAATTCGACAACAAAATCGTCTATACAGCGATTATTGATAGAGCCCACGACCTTGATATTCAGCACTTCAAGGATTTCAGCGGGAGCATCGAGGAGCGTACCCGAATCATGATTGCCCCCGATGACGACAACATTAGAGCATTTCGTTGTCAGTAGCGAAGCCAAGAACTTGTAGTACTGCGTCTTGGCAACATTTGACGGATTCACGACATCAAAAATATCGCCCGCAATGACAAGGGCCTCGGCGCCGACAGTTGCGATTTCCGTTTTCAGCCATTCCAAAAAAGCACCCGTTTCACGAGTCCGGTCAATATCGTGCATCGTATTGCCAAGATGCCAGTCCGCAGTATGGATAAATTTCATTATAAAAAGCCTCTATTCAAAACAAAAATACTTTTTTAAAAATGCGGGAATCTCAAAAAGATGCATCAATCAAGAAAATTTGAGCATCAAATATTTCACTTCAGCTTTTCGTTTACACTCTTGGCACTTGCAATTCCAAGCTGTTTCATCGTCTCAAATCGGCTCAGAATATTGCCTTTGCCATCTTTCAACTGTCCTAGCGCATCATCATATGCATTTTGCACGGCGCCCAACTGGCGACCAACCTTGACAAAGTTATCCGTAAAACCACAGAATTTTTCGTAAAGACCTTCTGCCGTTTTCATGATGTTCACACAATTTTCCTCCTGACGTGTATTTTGCCACGTAAGCAGAATCAGGTTCAATGCAAGCATCAAGTTCGTCGGATTGATAATGAGCACACCCTTGCGATAAGCCTTCTGGGCAATAGACGGGTCCTTGTTCACTGCCAGAATATAGCTCCCTTCATTCGGCACGAACATCAGCACGTACGGCACCGCATGCGGCACCACCTTCGGATAATTCTTCGCCGCAAGTTCATCCACATGCTTCACAATACTCGCCAAATTTTCCTTGCACGCCGCTTCGCGAGCATCATCATTTTCTGCTGAAACGTAATCCGTATAGGCCGTGAGCGAGACCTTGGAATCGACGATTACATTCGAACCGTCAGAGCATTTTACGACTACATCCGGACGCAGTTCATGTCCATTTTCATCCGTATAGCTTTTTTGCACAAAATATTCCATATTTTCACGCAGCCCGCTGTCGTTCAATATGTTCGCAAGCACGACCTCGCCCCAGTCGCCCTGTACTTTGCCACGGTTCTTGAGCGCATCGGCAAGATTTTCCGCATTCATTCCGAGTTTGCGGGATTGCTCCACCATCGTCTTGATTGCGCCATTCAGTTCTGCAATATTCTTGTCGTTTCCTTCTTTAGTGCGCCCTAGCATTTCACGCATGTTGTCGAGTTCTTTAAGCAATGGTTTCGTAAACGTTTCCATGTGCTCGCGATTTTCGCCCTTAAATTCTTCACTGCGTTCCTTGAGAAGTCGTGCAGAAACCGATTCAAACTGGGATTTCATCGCAGAAAGTTCCGCATTAAACAAAGCCTCTCGATCCGCACGAGCAGAAAGTTCCACTTTGCGGGTCATCCGATACGACACAAGAGTTCCCACCAAGACTCCGACTGCAAAACAAGCAACAGCGACCAACGCAATAAGAATAGACATTTCCATTATTTCACCTCGTTGTAAATATATAAATAGCAAATGTCTTTTTTTGACAATCTATGACTTTTACAAAGAAAAATGCATCCAATAGATTCAAACGTCCCTGGTACAAACGCTAAGATAAAAAGTACGGTTCCACCTTCGGTGGATGACAAATTCCAAGATGACAGATACGCCATCATTTTATTAACTTTATTTCAATGGATTACGAATACAACGTCATCGGTTCAATTTTTTGCAATACGGACACGCTCAAGGCAACGGCGGAGTTCTCTGAATTCATATACAAAGGTTACACCTTTTCGCTCCGCAAATTTAGAGACAAAATAAGCATCGCACTTCGCGATTCCACCGGCGACAATAGCAAAGACAACAGCGACTGCAAAACCATTTCCGAATCAGACGTCACCGAGACTTGCAAAGCGCTCTCGCAAAAATACGCCTGCACCGTTTCCATGCAAAAAGGCTACGAAGTCTATGGAAACGCCAACGTCTTCAACGGCGGTTCCGATTACGAAATCATCGATGAGAAATGGTTTACCGTCGAGTTCGACAACGGCATCCAAAAATTCTAGCGGAAATACTTCGCAAGCGTCGCGCAAAGAACATCGACATCGACAGGCTTTGCCACATGGTCGTTCATGCCCGCTTCCATAGCCATTCGCTTGTCTTCATCAAAAGCATTGGCTGTCATGGCGATGATAGGAATATTCGCAATTTCTTTATTCTTCATAGCGCGAATTTGGCGTGTCGCCTCATAACCATCTATACCCGGCATCTGGATGTCCATCAAAATTAAATCGAACGGAGCCGACGAATACTTGAGTTTTTCAACAGCAAGGTCTCCTGACTCCATCGCAGTCACCTCGATACCGCGATCTTCCAAAATTTCTGTAGAAATTTCTCGATTGAGTTCATTATCCTCGACGAGCATGACCTTACGACCCGTAAAATCAAATTTCTTCTGTTTTATTTCTAACGAATTCAAGTTCGTAAACTTCTCTAACGATTCATCGCAGAATTTCAGAAGAAGATGCCGCAAATCAGACGGGAATAACGGTTTAGCATAAAAAGCCGTCACGCCAGCTTCCAAAGCCTCTTTCTCAATATCAATCCAGTCATACGAAGTCAGTACAATGATAGGCACATGCGGTCCAACAATCTTACGGATTTTTCGAGAAAGCTGGATACCATTCATTTCAGGCATATTCCAGTCTATAACGAACAAGCGATAAGGATTCTCGCTGATGACCGAACGTTTCAAATATTCAAGAGCCGCCTCACCCGACAGGCACCAATCAGGACAAAGTCCATGCTTTTTAAATATGTCCGAAACAGACTCGCAAACACTGAGCACATCATCAACAATCAAACAACGCATCCCATTGAATTTTTCGATGCCCGCAAACAAATCCGTTTCTTCGTGAAGCTTGAACTTAAACGTCATAAGGACTTCCGTCCCAACATTTTCCTCGCTTTTGATATCAATGGTGCCGCCCATCATATCGACGATATTTTTCGTAATCGACATTCCAAGTCCAGTCCCCTGAATACCGCTGACCGTCGAAGAATTGACACGGGTGAACGGATCGAAAATCTGCAAAAGAAAATCTTCGCTCATACCAATTCCATTGTCTTTCACAAGGAACTCGAAAACCGCGTACCCCGTCTCCGCAGGAACTTCCTTTATATTGAACAATACACTTCCTTTTTGCGGAGTGTACTTGATGGCATTGGAAACAACATTCAGCAGGACTTGATTCAAGCGCAGTTTATCGCACAAAATCAATTCATTACGAACATTTTCCAGTTCAATTATAAAATTCTGCTGACGGGAACGCACATCCGAAAGGACTAGCCCCTTTAACATATGAATGATATCCGAAAGTTTCTCGGGGCGCTCGCAAATATTCATCTTGCCCGATTCAATGCGACTCATGTCAAGGACGTCATTGATAAGCGAAAGCAAGTGTTCCGAAGACTGCTTTATCTTACCTAGGTAATCAGCAACCTGTTCCTTATTATTGATATGATTTGCAGCCAGTCCCGTAAATCCGATAATGGCATTCATCGGCGTACGAATATCGTGGCTCATGTTGTTGAGGAACGTTGTCTTGGCACGGCTTGCGGAATTGGCCATCTGGAGAGCTTGTTCCAAAGCTTCCTTGTCCTGCTTTTGTTTGCGCATTTCTTCATCAACGCAACGGAATCCGGCAACAATTTGAACGGGATTCGTCGCCGTCAACAAAAATTTGATTTGCCAATATTCAATCCGTCCAAATAATTTTGCCCTAAAATTCACATAATAAGCATTCTTACTTTTCAAATTATCAAGGATAACTTCCCTGCGCGTTTGTTCATAAAAATAATTGCGGTCATCCTTAAAAACAAACTTTTCTTTAATAATACTCAATCGATGGTGGAATTCATGTATATCAGGCCAATCTGGTATAATGCGGGGGAACACATCCGTGCACCGATAAACATTTTCATGCATTGAGACAGTATCGATATAGCACACCAAATCAAAGTCTTCTGCAAGTCCTTGAATCACCGCCTGCTGTTGCAGTTCCTTGCGGAGTAAATCTTCTTTATCTGCAAAACCAAGCGCTACGAACTTCGGATTAGACGAATCCCCCACCTTCACGAACTTCATTTCGCAATAGCGATTGAGGAAGTTCACGTACATGGTATTAAAACTTTTACGATTGACCAACTGTTCGCGGATATTTTTAATAGAGCCCGCCTGCAGCATGCGTTCCCTATAAATATCACTGACAAACTTTTCAACATAAACAGAATAAGCCGATGAATACTTGACATTCCGTTTGAACGTTTCACCAAACGCATTCGCCGTAGCCTTGTTCATGGAGTATGGCGTAATTTCTTCTGTATCGAGATTGATGTAATAGACCGACGTATATTCGGCAGAAAGCGCTTCGATAATCGAAAGGTTGCGTTCCAGTTCTTTTTTCTGGAGAGAGAGTTCTTCGCTCAAGCTGAGTTTTTCGGATTGGTCTTTATCCACCGAAGTACTTGTCATGACAAGCGTGGTAGGGACTCCATCGGCTCTATCCAAAACGCTAAAAACCGACCGACACCAAAAATACGGGTTTTGCGCATCACGGTGTTTATAAATAAATTCACGATGATCTTCATCGGCAAGAAGTTCTTTCAAGTAGTCGATATTGCCTAACTTTTTCCACTGTTCGGAAAAATCCTCATGGACTGCATCCAAGGCATCATTAAACGCAGTCGTAAACTTGACGACCGTCTTATATTCATCGCCCTTATAAAATGGCGACTTACGAACAGCTTGAATCGTATCTTCTTCAAGATTGATGAGATAAATACTGGCAAATTCATCGCGAATTTTTTCGTTAATTTTCTTGTCTATGATTTCCGTATTTTTATTGACAAAACCTACCAAGAATTCATTTTCGTCACCAATATCAAACCGCATCACGCGAACTTCGAACCAACGGGCATACCCAAGAGCTATATCACGGAACAAATAACGGAAATTATGTTCACGCGATAATCGATCTAGGATGTTGTCTATATTAAGGCCTTCCAATATTATTTTGCGGTCAGCCGGATGGATAATATTCATGGCCACAAAGCCGCGGTTTACATCAAGCTTTCCGCTCATCGGAAAAAGGCCCTTGAGTTCTTCTTTGCAATAAAGGGTCCTGAATGTACTCTTCGTTGGATTGAAGACAAATACGGATTCCACCTGCTCGCCAAATTTCATGACGATGCTTTCGTTCAAGTGGCGTTCCAGTTCATAGCGTTGCTTGTTGCGGATGTCCTTATCCACATTGCGCAATCGCATGACAAATCCCTTCAATCTATTTTCTTCATCGCGGTCGGCAAAGAAACTCATCTGGTAATAAGTTTCCATTCCATCGACCAGGCACCTAAAGGGCACTGCATACGGTGAACTATTTTCAAGATTTTCTATAATAGTTTCACGACGGGTGCTTTTATAAAAAAAATCGCGATCGCTTTCACAGACCAAATTATTGCAAATAAGATTTAAACGTCTGTGGAGATTACGTTCGTGCTTCAATTCGGGAACATGCGTCACCAAGAAATCGCTTGCACGGAAAATTTCAACGTCTTTGTCCTCTGGATTTTGGGTAAGCTCAACATAACAGACGCAATCGAATTCGTCTGCAAGGGATTCTATAATGGCATTGCTTTTTTCAATCCGACCTTGCCGGTCTGCACTATTTTTTTTCATTCTTACCCCGTCCTTCATTAATATACGAAAAATAACCAAAAAGTAAGCATGGACCTGTCAAAGAAGCGATAAACATCACACAAGCATCATCGATTTCGGAAAATGGCAAAAAACCTGATTTTTCAAGTGACAACGCACAAATTTGACAGTAACGAAAGATATATTGTAACCATGCTGTACCTGAAATTTGCGCTGAACCTCGAAAACCTCGCCGACGAACTGATTGAAGCCATATCCAAAGCATGGACAAATCCCTTTGAAGCCCCGGCGATTCTGTTCCCGGACCCGAAACTAGAGCAATGGTTCAGGCTCAAATGGGTGCAGAAAAAGAAATCACTCCTCGGTTTCAATTCCATGATGATCGACCGCTTTCTCATGGAAATTCTCATCGGAGACAATCTCCATAAAAAAAAGCTGAACGCCGACATGTTGAGGAACGTCATTCTTGCGTACCTCGCCAAAGAGAAAGACGGCGTCCCGAATTACATGCTGATGGACGACGAAGTCAAACGCTATTTGGTCGTCGATGGCAAACTTGACGAGACGCATCTTTTTGATTTTGCAAGCAAGATGGCTTCGCTATTTTTGGAATACGAAACCAGCAGACCGAGCAACTTTATCCAAAACATTGACGGAAAATCTGCGCCCGGCATTCTCGACAAGTGGAAACAAGGAAAATTGGACACATTTTTCGGACTTGCAAATCACGAAATTTCAAGACGCGAAGCATGGCAACGCGATTTGTATTCCGCCATTTTCCACGCGCACAACGGCAAACCCTCGCTGCTTTCCGAAGTATTCGAAAACGAAGCCAAACGCAAGAACGGAGAACGCACGGAATACTTGACAATTCCATACTTGTACAGCGCATGCCATGACAAAGAGGGCAATGTCCGGTTCCATACGGAACGCATCGGCAATACGCCATTGTTCATTTTCGGACTTGGCGGCATGGGACAGTTCTACCGCGTCATATTGCAAAAGTACGCCGAGACGCACGACGTTTTTGCTTACATACAAAACCCCTGTATGGAATTCTGGGAAGACGCGACAACGATTCATACGCAAGACGCAACCATCCACAGGAACTGGGTTTCACGCAACGGTCAATGGAGCGACAATTCCGGGAGTATTGACAATGTTCGCAAAAAAATGTCTATCGATATTTATGACATTGGAGAAAACAACGATGTAGATGACATCCCGGAATACACCAACGAAGAAGCGCAGTCCGAAAATACGTTGCTTTGCAATTGGGGAAAATCTGGACGCGACAATATCAAGCTCTGGTGCCAAGCAGCCAATTACGATTTCGATTTCAGGACAAGCAACGAAATCCGTGACGCGAGCAATCTCCCGCACGATACGCTTTTGCATAAAGTGCAATACGCCATAGCAAACCGCATCAATACATTACCGGACTTTAGCGCAAGCGATTGCAAGGAACATGATTTTAGTTTAGATGTCACCGCTGCGCCGACCAAGATTCGCGAAGTCGAAGCATTGCACACGTCCATCTGCAAGCTCATGCAACAAGGCGCCCGCGTCAACGACATTCTCGTGGTATCGCCAGCTTTAGACGATTACCGCACTGCCATCAAGACGATTTTCGACCAGACGCCCGAGCGCAAAAAATACGCAAGCGAAAACGAAAAGGACGGATTTTTACACATTCCATTTGCCATTGTCGATTCACCCGCCAGAAGTTCGCAGACCGAAAACATCTTGGAAAATTTGTTTACGATTCTCGAACAAGGAACCATCACTCGCCCCACATTCTTTGCGTTGTTGCGTAACCCGGTCGTGCAGCAAACGCGACACATATCTGAAGACGACGTGAGCAAATGGGAAAGCTGGATCGAAGGCACAAACGTCTATCGAGACCGCGAACGCAAAAAAGACGACTGGCTCGGTGGCGTTCGCCGATTGCTTCTTGCGAAAATGACAAAAAATCCCGTCGAGATTTTCCACGAGAACTCAAGCGAAACGCTGATGCCATATGCGGACATGGCGACAAGCGACAACAGATCTCTCTGCAAGTTTGTAGATTGCATCGAAACACTCCAAAAGTGGATGGAATTTGCAGGTTGTGAATCTTCGAATCCAAGGAAGGTCGTTGACCTCGACAAACTCAGCGATTTCATCAGCGAATGGCTCATCATGTCTGGCGCACCCGAAGGCTTCGCCAGCGAAACAATTATCGTCAATAACGTGATGCAGGCAATCGAAGGTCTCCGCAACCAGATGGACGCCGGGCTCGAAAGTATTTCGTGGAAAGTCGTCAAACAGACGCTCCTCACCGCTGCGCAATCGTCAGCATACAGTTGCGGAACGCTGTTCGTCAACGGCATCACGTTCATGAACTTTATCCCGAACCGCATTATCCCTGTAAAGCATTTGTTCTTTATCGGTGGCGATTCCATGAACTTCCCGGGTGCAAAACAGCACAACACGCTCGACCTCCGCAAATCTTGCCGCCCGTGGCCGGGCGACGATTCCCCCATTGCCAAAAGGCGTTATGCGTTTCTCTGCCAGCTCATGAGCACCAGCGAAAGTTTCCACGTGAGCTACGTGAATCAGGACATCCGCAAGGACGCGGAACTTTACCCGACATCCGTTGTTAATGACATTCGAAAGTTTTTGATTCATGCTGTGGGTTGCGATAAGAACTGCGCACCCGCCGAAAAAATCGGTCAATCCGAGGCATGGCCCGAAAATAAAATTTCGCTCGACGAAACACGCCATTTCGATGAATTGTTCACGCAAAAAAGCCTCCGCAACAAGCGCGCATTCTTGAACATGATGCAAGACGGTTTTGCGCACGTCAATCCAAAAACTGGAGCCATGCAAAGCGCTACAGAGGACATCGCTGTTAAATTGCCCGAACGCGTACCGCTGTACATGCTGAGTGATTTCTTGAAAGATCCTTTTGAATTCCGCATCAGCCAAATGCTCGCATCCTCCGACTCCGACGATCCCGAAAAACAACTGTTCGAACCCATCCATTTCGACACATTGCAGAAAAGTTCGCTCCTCAAGATGATGGTTGCCGCAGAACTTTCGCATAAGTCCGATGAACTCGAAAAATTCAAGAAAGAATCCACGCTCAAGGGATACATGCCCGATGGCATTTTCGGAGCTAAACTGCTTGCAGAACTGGAAACGAGCAAGGCGCAAATTCTTGCGCAGATGGGCAATTCGCTCACAAAAGAAATCAAGGAATCCTGGAGTTACAAAGCCAAAATTCAGGACATCCAACTCAGCCGCGAAAACATGGGCAAATGGACGCTTTCAGGAACGCTCGACTGGAGCGATAACGCGGATCTTGATAAAATCACGAAAATGGCATCCGTATCGTCTTCCGACAAAAATCCAAATTTGGACAAGTTCCTGCCCTCTTACGTCAAGGCACTCGCCGTCATTGCACAAAGGTCAAACGCCCCCGAGAAAGAACAAACGATTAAGCTTTTTATTTACAACGGCGACCTTTCAAAAGAAGCCTCTAGCGCAACAGTTTCCATGACACCGCACAAGGCAAATAAAATCTTGCAGGATATTTACACCGCCGCATTCGGCAACGAGACTCAACTTCCTTACTCCAAGGCGGTTCCCGCAAGTTTGCTAGACGCATCGAGCATCATCAACATCCGTGCGTTCAAGGATAAACTCTTAACAGAATCTTGGAAATACTTTGACAAGAAAACACTTTTCGACCCCATCACGGACGTCGGATTCGAGGCGAGCAACTTTACAAACCAATGGAAAGATGCAACAAAAAAGATGCGCGCGCTCATGCAATTTTCTATAGACGAAAATGCAAAACCCAAGGCAACCGAAACTACGGCAAGTAAAACGACAAAGAAGAGGAAGGCATAATCATGGAAAATTTCAGTCTCCAAAAATTCGACCCTTCCCAAAGCCTTTTCATTGAAGCTTCCGCAGGCACCGGAAAAACATACACCATCCAGCTGATGGTCGCAAAACTCATCAGTCTTGGCACACCGCTCAAAAAAATTCTCATCGTCACCTACACCGAAAAAGCGGCAGGAGAATTGAAAGACCGCATTCGTAAAAAAATCGACGAAGTTCTCGTCAGCAAAAAACTCGACAAGAGCGACGCATCTGAAAAAGAACTCGACAACGCAACACTTGCACTTTTTTCCAAAGCGTATCAGGATGTCGATAACGCCGCGATTTTCACCATCCACTCGTTCTGCCAAAAAGCGCTAAAAGAATACGCCTACGATGCGGGTAGGCCTTTTGACATGTCAATGATAGACGATGCCGAAGTCGAAAATCTCATTGAACAATTTATTCGAGACAAGTGGTGCGAAAATCCCGATTTTCAATTTTTGCTCAAGCTTGATTCCGCAAGACTCCTCACTAATAAAATCATCAACGGCCTTAAAAGCATCACAAACATTTACAAAGGGCGCGAAGGCAATCACGAAATTATCCCGCTCGACAAACCTGATGAAATTAAAGTCGGCGACACCATTTTAAGCAATGAAGACCTGCACACAATTGCCGCCGCACGCACACTTGACGACATCCTCGCCATTCCTACATTCAATAACGCTTTCGCCACACTCGAAAAGTATCCGTCCGAAAAATTCAGCAAGACATCTAAAAACTATATCGCTGATTTTTTGAACACGCTCAAGCTTTGGGTGAAAGGCATCTCGCTCTATTCGGGCGTTTCATTCAAAGATTGTGAATTTATCAGAACCAGCTGGCCTTGCGATGCTTACGAAGCTTTTATCACCTTCAAAACCTTAAAAGATTTAGTCGGTTCCATCAACGGTATTCTGCTCAACAATTTTTTAATCGCGCAAGCACCCACCGTTTTCGAAGAATGGCAAGCGTACAAGACCGAAATGAAATACCAATCGTTCAACGACATGATCCTTTCGGTACACCGCGCATCACTCGACACAAGCAAAGGCGATTCACTGCTCAAGACGCGCCTCCGAGCGCAATACGCATACGCCATCATCGACGAATTCCAAGACACGAACCAGTTACAATGGGATATTTTCAGCAACGTTTTCGAGAAAATTTTTGTTGTCGGCGACCCGAAACAATCCATCTACAGCTTCCAAAGTGCCGATGTAAACGTCTATCAAAAAGCGATTCACGAAATCAATAACGGCATGTCGTTGCAGACAAATTTTAGGTCTACGACAGGAATCATCAACGCTTGCAATAAACTTTTTGAAGGTGACTTTTTCACGCCCAACGAAGGCGCATCCAAGCTCGTCGATTTCGAGCACTCGCTCCCGCCACAAAATACATCGCAAGTCAAGGCTCCCCCGCAAATCAACGGCAAAGAAGCTTCACCAATTTGGATCAGCGAAGAAGACATCAACGAAGTGGACTTTGCACGAGCCGCCGTAAAAAAAATTGTCGATTGGTGTACTTTTGTCGATGACAAAAAAACAGTCCTGCAGGTATTCGATAAAAAAGACTGCACCAAATACAGGAACGTCACCTTCAAGGACTTCGCCGTTCTCGCCCGCAGCCGAAGCGAAATGGAATCCATCGAAGAAGCCATGCGCTCCGCAGGCGTCCCGTTCAGCCGCTACAAAGACGGCAATTTGTTCAGTTGTCGCGAATGCGCCGAATGGATTGCCATTTTCAAGGCCATCGATGCACCCGATTTTTCGGCATGGAACAGGCGCCTTTTGAGCGAAGCTCTCATCACGGACTTTTTCAGAATTGCGCATCAAGACATCCACTACGCCGAAAGCACAGCATTCGACGACCCGAACAATCCTGTCCGCCAACAACTAAACGTTTGGCGCGAACTTTCCCAAAAGCGCCGTTACGCAGAAATGCTCGAACGCATTTACAGCGATACGCAAGTCGAAGAACGCTTGACCGAAATTTCAAGATTGCAAAACCTGGCAAGGCTCCGCCAAATAGGCAATTACGCCATCGAATACCTCTACAATCACAACTGTTCCATCGAAGACCTTGTGCGCCATTTAGAAGCGCTCGCGAACTACAACGATGACGCCGATGACGAAGACGGCAACCTTGTCGAGAAAAGCAGCGATTACGACGCCGTGCAGGTCATGACCATCCACGCCTCCAAAGGTCTCGAATTCCCCGTCGTGATTTCCGTCGCCGGATTCAAAGGCAAAAGACCGGGAACAGGCCCGTTCCTTTATCATAACCATGACGAAATCCGCCTCGGATTCAGCGAGCAGGCCAAAAGTACACGCGAAAGCGAAGAACTCGAAGAATGGAAACGACTTTTTTACGTCGATTTTACACGCGCCTCGTCCATCCTGATGTTGCCCCGTTACGAAAAATGGAAGAACGCCAAAGGCGTCAAGCCCGAATATAGATTCCTCGCAAGCTCCATCAATGCACTAATCGAAAATGCACCGGAGCTGACGGTGAAATTATTAAAGGATGACGAATGGAATCCGCAACAGTTAAGCGAAACTGTCAGGGAACGCATCCTCAAGCCGTTCAACGCCCTTTCAGGAATCGGAAATGCGCTAAGCAGCGAAGAAATTACAAATAACATCATAGCACAAAAATGCGCGATGGCAAGTTTGCAACAAAAACTCGCCGATGCAAGCATTATGCAGTACTCGTACAGTTCTCTTTCTGGCAAAGCAGATTCTCTAGTCGACACCGATGCCGGAGACCGTTTAAACCCGGACGGCGAAGAGATGGCAACAGCACGCAGCGCTACGGTAAAAATCAGTGACATCGATACCGCCGCACTCAATTGCACCATTGCAGCAGACGAAGCACTCGATTACCAGACTCACCTGAACGAAACCGCCAAGCGCTTCCCGCGCGGTTCACACGCCGGCAACGCACTCCACCGCATTTTCGAACGCACGAAATTCCAGCAGTTCGGCCAGGACCTCAAAACGCTCGAAGACGCACTCAATGATTCGCAAACAAAAAACGTCATCGAAGAAGAATTCAAGCGCGAGTCGCTCCCCATCTGGAATCATCGAGACACATGGATCGACATCGCCACGCGTTATCAGTGGAATACGCTCAACGCAAGGCTCCCGGTCATCACAGGCTGTTTGACAACGCCACAAACATTCGCGCTCGTCGACATTCCGCTTAGCGACCATAAACCCGAATTGCAATTCAACCAGAACGCCAGCGACGAAATCGACGATGCTAACGAGATGCTCGCACTTGCCGAAAACGATGCGTACAACGAGGAGCCCGTGGATTCTGGAAATTGCACAAGCAATGCAAGACGTGCCGACAGCGACCTTCTCAAACGTTTCTGCAAGGGCTTTATCGACTTGCTGTTCGTCCGCACCGTGAACGGCCAAAAACGCTATTCCATTCTCGACTGGAAATCGGACATGCTTGAAAACAACACCTACACGCCCGAAGCGCTCAAGGAAAAAGTCGATAACGACTATTCCATCCAGCGCGTACTTTACAGCTATTGCCTAATCCAATGGCTCAAGCAGTTCTATGGCAAAGGCACTCCCGAAAACTTGAGCGAACCGAAAATTTTCGAACAACATTTTGGCGGCATCTATTACGCATTCATTCGCGGCACCGAAGGCGGAACGCCCAAAGGCATTTACGCACAGACGTGGAAAAGCTTTGACGACCTCAAATCCGCCTACAAAAAAATCAAGGAACTGATGAGCAAGCCCTCCCACATCAAGGAGGAAATCTAGAATGGACAAAATAATTCTCGCCACCGAATCGATTGACGAATTCATCGACGCCCTCATCGAAATGCGCGGGCTCGTTCCGCTCGACAAACATCTACTCCACCTGCTTTTTCAAATCAAGAACGACATTCCGCTCCAGACGCAAAAGTTCCTGACGCTCTGCCTCTCGCTCCTCGACGACGGCAACACGCGCGTACCACTAGACGCAACGCAATTTGCAGACATGTGGAACCGCAAATGGAACGGCCTTGTGACGCTCCGCATCAGCACCGTCGACGAAGACATTGACGAAAGTTCATTCGCAAGCGCATCCGACTTCGCAAGCATCATCAACGAAGGCTCCCAAGATATCTTGGCAAACGATTTTTCTGCCATCACCGAAACCCGCGATACAGACATCGAATCCACCGAAGACGATTTAGGAAAACCGTTCGTCCTCGCCAAGCGCCCGAACGGCTCGCACCTCTATTTCACCAAGCATTTCGATGCCAAATGCGTCATCGAGAAATCTGCGAAGAATTTATTCAAAAACGGATGTACGCCAAGTAACGAACAAATTGCACAGTGCACCAAAAACATAGCCGACATCTGCAAACCGCTCGCCAACAGTAAACCATTTCTCATCAAGAAGCGTCAAGCCGAAGCCATCATCCGCGGGCAAACCGAAAACCTCGTCATCACCGGCGGCCCGGGCACCGGCAAGACGACCGTCGTTCTCTACATTCTGTGGAACCTGCTCGCAAGCCACAACGAAATGCTCGACTGGAACATCTATCTCGCCGCACCGAGCGGCAAAGCCGCCGACCGCATGCGCGAAAGCCTTATCGACGGACTCTCGAGAATCAGAGACGAACAAAAGAACGGCGACAACGAACGCATTTTCCGCAAGCTGAACGAACTCGAAAGCAGCACCATACACCGCCTGCTCCGATTCTCCAAAAGCAAAGGCGGCTTCATGTTCAATCACGAAGAGCAATTCCCCAAGAATTCCATCTTCGTCATTGACGAAGCAAGCATGATCGACATCGAAATGTTCGCCGCGCTCCTCGAAGCCATCCCCGAAGGCGCACGCATTTTCATTCTCGGCGACCCGTTCCAGCTTCCCTCCGTCGATTCCGGCGCCGTCCTCGGCGAAATCCTCAAAGTACAATCCGACAAAAATTTTTCAGTCAAGCTCAACGAATCCAACCGCTTTGACGACCGCTCGAGCATAGGCAAACTCGCAAGCGAAATCAAAGAAGTTGCCGAAACAAAAGACAACACCAAGTTCGTTCCGCACAAGTTTACAAGCAGCGATACCTCCAACGACATCGCAAACGAAATTACCACAACCTTCAAGGATAAAGTCTTCTACAGGAAACTCGAAACCGGCAATACGCCCCTCTCCAAAAAAGAAGAAGACAAACGCATCGAAACATTCATTGCCGAATGGTCCCGCGATTTCGCCAAACTCCCCGAGTTAGCCGAAAACATTCATCCAGAGCGCACCGGCACCGAAACCGATGACCCTGAACACCGCGAAACCGCCCGCCGCAACGCAATCTGGCAACTCTCGTTGACAAAACGGATCCTCTGCGCCGAACGCCGCGGCCTCCGCGGAATTGAAAACATCAACAAAAAAGTTTGCAGCAAAATAAAAAACCTTTGGCGCATACAAAATAAAAAACAAGGCAAGAACATCCAACGGGACGACTCCGGCTACTTTCCCGGACAACTTCTCATCATCACCAAGAACCAGGAAATGTTCAAGCTCTACAACGGCGACACCGGAATCGTCGTCTTCGACGGCAACACCCCCTGCCTCATGCTAAAAAAAGCGCCACCACAAACAAACAATGGCAGCGCAAAAACCCGTGACGACTTTGTCTTCTATCCGCTCTCCGTCCTCCCCGAAGATTCCATCACCACCGCGTTCGCCATCACCATCCACAAATCCCAAGGCTCCGAGTACAAACATGTCACCATGTTCCTGCCCACAAAAATCGGACACCCGCTCCTCACAAACCAAATAATTTACACAGGCATCACCCGCGCCAAGGAAAGCGTCACCATCATCGCAAATGACGACATTTTCAAAGCCGCCGTGACCACCGTCAGCGAGCGCAACACCGGAATTTCGCTATAGTTTTGATTTCTTTTGTTCCCACGAGCACTTTTCTGTATATATTTAAGTAAGAAATAAATAAACAAAGGAAGGATCATGGCAACAATTAAAGAACTCAAAGAAAATGGCGCCCCCCGTTTTAAAGTCCCGGGCAAAGATGCAATCTACGATGCGTTCGACCAGTTCCTCGCGGAGAACTTCCTCGGCGAAAACGTCCAGACAATCGCCCCCGCACCGACCAACGGTGCCGAATTCGCCCCGCAGGCCGTTGCACTCTATGAGCTCGCCAACACCACCAAAGGCAACGTCGGCCTCTGGAAAGCAGGCACCGGCACCTCTTCCAAAAATTGGGACATGAGTTTTTTGCAGGGTATCCTGAACCAGTTCTCCACCCTCCCGGCCGCCACCCGCGGCAAAACCGTCTCCGAAATCAAGGAACAGCTCGAAGACTTCGCCTCCAAGAAGTTTGCCAAGAATCCCGCAAACGCACGCAACGGACTTTTGCACCTCTGCAACCCGAACATTTACGCCCCGATTTACTCCTTTGCAGACAAACTCGCCATTTGTAAGGAACAATCCCGCCTGCTCGAAGACTTCAAACTTTCGAACCGATGGGACAGCGGCCTTTTGAAACTCAAAGTCTTCCGCAAAGACGGCTACGTCGCCATCCAGACAGACGAACAACTTTGCTGGATTTTTGACAAACTCGCAAACATGCACAAAATCGAAGACGAAGAATTCGAAGTCTTCATGAAAAACTACTTCACCGCCCCGAAAAAATCTACAGCGAAGAAGAAGTAAACAAAGCGACACTCTACACTCGTCACCCTGACGTACACACACTCGTCACCCTGAACAAAGTGAAGGGTCCAGTTATTTCTTGTCACCCCGAACTCGTCATCCTGACGACTGTAAGGAGGAAGGATCAAGTTACATTTCACATATAACATCGCCCACGGTTCCGTGGGCGATTTTTATTCCCTAAAACACTGATTTTTCATATTTTCTCCGGGCATCTCGACCACCTTCGTTTTGAACTGTCGCAAAATTTGCGATAGTTGGGATATCCTTGAACTCCATTGTCAATAGGTTCGTGGTTAAAAAAGTCGTTGTCAAACGCCAAATCGATATAAAAAATATCGAAAACCGGTTTGATGGGACGAAAATTGATGGGGAATGCCTTCCCCCTCTCCCTTAAAAGCACCCAAAACAGCCATAAAACTGCAAAATTCCGAAGAGTCAAAAAACGAGTATCGTCCTCTTATAAATACAAAGTGGAAAAAAATTTTTGGCCACACATATAAACAGTTAAGAAAGGCCCTAAGAGGTAATTATGAATAAAAATAGAGAGAGTACGATAAATATGGTGAAAAATTGGGTTCTTAGGTTGTTTACGAGTTCCGTATGTAGGTGGATTGTAGAGAATATGCCGTTAATTCAGTTAGTAATTGACATCATAATGAACTTTATTATCTAGCTCCAATAGGAGGCCTACTCCTAGTCAAAATCTCGTTTGCGAAGATTTTGGCTAGGGTTGCCGTTGGTGCATAACCCGCTATACGATTCCGAACACATTTCTTATATTATAAGTGTAAGGAACGAGCTCTTATATGGCACAGAACGTATTCAGTTATCGTGATGCGGTTATCGACGAGTATAGCCGCTTTTCTCGCAGTTTCACGAAGATTTCGGCGGACGACATAAAGCGTGTCGTCGATGCTGAGTACGCCGGAGGCCGTTATTGGCCAGACCCTCTGATTCAAATCAATCCGAACTATCAGACCAGCGCCTCGATTGACCAACTTTGTGACGAAGGCGTACTGTCTCCGAAGTGCCGTGACATATTCAAGGTGGGTAAGGATAATGAGGGAATGGGCGGCAAGCCGATGTCCCTATACCAGCACCAGACGCATGCCATATCGCTTGCCAAGGAAAATAAGAGTTATGTCGTCACGACGGGTACGGGTTCCGGTAAGAGCCTATCCTTTTTCATCCCTATAGTGGATGCCATCTTGCGCGCGAAGGAACTGGACAAGACCCCGCGTACACGCGCCATTATCATCTATCCGATGAACGCCTTGGCCAATAGCCAGATGGAGGAAATCAATAAGTTCCGACTTGGATGTGAGAACTCATTCACTGTTGCTAGGTACACCGGCCAGGAGTCCGATGACGAACGAAAGCGCATAGCGAGCAATCCGCCGGACATATTGCTCACGAACTACATGATGATGGAACTGATCCTGACTCGTGGTTCCGAGGTTGATAAGGCCGTGATGGAGCATTGCGACGGCTTGCAGTTCCTTGTACTGGATGAATTGCATACTTACCGTGGACGGCAAGGGGCCGATGTGGCCTTGCTGGTACGCCGCCTACGTCGTGAAACTAAGGCTGATAATCTAATCTGCATCGGAACGTCGGCGACTATGGATAACACCGGAACCGAGGATGACCAGAACCGAGCCGTGGCATCGGTGGCGTCCAAGCTGTTCGGTGCCGAAATTCCTCCATCTAATGTGATTACGGAAACTTTGGCTCAGGCAACTGATGAACATCTAAATCTGGATAAGGTAAGGCCTCTTCTGAACGCGCGTATCGCGAAGGGAGTGGCCCCGTTTACGTCCTTAGATGAGTTTCGGAATGATCCGTTGTCTGTCTGGGTGGAACTGACGCTTGGTATCGACAAACCGGCTGTAGGCAAGGCTAAGAGAGCGAAGCCTATTACGCTTCGTATGGCGGCGGAAAAACTTGCCAAAGATGCGGATGTGTCTTTGGATAGCGCCTTGGGTGCCTTGCAAGATTACCTGATGGCTGCCCATGCCCTGACCAATCCTAATGGCCGTAAACCGTTCGCCTTCAAGCTGCACCAGTTCATCAGCGGCCCCGGCAGCGTACTGTGTACCCTCGAACCTGAGGGTAAGCGCCGTGTAACCCTGGATGCTCAGGTCTATGCTCCTGGTAGTGATGGCGTAAAATTATTCAACGCCCACTTCTGTCGAGAATGTGGCGAAGAGTTCTTTCCGGTCCGTTTCAATGATGAACGCAAGGTGTTCGAACCTCGCGATATCGGCGAGGTCCCGACGGACGATAATAGCGATTTCAATGGCTTCCTTGTTCCGAAAAAGTCTAGCTTCAAGTATCAGACAACCGATGATCTGCCGGAAAGCTGGTGGGAGCCGGACAAGGACGGCTATCCGAGAGTCCGCAAGAACTATGCTCCGTTCCAGCCGGATCCGATGTATGTTCAGGCAGACGGTACTCGCGATATAGAAAAGAAGCCGAATAATACCGAGTTCTGGTATATTCCTGGCAAGGTCCGTTTCTGCCCTTGTTGCGGTCACGAATACAGACAGTTCAGTTCTGACCGAAACAAGCTCATCGGCTTGAGCGGTGAAGGCCGTTCATCGGCGACCACGGTACTTACGCTGGCTGTGTTGAACCAGTTGTTCCGCGATAATCCCTATGGCAAGGATGTTGGCGATAACGATGTCCGCAAGATGCTGGGTTTCACCGACAACCGTCAGGATGCTGCCTTGCAGGCCGGACATTTCAACGATTTTGTCTATACCGTGACGCTCCGTGCCGCATTGCTTGGTGCGATGGAGCAGCATGGCGGCGTATTGCCGTACGAACAGCTTTCCGGTGCCGTATTCGCAGCTCTGGGCTTCGATTCGCGCAACAAGGAAGTGCTCAAGGAGTACATGGTCAATCCGAAGATAGACCAGCCTAATGCACTCGAAAATGTCAAGAACGAGGCTAAGTTTATTCTCGGTTACCGCTTGATTAAGGATTTGGCCTCCGGCTGGTACAACAACAATCCGCCGCTTGAAATGTTGGGAATGCTCCATATCGAGTATAAGGGCTTGCGTGAACTTTGTGGCGACGACAACCGATTTGCAGGCTGTGATGAACTGGCTTGCTTGACTCAGGCCAAGAGGCTAGAGTTCTATCATATCTTGTTCCAGATAATGAAGGCTCAGCTCTGCGTGGATTCGTTCTATCTGAACAGAAGTGAACAGCAGAAGGTTCTGGAATCATCCTATCTTGACTTGCTTGAAAAGTGGGGATTCGCTTATAACGAGAAGCCCGATGGGTTCAATTACGTTGACGATTCGGGCCGTAAGCAGACGCGTGGCGCGGGTAGACGCGACTATGCGACGGTGTCCTTGGCTCAAAACTCCCAGATTTCTAGGGCCATCAAGAACTCCGGTATATGGGCTGGAACTCCGGCTGAAGTAAAGATCAAGGCGAAGGGGAGTGCGGACCTGATTCGCGAAGTCGTTGTAGCCGCATTCGAAATAGCCCGTTCCGCCGATATCGTCCACCGTACACCTGATGGCTGGCAGCTGCATGCCAACACCATGGAATGGCATACTGGTCGAAATCCTGATGTTTCTAATGCCGGTATCCGCGACAATGAATACTTCGGTGCTGTCTATAGGAACGTCAAAGATGCCCTTGTGCAGTCTGCAACTGACAATCAAAGCTGCTATGTCTTTGATTATAGCGCCCATGAACATACGGCTCAGGTGGATGCCCAAGACCGAAAGAAACTTGAACGTCAGTTCCGATTCACGAAGAAGGATATCGACGAATGGAACCACGATAATCCGGGAATCGAACTGAAACGCTTGCCGGTTCTCTACTGTTCTCCGACGATGGAGCTGGGTGTCGATATCTCCAGCCTGAACACGGTCTACATGCGCAACGTTCCGCCCACGGCTAGCAACTATGCCCAGCGTAGTGGACGTGCGGGGCGATCCGGTCAACCGGCTCTGGTGATTACCTATAGCTCCTCTATGAGTCCCCACGACCAGTGGTTCTTTGAGAAGCGAACCGATATGGTGTCTGGTATCGTGAATGCTCCGACGCTCGATATCACGAACAAGGACTTGATAACGAGCCATATTCACGCTGTTTGGCTTCAGGAACTCGATTACGGTCTGGGCCAGAGCATCTATGATAACGTGATGGACCCGGAATCCGGCTTGCGCCTTGAAATTCGAAAAGACCTGTTAGAACGAATTAACGACGACGGCGTAAAACAGGCTGCGAAAAAGGAGGCTAAGAACGTCTTGGCCGATGTTCGCAAAGCTCTGTCTGAAGACGAACAAAAACAGCCGTGGATCCAGGATGATTACGTTGATAAGGTCATTGACGATGTCGCCAAGGATTTTAACGCCGCTTTTGATAGTTGGCGCACCCTGCTCAGATCAATCAAGAAACAGATGACCGATTCCGATAGGATTGCTCAAAACCTCAACATATCTACGAGTGAACGAGAACGAGCCAGGAAACGTTATAATGATGCATACCAGCAACAGAACGCTTTGATAGGCAAAACGTCTAACAAAAACAATGATTTTTACCCCTATCGCTATCTGGCAAGCCAGGGCTTCCTTCCGGGGTATGATTTCCCGCGTCTTCCGCTGATGGCGTGGATTCCGTCGGTCAGGGGCAATCTCGCCGGTAAGAAGGATGACGCCGGTTCTATGGTGAGCCGTCCGCGATTCCTTGCCATATCCGAATTTGGTCCCCAGAGCATCATTTACCACGAAGGTCGCCGCTACAAGGTGTTCAAGGCGAAACTGAACTCCGGTAACGGCCAGGCGACGGCAACGGACAAGCTCGCCACCCAGACAATGGTGATTTGCGACCGTTGCGGTTACGGACACGTGAGCGTGAACGCCGAACGGTGCGAAAAGTGTGGCCAGCCGTTGACCGCCGGAACGACGATAGATTCGCTCTACAAGATTGAAACCGTCGAAACGAAACCTAGCACGCGTATTTCGGCAAACGAGGAGGAACGCCTTCGCAAGGGGTATGACCTCCAGACGGTTTACCGCTTTGCCAGCGACAAGGGTATTCTTTGCTATAACCAGTCGAAGATGATGCTGGACGGCGATTGTGTCGGTGAACTGACTTATGGTCCGAATGCCAAGTTGTGGATGTTGAATCTCGGTTGGCGCAAGCGCAAGAACATGTCCGTGAAGGGATTCGAAATCAATCCGATGACGGGACGCTGGGAATCCGACCCCGGCGATACGGATGCGCCGGATCAGGATGACAAGGAAAATTCCAAGGTCCAGCCGCAACGTATTGTGCCGTTTGTCGAAGACACCAAAAACATTTTGGTCTATGAACCCAAGCGTGGCTTGCTTGATACGGCTCCCTATTCCCAGACGACGATGGCGACGGTAGCCTCCGCGCTACAGCGTGCCATCGAAGAAGAGTTCCAGATTGAACAATCCGAACTTTCCGTAAAGCAGATGCCGAACGAAAGGGAATGTACAAGTCTGCTTTTCTACGAGGCTTCCGAAGGCGGAGCCGGTGTTCTGACAGAACTGTTGCGCAATGGCGAGGCGATTGGCCGAATTGCTCGTCGTGCGCTTTCGATTATGCACTTCTCGTGGAATAGTGCGGCTGAAGACCCCAGTCGTGGACCTTCGCCAAAGTCTGTCGATGAACTAAACGATCTCGAACAGACAAAACAGCTTGAAGTACGCTGCGTGGCAGGGTGCTACAGATGCCTATTGAGCTACTATAACCAGCCCCAGCATAGCGTCATTGACCGTTATGACGAAGACTCGCTCAAAATTCTGGTTGAACTCGCTAACGCCACGGCTGAAAAGGTCGAAACTCAGGCAGAAGTGACCGTCCGCGAAGATGAACACGCCAAGTCGCTCGATGACATTCTGGACTCGATATTCTGCGTAAAGCCGGATGCTTATAACAAGGCTATCAATAACGGTGCCTATACGGTTTTAGCTTTGTGGAAGGCATCTCGTCTGGTGCTCTTGGCAGAGGAACCGGAGGACTCCCTACATCAATATCTTGATGCTAAGGGATACCGCTTTATCGTTATCGGCAATACCCCGGAAGAATGGGAACGTGCTATAATGCAGAATAAGAACAAGTTCCCCGGTTGCGATGCCGACGAACTCTAACTTTTGATTGATTGAAGGATTAAGATGGCTGATACTGTGACTTACCCCTTAGGCTCCCTTGTAAACGTGCGTGGTCGTGAATGGGTCGTGGAACCTTGCGACTTGAAGGATTGCATCAAGCTCCGTCCACTTGGGGGGACCGACGACGAAACCCAGGTCATAATGCCGTCTATCGAGGATACGGAACTCAGAAGCGCCGTATTCCCGGCTCCGAACACGACCGATATCGGGCGCTTTGAATCCGCCAAGTTGCTCCGCGATGCACTGAAGCTCAAGCTTACGAATGCCGCCGGCCCTTTCCGCAGTTTCGGACACTTGGCTTTTGAACCGCGAAGCTACCAGCTGGTACCTCTTCTGATGGCATTGAAGATGCCCGTGGTCCGTTTGCTGATTGCCGATGACGTAGGTATCGGTAAGACAATCGAGGCCGGCCTTATCATAAAGGAACTCTACGAACGCGGTGAAATATCCAAGTTTGTCGTTCTTTGCCCGCCTCATCTGGTAACCCAGTGGGTGACGGAACTCAAGGAACACTTCAATATCGACGCCGTCGGTATTACGGCGCGTTCTATTGCCAACCTCGAAAAGGAGGTCAGCAAGACGGAACAGTTCTTTGAACACTACCCGGCGGCGGTCATTTCGCTGGACTATATCAAGAGCGACACTCACCGCGACTGGTTCAAGACCCATATCGACGATGCCATGCTGGTGGTCGATGAGGCCCATACATGTTGCGTGGGCGGTGGCCGTCAGTTGCGATTCTCCCTATTGCAGGATCTAGCCGCGAACGAGGAACGCCATATTATCCTCTTGACGGCAACACCGCATTCCGGCGACGAACATGCCTTCAATAACCTTCTTTCGCTATTGAAAAAGGACTATGCCGGGCTTGACGACCTGTCTGTGGACCACTCTTCCAGCGAAAAGATGAAGCTCCGCGAAGACTTGGGCCGTCATCTGGTACAGCGCCGCCGAATCGATGTGACGAACTATCCCGGCAAGGCCGCTTTTCCTGACCGCAAGACCAAGGAAATCACCTACAAGCTGACGGGTGAATGGGGCGACTTCTTTAACGAGGTCCGCGAATACTGCGTGGATATTGCGAACAGGGCCGAAATTACTGACGGATTCAAGGGTCGAATGATGTGGTATGCGACGCTGGCTCTGTTGCGTTGTATTTCGTCCAGTCCGCTTGCCGCCAAGAGCGCCCTTACGACTCGACTGAACAGCATCGAAGAGAATGCCAAGCTGGCCGAAGAAACCGCCGAAAACGCCGCACTTCTGGAAGGCTATATTACAGAAACTTACGACGGCGAAGACGATACAGAAGCCAACGACCAGTTTGTTAGCCCGGTGCTTGAAGATTCCGAGGCCGTAAAGCGCCTGATAGCGAAGGCCGAATCCTTGAGTGGCAAGATCGAGGATCCGAAGTTCAAGTGTCTTGCCAAGCATCTTGACGACATGCTCAAGATGCTAAAGAAGTCAGGCGACAGTTACCGTCCGGTCATTTTCTGCAAGTATATCGCGACGGCGCACTATGTAGCCGACCAGCTCAAGGCGGAGTTCCCCAAATGCAGCGTGGCATGCGTTACCGGTGAACTCACCAATGAGGAACGCGAAGAACAGGTCCGAGAATTGGCGGAATCCGATTCGCCGATTCTCGTGGCGACGGACTGCCTGTCCGAAGGTATCAACCTTCAGGACTACTTCAATGCAGTCGTTCATTATGATTTGGCGTGGAACCCGACTCGCCACGAACAGCGCGAAGGCCGTGTGGACCGTTTCGGTCAGCAGTGCAAGAATGTCTGGTGCACCATGCTTTACGGTGCCGACAATCCGGTGGACGGCCTGATCTTCAATGTAATCCTCCGCAAAGCCGAAAAAATCAAGGAAGACCTCGGTATTTCTGTCCCGGTGCCCGAAGACAACGGCAACATCCGCGTGGCGCTTGTGAAAGCTGCTCTGCTCAAGAAATACGTGGCTACCGACAAGAACGGCCAGCTGGAACTCGATTTTGGCGAAGAGTTCGCTACTGATGTGAACAATGTGGAAAAGAACTGGCAACGCGCCATCGACAAGGAACGCCGTAACCGCACCATCTTTAGCCAGCAGTCTTTGAAGCCCGAAGAAATCATGCCGGAATGGGACAAGACGAAGGATGCCCTTGGCGACTCCGAAGATGTGCAGAAGTTCTTCGATGTGGCGACGACGCGCTTGAATGCGGCAAAGGAACGTGCTTCGGAACACGCCTTTACCCTCGATGTCAAGAGTTTGCCGCCCGAAATCCGTAGCCAGTTACAGGCGTCATTCCCCAAGAAGGACCTGAAAAAGCCGCTGAAGATATCGTTTGCGTACCCGCCACCGCAAGGCTATGCCTTTATACACCGCACGAACCCCATCGTGGAGAGTCTATCCAGCTACCTGTTGGAAGGCGCACTTTCTGGCAAGAACGACATTGCGGCTCGTTCGGGCGCCTACGAATCCGAATCGGTCAAGGAATTGACCGCTATTTACCTGCTCCGAGTTCGTTACCAGTTGCGCAATACTGGCAAGAATACGCCCAAGCTGATGATGGCCGAGGAGGCCGTGGCTGTGGCTGTCAACCTGGTTGGTGAACCTCGAATCCTTGAAAATGGCGACGTAAACGCGTTGCTCGAAGGCAATCCAACCGGAAACCTTGGCGAATCCGTTATTCGTGACAATGTGGCGCGTGCGCTTGACTTTTACCGGAATAACACCCGGCTTTTTGCGGACCTTGCCCAAAGACGCGGGGCCGTGCTTTCCGAAGACCATCTGCGTGTCCGCTCTGCCAGTGCCCAGCGTTACGGAACCGTGACTGTGGTGCCGTGCCTACCGGCTGACCTTATCGGCTGTTATGTGCTTGTGCCCGGAGGCGACCTATAATGACCTGTGGCGAGTCTTTTTTATTATATTATGTCTGAATTCTTTTGCCATTTTTGGCGTAACTTTTCAGTCAAAGTGTCGCTTGGATGGAGGCTTTAATGATTGATCGCGAACGGTATCTAAAAAAGATTGTCGATTACATGTGGGATGGCCAGATCAAGGTCATTACAGGTATCAGGCGTTGTGGAAAATCGACGCTCCTGTTCCATCTTTTTTACGACTACCTGTTGAAAAATGGCTCCAGGGCAGAGAACATCATTATGCTTGAACTGGACAAGCGCAAGTTCGCGAAGTTCAGGAACCCGGTAGTCCTTGCCGAATACGTGGAATCGCAAATAAAGGACCGCCGTAAAAAGTATTATCTGTTTATCGACGAAATCCAGTTCTGCTATTCTGTTCCGGATCCCGACAATGCTGGGCACGAAATCACCGTTTACGATTTGTTGAACGAACTCAAGGACTATGAGAATCTGGATGTCTATGTCACGGGTAGCAACTCGAAGATGCTTTCCAAGGACATCGCGACAGAATTTCGTGGTCGAGCATCGCAAATACATGTTTATCCGCTGAGCTTTGCCGAATTTCACGGGTACAGGGCCGGGCATGTCCGCGACGATTTCGACGCCTATATGCTTTACGGTGGAATGCCTTATTTGCTGAAACTGAAAAACTCGGAGCAGCAAAAGCAGTATCTCGCATCGCTTTTCGATGAAGTCTATATCAAGGATATCGTGGAACGCAACAATGTGGCGCGTTCCGACATTCTTGGAAACATACTGGATAATCTCAGCTCCCAGATAAGTTCTCTTACGAACCCGACCAACATCACGAATGCACTCAAGAGCGTCAAGAACGAAAAATTGAGCGTGAACACCGTGAGTGATTACATTGAACATTGCAAGGATGCCTTTATCGTAAGCGAGGCCAAGCGCTACGATGTCAAGGGCAAGCATTACTTCGATTACCCGAACAAGTATTACTTTACCGATGTGGGGCTGCGCAATGCCCGACTGAATTTCCGTCAGATTGATTCAGGTCACTTGATGGAAAACATTGTCTATAACGAACTCGTTTCGCGAGGCTACTCGGTAGATGTGGGTGTCGTTGTTGACAGGAATAAAGGTGGAAGGGTCCAAAAGGAAATCGACTTTGTGGTAAACCACGGCGACAAGCGTATCTACATCCAGTCGGCTTGGCAGATGAACACCGACGAAAAAATCAAGGCGGAACTCGATTCGCTAAAACTCGCCAAGGATTTCTTCTCGAAAATCATCGTCCAGAACGACATCCCCGAGACATTCCGCGATACGGACGGAATCCTTCACGTGAACCTGATTGAATTTTTGCTGAACCCGGAAATACTCAGATGAAAAAGAACCAGATTGAATTTTCGACGATTGACTTGGTCGGTTCCCTCTTTGTAAGCGACAGTATCGCCCAGATTGCCCAGCGCAAGTGTTCTGCCCAGTCCGAGAAGGACTATAACTTGCCTCCTGGAATCAAGTTCAGTGACCAGACCAGCCGTGCGTTCAGTATCGCGAAGGCGCTCTATGCCGAATACGCTTCCAAGAATGCCTCGTTTGACTCACTGAAGAACTTCATCTTCCAGCTTTTCGGTACCGCTCTCGACTATACCGGTATTACCGAGGAACAGCCAGCCGTAATCGGCGGCGTGAAATATCCGGTGACGACCTTCGTGACGCCGAATGTTCCGCTTGTTATTGTGCCAGCAGACCTCTCGCTCGACGTGGCCGATGCCCGTTTCACCATCGAAGGCGTGACTAGCCGCAAAAAGAGCGGCTATGCGCTTGCCCAGATGTTCCTGAACGCAAGTGAACCTTGCACATGGGCGATTGTTACCAACGGACGTGAACTCCGCCTGCTCCGCGACAGCGAAAGCCTTGTCCGTCCCAGCTACCTCTCGTTCAATATCGAATCCATCCTCAAGGAAGACCGTTACCCCGATTTCGTGGCGTTCTGGTGCTTTATGCAGGCAAGCCGCGTGAACGTATGGGAACAGTGGCGTACCGAAGGCATCTTGCAAGGTACGCGCGTGCGCGAAGGTCTGCGTACCGGCGTCACCAATGCGCTTCTATACCTTGGTGCTGGATTCCTCAAGACCGAAGGCCCCGGCAACAATGTGCTTCTGAACTCCCTTGCCGAAGGCAAGCGCCCAGACGGTGCTCCCTATACCGTTCAGGTGTTCTACAAGGCGCTATTGCGCGAAGTTTACCGATTCCTCTTCCTCAGCACCATTGAGGAACGTGGCCTTATTTTTGCCCATCCGAGCGAATCCGGCACCGACGCGGAACTTGAACCGAGATTCCGTAATGCCCATCGACTTTACTGGACTGGCTACAGCGTCCATCGCTTGGCCGAACGCGCCAAGAAAGCTATCCGTACCGACCGCTATACCGACCTCTGGCATGGCGTGAAGGTGGTCTATAAGGCATTCCAGGAAGGCAATGACAATTTGGACTTGATGCCGCTTGGCGGTTTGTTTAAGGCTGACCAGTGTCCGCTACTGGATGCATGCGAACTTGACAATGAACACCTGATGAAGGCCATCCGTCAGCTCCGTTGGAACGATATCGACGGAGTGAAGACCTTTACCGATTACCGTAACATGGGCACTGAAGAGTTCGGTTCTGTTTACGAGAGTCTGTTGGAACTCGTGCCACATGTGGATTTACAGGCCAAAACATTCAGTTTCGTGGGCGTGGGTGACGAAGACGGCATTATCGAAGACGGTTCGACCAAGGGTAACGCCCGTAAGCTCAGTGGTAGCTACTATACCGATGCAAGCCTCGTGCAGAGCCTTATCAAGACGGCTCTTGAACCCGCCATCGAAGCGAAACTCAAGGCCGAAGAGGACCTCGCCCGTAAGGAAAATCGTGCGCCGGATTATGAACGCGCCATCCTTGATTTCCGTATGATTGACGCTGGAAGCGGTTCTGGGCATTTCTTGCTTGCCGGTAGCCGTCGTTTGGCAGAAGTCCTTAGTGAAAAGCGCCTCGAAAAGACGGGGGAGAGTGCGACCGCCGAAACCTACCGCAAGGCGCTCCGCGATGTGATTACCAACTGCATTTATGGTGTGGACTTGAACGAAATGGCCGTGGAACTGGCTCGAACCGCGCTCTGGCTTGAAGGTTATGAACCAGGTAAGCCATTAGAGTTCCTGAATCACCATATTAAGCAAGGTAACTCGCTAGTTGGTGTATTTGATCTCAAGGTTCTTGAAGATGGAGTTCCGGCCGCTGCGTACACAGCGTTAATTGGCGATGACAAGGCTGTATGCACGGCAACCAGGAAGACGAATGACTCCCAGTCGGGTAAAAAGTCACAGCAGAACTTCTTTAAGAAGGCGAAGCCTCTATCTAATGAAAGACTGGCTAAACTTACTCGCGATATAGAGGCTTTACCTAATGACAACTTGGCATATGAAGAGCGTAAGCGTACACTTTATGAAAAACTTTTAAATGATGCAGACTATATCAAGAACCGGACGGCCTGTGATCTTTATACGGCGGCATTCTTTGCCAAAAAAACGAATCTATTGACGATTCCGACTAGCGAAGATGTTTACGACGTAATGAACGACCTTGAAGAGACAAAGCAAGGTATCCGTGAACTTGCAGCCAAACTGAGCGAAGAATACTCATTCTTCCATTGGCCGGTGGAGTTCCCTGAAGTATTCGCCAAGGGCGGCTTCGACTGCGTAGTGGGAAATCCGCCGTGGGATGTATCCGAATTAAGTGAAATCGAATTTTTTGCAAATTTGTTGCCAGAAATAGCCGTATTAAGTAGCAATGATCGAAAACCTGCTATAGACAGGATGAAGAAAGAAAAGCCGCATATTTACGAATTATTTGAAATAAGAAAGCATGCTCTTGAAGCAGAAAACACTTACTATGGAAAAAGTGGGCGTTTCCCGTTGACATCTTTCGGTAAGGTGAATCTTTATTCAAAATTTGCTGAACTCAATTGTGCTCTTCGAAATAAGAATGGAACGACAGGGTTTGTGTGTCCCAGCGGAATTTCCACAGATGATTCCACTAAGGTTTTTTTTGGAACTATTTCTTCCAATGGAGAACTTCATTCGCTTTATGATTTTGAAAACAAGGAAGGAATTTTCCCGAATGTCCATAAAATGTATAAGTTCTGCCTATTGACCATTTCTCGCGAAAATGGCTCTGGCGATTTTGCCTTTTTCCTGAAAAATGTCGCAGAACTAGAAGATAAACAACGTCATTTCACAATGACGTCTGATGATTTTGAACTTATCAATCCAAATACTCGAACATGTCCTGTGTTTAGAAGTATTGCTGACGCCGAACTAGCCAAGAAAATTTATCATAAAGCGGGTGTATTTGTAAAAGAAAATCCCAATAAAGACGATCCTGATATGGGTAATCCATGGGGTGTCAGTTTCCAGCAGATGTATAATATGTCCTCTGCGAGTAATTTATTCATTAAACAGGGCAACGTTGAATGTGACAATTGTCAAATACTACCGCTATATGAAGGAAAATTCATTAACCAATTAGATCATCGTTGGGCAACCTATCAAGATGTTCCTTTGAAAACATACAAAGAAGAACCTAGGGATATTTTGAATGAAGAAAAAACGAGTACATCATTTTCAATAAAACCACGATTTTATGTTCCATATGAAGAAACAATTCTTCGCTTAACACGACTCGACAAAAGTGTTGTTTCTAGTTATCGTAAGGCCAAAGATGGCGATACTATTGCAAGTGATAGACTAAGGGATTCTTTGCTGGAAATAGGAGCCGGAGAGATATCGGAAGATTTAAGAAATGCATACTATAGCGTTGCTAATAGTACAAATTTAGTGCCGGATACCTTTAATTTAGCGTTACACATGTGCCCAAAATATTTAATGGGTTGGAGAGATGTCACTAATTCAATGAATGCGAGAACTCAAATTGTATCTGTATTTCCTATGACCGGTGTGGGTGATACGTTGCCTTTGATTCATTTCAAAACAAGTATTGACTCCGCCCTTAAAGCGTGTTTTCTGGGAAATATGAATACGCTTGTAATGGATTTTATTGCAAAATTGAAAATAGGTGGCGTACATATGAAGCAGTTCTCAATGAAGCAATTATCAGTTCTTCATCCGTCCACCTACACTGAACAGGCTCTTGATTTTATCGTTCCACGCGTATTCGCCTTGACTTATACCGCTACCGATATCGTCGAATGGGCTCGTGCACTCTGGAACGACGCTAGCGTGGACCTCCGCAAGCTCATCCTTGCCCAGCACAAGGATCTGCCCACCGGCACCGACATCGAAACCCTTGTCGCCTCCGACTTCGATCCGACCACTATTCCTCCCATCGTCTTCGAAGACTCGCATCGAGCCAAACTCCGCGCCGAACTCGACGCCTACTTCGCAAAACTCTACGGCTTAAGCCGCCGCGACCTCGAATACATCCTTGACCCCAAAGCCGTCATGGGCGTCGATTACCCCAGCGAAACCTTCCGCGTCCTCCGCGACGCCGAACTTGCCACCTACGGCGAATACCGCACCCAACGCCTCGTCCTCGAAGCTTGGGATAAGATGAATTAACTAGAAAAAATGTGAAAAAACAAAAAAAATGTTGACAAAAGCAGTTTTTTAGGTGATAATTATTAAGAACAATCGTCTGCATTGTCGAATGTTTTGTATTTTTGTCACGAAAAAAGGAACAACAGGAGCTAAAATGAAGCCCGAATACGAAGAACTTTTGAATAATTTTGAAAGATATCTTGATTCGATGAGCCAAACCGAGTTTGACTCTATTGTTGATTCTATTGCAAAAGAAAGAGATAATGGTGAATCGTTTGGTTTTGATTTATCTCTTGATTCAATGCATGGTTGTTTTTTGTCGTCTTTAGCGGCAAATATTTATTCCAATGTATCTTTATCTGTTGAATCGGATTACAACTCTCCTTGCTATGTGATGGTTGCCTAATGGAAGCTCAAACTCCTGCCTTTTCCTTAAAACGCTATTGGTTCGATGATATTGTCCTTACATCAAAGGGATTTGTCCCGAACGAAAATATAAGGGTGGACCTCGGGCCGAAGTGTGCCTTTAGCAAGAGTTCGCATTCTGCAATTTTGGAAGTGACATTTACAGCATCTACGGGAAGTGTCGAAAAACCATTTTTCAGCGTCAAATGTTGTGGTGAATATGTTTTTGGGGAATCTGTAAAAACAGTTTCTGACATTCCAGACTTCTTTTATGCAAATGGAATCGCCATCATTTACCCTTATTTACGCGCTTACGTAAGTCTTGTTTCTCAACAGGCTAATTTTGGTTGTGCCATTATTTTGCCTTTGTCCAACCTTTCTGGCATCAAGGATTTTGTAAAGAAGAATACAACAGAGATTGATTGATGGCACTCTTGTATCAAACCGTCTCTGAACCTCCTCCGCAGAACGTAACACCGTGCGTTCCTATTTTTAGCAAGCAGATTACTCAAGCCAATGCCGTAACTGATTATGAAAAAAGGCATATCGGTTATCGACCATGGTTAGGAGATGGTTATTATTTTTGGGAAGGTTTTAAAAGCCATGCTCATCATTGGGGTAAAACCCATTGCGGGGGAGCCTACGCAATTTACACACTTGAATATATCTATGGTGATAATGTAGGTTGCCTTAATTTGGTTGATAATCCTGACCATATTGAGCTGATTGAGCGCGTAATTGAAGTTTTTGTTAAGAGTAAAAATCGTAAGCCAGAATTTTTAAGCGAGGTGATTTATTTTTTTCGAGCTTCGATGAAAAGTAATCCGTCATCGAAAAAATTTGATTCTATTCGTACATTAGCTGATGGCGGAATGGATTTAGGAGGAGACCCAATACTGCGTTTTGATAAAGCAAATGGTGCCGTTTATCATATAAAACGCCAAATCCAGGTTTGCTTCTGGCAACGAAACGAGTGCTTCGACAGAATAAGAAAAATATTTCCGGAAGATTGTATTTCAGAAGACATTCAATATGTCTGAATATCGTGCAACTCTTTAGAAAGGGCTGCTTAGAATGACCTTCACTGAACGAGAACGGATTAAAAAGGCCGGTGTTAACTTTAATTGAAAGAAGGTGTTGAATAGTGTTCTATAGTCCTAGTACAAGTCTTGTCGACTGGTTCGAAATGAAGAGGCTCAGAACCAAGAGCCTTGATTCTGATGTTTGGATTCCGCTATGGTCTATAGAAGAGGAACTAAAGGGGGCTCATTTTCAACCTGGTTCAGAACAGAACGACTACTGCGCAAGGAGCATTCTTGTTCCTAATGAGTTTTTTGATGTAGTTGGTAAGTTGCAATGGGATGATGTTTGCTCGCATTATGAAGCCTGTTCCTGGGTAGACGACGACGGCATTTATATTTCTTGTGACGAGGCGAGAGAATCTGCACGCAAGGATGAATGTGATAGAAAAGAGGGCGAAGATTGGTGGATTCCGATTAACGGAATCTATCCGGTTCTTGTTCAATCTTTCGAATGTGGTGAGAAAAGTGTTTGGAATCTTCACCAAGATATTATTATTGCCTTAAAGTTGCTTCGCAAAGGTGATGCCTGGATCCGTCCAGACGAAGATGATGTGGAAGTGGTTCGCCTTACGCGAGATGCCGAAGGCAAACCTCAGAAGATGGAAATCAAGAACGAATTTCTGAAAGACTATCTGTGCGCTAGGCAGATGGGGTTGTATGTGCTAACATACCGCGCTCGAAAGATGTTCTTCCAAGACAAACCCAATATTGGATGGAATAAAGGTTGTACCGAAGTTCAGCTTGATAACGGTAAATGGTGGGGTACATATAATGAAACAACAGAAAACGGATTTCCGCTAGGGGAAAAAGCAACTGTTATAGAGGCGAGCAGAACCGATATAGATCCCGAAGACGATGTTCCTATAATGGATTTCCCAAAGGATGATTGCATTCAGACCACTACCAAAGAGGTGAGTATTAGTGGAAAGAATGTCGTGCATATGTTATGGGGAGAACTATGGAGGAATGAACTGATTCTTCCGGGATCTGAAAGTGTGCGTGTTCGAGGCGATGAACCGTCAAAAGTCCCTTCATTCATAATTGATGCTTCTGGAAAAAGCGTTCCTTCTAGTGACTTGAAGGATGGAATGCGGTGGCTTTGGTTTGATGCTGAGGTCGCTAACGCTTTATTGGCGAAGAATAGAGGTTTCCTTGTATGGTACACCCTTGAAACAGGAGCGATTGGATGTGGACAGGAAAATTCCGTTCATTTCGGTATAAATGATTCAGGCCATATTACTGTTTATGCCAAAGACATATCCTTTTTGCCTATTTGGATTCAACAGATTTGGGCCGGTTACAATATATCCCCAGATGGTGGTGGTGTTGCAAGGGAACTGATGATGTCTCAGGTTGAGGCAAAACCGGCTTCAACCCAAGCTCCAGAGCATTTTCTGCCTATTGAATATAAGCGACTAAATGCATCATTCCAGAACAAGTACGGCATACCGTTGTTTAATATAACGACGGAAGTTGAGGACCTTCTGGTGAATGTGAACCGCTTTATAAGTGTTTCATCGGATGGTTTCTTCGAATTAGCCAAGAACTTGGCAAAGCTAACATGTGATAGCATAAACAAAAAGGCGCTTTTAAAACTACTTACCGGTGTAGAAGAAAAGTTAGGGTCATTAAAGGTTCTAGAAGGCATTTTAATCCAAAAAGAATCTATTGCTGATGAAGAGGCAAAGTCTATCATGGCTCCGTTTTTTGGAATTAATGAATTACGTCAGACGGACGCCCATATTAAAGGCCCCGATGCTGAAAAGGCGATGCAAACGGTTGGTATCAATAAGGACTTGATTCCGCTGTTCCGTGGAACAGCCATGCTTTGCCAGTTTGTAAATACGATTGCTACGATAAATGGTATAATTACCAATGAAAAAGAGACCGGTGAAACATCACCGATCTCGTAAACTTGGCGGCAATCAATGCGGGGATGGATTACTCCACGGGCGCGTTCCTGCTTCCTTTGGGGAAGTACTCTTCCTGTTTTAAGTGTAGCCCCGCATTTATGCCACGTTGCTCGCTACACACATAGACACCTTAATGAAGACGTTTAGTATTGCCATAAAGACCTCCTTTGTTAATGTTTTACATTTTTTAGAAAGGCTTGCTATCAGGCTCCACAGAAAATCGACGATTATAAATGTTATTGTCGTGATGTCTCCAGGAAGATTCAGACTTTTACTAAACTTATTCCAAATATAGCAATTTTTATTAATATTGATGGTACTATGACCTTCACAGAACGAGAACTGATTAAAAAGGCTGGCGCCGATTCGGGCTGGAGCATCGTAGAATCCGATGGTTCAAACTTTATTTAGATTGTTATAGGATTGAAATAAGGATGGAATATGATTACAGAGGTTTTTAATAGACATGCGTTTGATTCATATCGTGTAACGACTCTCATGGAGGCGTATTCTTCTACTTTAGCGCAGGAAGGCGCTTCTCAAGAAGAACCTGTCAGTATATTCCTATCTCATAGGCATGCCGACTTGGATGACACAAAAGGAATTATAGGCTATTTGACTAAAAATTATAATGTCTTAGTATATATCGATAGCCAAGATCCAACGTTGCCGTCATCAACATGTGTCGAAACTGCAAAACGCATCAAACGACGAATATCATCGTGCAAAAAATTTATCTTCTTGGCTACCAATGGTGCTATTGAATCTAAATGGTGTAATTGGGAACTTGGATATGGAGATGCCTATAAATTCGATAAGGATATTGCAATTCTTGCAATGAAAGATTCTTCTATTTATGGGGGTGATTTCAATGGCAAGGAATATATGGAAATGTATCCGTCTGTTGTTTTTAGCGATGAAAACACACCAAAGAAAAGTGGAGGTTGTTTTTCCAAAGGGCTATATGTAAAAACAACAAATGGTACAGATGTATTTTTGACGGCTTTTGATAAATGGCTGGAAGGATAGCTATTCAAGTAATGGGTAAGAAAATATTCATATCGTACAAATATGCGGATGAAGATGTTTATCCGCTTAAAGATCCGTTGCCCGAAATGTTTGAGCATACCACAGTTCGTGACTATGTTGACTTGTTACAGCGGTATTTCAATCAAACCGATGATCTCAATAAAGCAGAGCGTGATGGTGAAGATTTATCAAATTATGATGAAGATACTATCTGGGAACTTTTAAAAGATCGAATTTTCGATAGTTCTACCACAATTCTGTTGATATCTCCGAATATGAAGGAAGACCATAGAAGGGATTCGTCGCAATGGATTCCCTGGGAAATCTCGTATTCGCTCCGTCGAGTCACAAGGGATGAACGAACTAGCCAATCCAATGCAATACTGGCTGTGGTTCTGCCTGACAGGCGTGGTTCATATTCATACTATTTGAATGAGCGTTCGTGCAACTATAATTGCAGCTGTACGAGATACAATAACTATGTGACATTCGATATCGTTGCGAAGAACATGTTCAATCGTAGGCGTGTAAACGCCTCTCGGTGCTCAAATGGCGTTGTTATTCATAGCGGCGAGTCTTCGTATATCAAGGTTGTGAAGTGGGTGGATTTTGCAAAAGATCCGCAGAGCTATATAGATGCCGCAGCGTATATCATGGAAAATATTGAAGATTATAACATTTCAGTGGAGGTGTAACAATGATTTCTCCGAAAGACTTTAATCAGTTGGTTGAAAGAATCCGGCAAAATAACCTCGCTGTCTATATTGGGGCTGGTTTCTCCAAGAAATGTGGATTGGCTGATTGGTGCGGTCTAATGGATCCGCTAATTGAGTCTATTGGTATGAAACGCGATGCCCATTCGGACCTGATTTTATTTGCTCAGTATGTAAAGAATCAAAAGGGACGTAAGGTTATTGACGATGCCATTAGTACAGGCTTTTATGGAGGTTCTCTTTGTGACAATCAACGAGCCTTGGCGAAGCTGAATGTGTCAGAAGTTTGGACTACAAACTATGATTCGATGATTGAAAAAGGATTTGACGAGATTGGGAAAAAATACCGTGTTAAAGCCAAAGAAACTGATTTGGTTTTGAAGGACGAATGCGGGACTGTTCCTATTTATAAAATACACGGTGATTGGCAGGACCCCAGTAATTGCATTCTTACCCAAACAGATTACGAAGACTACTTTAAAACTCGACAGAATTTTATTAATGCATTAAAAACATCGTTGTTGCAGAAAACATTTGTGTTTATGGGATTCAGCTTTAATGATCCAGACATCAAGTATGTTTTAGCAGAAATACGTCAATCGCTTCCTGAAGGTGAAATGCCCGAACATTACTGGATTGTGAAAAGTGATGATAAGGGTAGTCCCGAATATGACCGTAATATTGAAAATTTGAAGGCCATTTATAAAATTAACGCTATAGAAATAGATGACTTTGGTGATATTCCAAAATTATTGGAAGAATTGCGTTATTACGCCAATAGAAAGAACATTTTTATTTCAGGCGCCTATCTACAAAATGATCCAAATGCTCGCGAAAAGGATGGCTTTATTTCACCACTTGCGTCTAGGCTAGTTGAATCAGGTATGAAAATTTACTCTGGTTATGGTTTAGGGGTTGGCAGTGCTGTAATCTCCGGTGCAATGAAAGTTGCCTATGACAAGAAAGATAATGAGAATTTGTCGAAATATCTTGACTTGCATCCATTCCCCCAGAATATTCCTGACCCTACCGAACGTAAGGAAAAATGGACCAAATACCGCAAGGATATGTGTGCTGAAACGGGTATTTTGATTGCACTTTACGGCTGTAAGTTGGATAAGGGTAAAGTTGTCAATTCTCCAGGCTGTAATGAAGAGTTTGAAATCGCTCATGATAATAAGTCTGTTATCGTTCCGATTGCCTCAACAGGATTTATGGCAGAAGAAATATTCAATAAAGTGATTACTGATCCATCGTCTTATGGTTATAATACCTCAACACTTATTGAAAATTTGAAAAAGTTGAAAGTAATCGATCCTGTTGCTGAAACTGATAAATTAATTGACGTTGTTTTAGCTATTGTTCAAGAATGTCAGGAATACAGGGGTTAGGCTATGCAACAGAAAAAGAGGCAAGTATTCTTTAGCTTTCATTATGATGCAGATGTATGGCGAGCTGGACAAATTCGAAATATGGGCGTGGTGGATAATTCATCAACCTTCAGTGATAATGATTGGGAAGAAGTAAAAAAGAAAAGTGAACTAGCGATTAAACGATGGATTAATTCCCAAATGGCAATGCGCTCTTGTTTGGTCCTTTTGATAGGTGAGGATACTTGGACTCGCAATTGGGTGGATTACGAAATTCAAAAGGCTTACGAATTAAAAAAAGGAATTGTTGGTATATATGTTCATAAACTGAAAGATGAAAATGGTAACCAATCGGAGAGAGGCTTAAATCCTTTAGACCTTAGTTTTGCCGATGATGGAGAGCCTTTGTCAAAATATGTACGGACATTTGATTCGAGGTGTGTTACAAGTACTTATGTGTATCGAGATATTGAAGATAACTTGTCTGATTTAATTGAAGATGCTATTGAGGATGCTGGAACCTATTAATAACGCCTATGACCTTCACTGAACGAGAACTGATAAAAAAGGCCGGAGCCGATAGCGGCTGGAGCATCGTGGAATCCGATGGCCCGGATACCGTCACTCTTGGTAGCGCTTCGCATAACGAACGTACTTCAGTCAAGTGTTGTGCCCACGAAATGGATGTGACCTTTACCGCCTTGTTCAATGAAGCCGAACTCCGTATTACCGGAGCCTTCGATATCGTCGGTCAAGAAATTGTTGTTCGCGAACGTGAATATGAGTCGCTTCGCCGTGTACTACGCCGTATGCAAGAACTGTTCATAGCCTTGCCGCCGACACCGATAGAAATCTATAATACCCGCTGGCAACAAATCGTTGCCGCTGGACTTGACGCAACCGAAACCGAGGAAACCGTCAAGCAGCGTGTCGGTCAAGATGTATATCGTGAAGCCCTAATGAACTACTGGAAAGGTGCTTGTGCAGTTACCAACTGCACAATTCCAGAAATTCTTCGCGCCAGTCACGCGAAGCCGTGGAAGGATTGTAGCTCCGCCGAAGAACGCCTCGACGTGTACAATGGATTCCTTCTAAGCGCCAACTTGGACGCACTCTTCGATAAGGGACTAATCGCCTTCGACGATGACGGTAATATAATGCAATCGTCTCAACTGAATGAATCGAACCTGAAAAGAGTAGGCATCTATCCCGATATGCGCCTTCGCTGGATAGACGCCCATCACTTGCCTTATCTAAAATACCACCGCGAACATGTGTGGAAGGAGTGACATAAGCTACTATATCTATTGTATGTCCCCCAAAAAAGTGATTAAGTAAAATAGGATTAAACAGTTGAGGATTCAATTATGGATGCAGGGAAAAGAACATTAAATGACATTTTCAATGGGAATCGAATTCTTGATATTCCGTTCTTTCAGCGCTCGTATGTATGGGATGAGCCACAATGGAGTCGATTCCTGGATGATATGGAATTGATTACGGAGCGTAATACTATTCATTTTTTAGGCTCTGTTATTCTAAAACAAACCTTGACTCCATCAGACAGTAAAGCTGGTGATGTTAGAATATTGATTGACGGCCAGCAACGGTTAACCACGTTTAATATCTTTTTTAAGGTATTGGGCTTAATTAAGGATGATAAGTTTTTGAAAAATATTTTTAGACTTCAACGACATGACGAATGTTTGGCTTTACAGCACAATCATAATGACATTGAAGCATTTGAAAGAATTATGAATTTAGACAAACTGGAGGATTTGTCTGAAAAAAAGGACTCTATATCCAAGGCTTATACCTATTTCAAAGATCATATTGACGTATCAAAACTTGATGATCAGAAGATTCTCAATAATGTTCTTTTTGTTGGTATTGATGTTGGTGAGAATGAGAATGAACAACAAATATTTGATACAATTAACTCTTTGGGAGTTTCCCTTACCACAGCAGAACTGTTAAAGAATTATTTCTTTAATAGGGATGTGGCTTCTTATAAAGAATATTGGGAAGAAGTATTTGAAAAAGATGAGGATGAAAAAAATTATTGGGACAAATTTATTACTACAGGTCGTATAAAGCGTTCCATAATTGATATATTCTTCTATGCTTTCTTGCAGATTAAAATTCAGGAAAATGAAGCTGTTTTATCTGATGACAAGATTGCATTTTCTAGAGTTGACGATCTTTTTGAGTCCTATAAAAGCTATATAAAAAAATATAATGTTGATAAGACGCAACTATTGGAGAATGTAAAAGAATATGCCTTAATCTTTAGAAAGAATATAGATGATTCTGTTCTTAATCGGGATCTTACTAATAAGTCCGGCCTTGATCGAATAAATGGATTGATTTTCGGGATGGATTGCACAACTCTTATTCCGTATGTCCTTTATTTATTGAAAAATCAGAATAATACAGATGAGTGTAATGCGATATTTGATTATTTAGAAGCGTATTTGATGCGTCGTATAATTGTCCATGCGACAAATAAAAATTACAATCAATTATTCCTTCGATTTATACCCAGGAAATTACTTACTAGAGAAGATGTTGTTGATTTTATTGATGAGCAATTGGAAACGGGAAATTACATGCCTAATGATCAAGAAATTAGGTATGAAATAGATAATCATGTCTTTATAAATAAAATTGCTACAGGTATTCTGTATTATCTGGAATCAAAAATTAGGGATAGAAAAAAGTCATCTACGCTATTACTTGGTCTGAATGGCTATAGCCTTGAGCATATGATGCCGAAGAAGTGGAGAAATCATTGGTCCTCCCCAGAGCATCCAGAAGAAAGAGATAGAAAACTTAAATTATTAGGTAATTTAACTATAATAACTCAAAGTTTAAATACGTCAATTCGTGATGCGGAATGGAAAGTAAAGCTTGCTGGTAAGGGGGATAATAATGGCCTTATGCAAAATGCAAGTGGTATTACCATCACAACTGATTATTTGAAACTTGAAGACTGGAATGAAATTGAAATTCAAAAAAGGGCGGATTTCTTATATAGCAAAATTGTCGATGTGTGGAAAGTTGAAAATCCCAAGCCCTTTTATGATGAAAAACATCCAAAAAAATCAGATGAAGAGATTGTTCGTTTTGTCTGGGGTGAGTTGAAAAAAATGGCTGCGGAAAAAAGATGCTGTTGCTATTCTGAATTACGTGATAAAATATGTGACGAATTTGAGCATCATTATTCTTGTCAAAATATGAGACTTTTCCTGTTGCCAATCAATGATTATTGTGAGAAAAATGGTCTCCCGAAATTAAATATGCTCGTTGTTAGTAAAACGTCAAAGAAGCCTGGGGCTGGATTGCATTTGGATGAAAATGCTGATCTGGAGTCCTTGCTGCAGCAGGTTTTTGATTATGACTGGAATTCGGTAGGCGAAATGGTCTAGATTGCTGTGGGGAATATATTTTTTATTACTTTGTGCAACAATTTTTTAATTATCTCAATGGTAATAATTAATTTATATATTGTTAGGCGTGTACATCAAATCAATTGAATATTAAAACGTAAAAACGGAGTCTTTTCAGAATGTTTAGGGCATATGCTTTGGATTTAGATAGCATTACTTCTCTGATTGAGAATGAATCTTGCGAATCAATATATGAAGAGGTTGATCGAGAGAAGATAAATTCCTCTTTAAAAGATATTTTAAAACAGAAATCAAAATCTTTGAACGGGAAAAAGTTGATGGATCTTTTTTTTCCTTCTAAAAATTGTCCTGTTTTTTTATCTCATTCAGGGCTTGACGATAAAAGGGTTACGCAGTTTTCGCAATGGTTGAAGAGAAATTTTGAAATAAATTCATTTATTGATTCTGATTTATGGGGTTGCATAACCGATTTGCAACGGGAAATAGATTTGCAAGGTAAAACAAATGCCGGAACTGAGGAGCAAACATCTCGGTATGTACAATCGAAATGTTCGGGAATCGCTTTTGACTATACAGAAAGAAATTACAATACCGCTAATGTTCATATTATGCTTTGTCATGCGCTAACGCAGATGATTGATTCGGCAGAATGTTTTATTTTTTTGGGCTCATCTAATTCGTATTCTGAACAGGGTGGAGACAAGGGGACATTTTCCCCCTGGATTTTCCACGAATTATCTACAACAAATGTAATAAGAAAAAAGATAATCAGAAAAACAGTACCAAATATGCTCCCTGAATTAAGATTAATTTTGAATGAAGGTGCTGGCCAGGAGAGGAAAGATAATTTTTTCTATCCGACACCTTTGGAAAGACATGCTCTTTTGAAAGAGGCTGATTTGAAGAATTGGGTTCAAGGAATGTCTTGTTCAGGCCCCTACAATAGTTGGTGTATAGAGCAAGCCGCTCGTTTTTGTAATGACGTTGCTGATGGGATGAATAATGCCAAAGAAAAATGGGAAAAGGCTTTGAATTGGCTATATCAGAATTGTTATAATAAAGTTGTAAATGACGAAATAAGAGGTACTCACAAATGAAAGAATTTACAGAAGATCAAAGAAGGCATATTGATATTATTGAAGCAATTATAACTCGAATGAGTGAAAACTCCAAGCAAATGAAGGCGTGGTGTATAGCACTCGTTTCGGGACTAATCGGCGTTTCTTTTACGATAAAAATATTATGGCTTTGTTTTATCGCTGTGTTGGCTGTTATAGTTTTTTGCTATCTGGATGCTTTTTATTTAAAGCTTGAAAGGTGCTTTAGACGTTTATATAACGATGTTGTTGGTATCGGGAATGACAGGCAACCGCCTAAAAAGGTGAAATTGTATGATACATCTATAGGAGAGTATGAAAAAAATGTGACTATAAAATCTGCATGTGAATCTTCTAGTATTAGACCTTTTTATATTGGGATGCTTGGGGGAGTGATTTTATTATCTGGATTAGCATTTTTCATTGAATGCAAAGATGATGGCGAAAAAATAAAACTAACAAATGATTCCTTTAGTTTGAAAGTTGAAAAACCCTTGGATGTAAAATTAAAAGAGTTTGATTCTTTAAAAATCAACATAAATAAAATTGATTCGTTGATTGTTAAAATTGAAGAATTAAAAAGAATCAATATGCAAATTATTGATACGGTAAAGACTAAAAGTTTTCTCAAAAAAGGAAAATAATTTAGAACAATATGTTAAACAAAAATCTAATAGAAATACAATAAAAATAGGATTCTCTTTATGTGTGAAATACAAGAAAATGTTGATTCCCTAATTAAAAGAATTGATAAAATTAATGCGCACAATCTTCAAGAGGTCTATGATTTTTACAGTAAATATCGTAATTCCTTTAACGACGATGATGTTAAAAAAGCGAATAAAAGAAATCCCTCCCTTAAAAATGCGTATGAGAAGCTAAATCAAAAAATAAAACAGATAAATAGTGGAATAGATAATGGACGTAAAACAAAGATTTTTTTATCACATAGTCATGAAGATTTTGAATATACATATCGTATAGCTGTTTACTTGAAAAGCAATTATAATGTTGATATTTATATTGATGAACTTGATTCTTTTATGCCTTTATCGACAAATTCAGTTACGGCCAAAAAGATAATTAAGAAAATTAGAGAATGTGATAGATTTATTTTTGTGGGTACAAAAAATTCATTCAGTTCAAAGTGGTGCAATTGGGAATTAGGCCTTGCTCATTTTAAAAATGCACAAGGTCATTTAGCCTTCTTTGTAATGAATGATTACCCTGAAAAAAATGGGAAATATCGAGACAATGAGTATGTAGAGCTATACCCTTTTGTTTGGGATAAAAAAATTCTAAAAATAGAGTCTAATGAAGAGGAATTGTTTGTTGGATATTACAAAGATTTTGACAACAAGAATTCATTCGTTCCCTTGACAGAATGGTTGAGGAATGATAAATCTTTTTTTGAAAAAGATAGTGCGTTGATTAACGAGAAAAAAACGTTTGCTGCTTTTTACTTTTCAAAATTCAGAGATGCTGCAAAGGTTGCTTTGGGCTATAGAACTTTCTCGGAAGCCTTTTCAGATATAGCTCTTCGTATTGGGGGCCATAATAACACTTATCTACCTTGGCGCCGCTATGAATTTGATGTTTTTTTTGAAAATAGACAAAGAGGTGTTGTCGATCCCCGAACGCCAAGAAGAGTGTTGGATGCCTATAATCAATGGGATGGGAAAACGATGGATGAGCTTACTCGAGAGATGCTTGAAATGATTGGAAGGCGATAAAAAGAGATTACGTGTTGTTAAAAAAAATGGTGCTGAATCTCCAGGTTTGCAGACATTTTTTTCTTATTTCTGCCTCATCTTTCCACCGACAAAATACCATTAGGAACGCGCCAGCGGCTACGCTGCCGACTTTCTTGAGTTTGCTTCAAAATTTTTTACCGCGATTTATTTTTAGGGTGATACTCTCCCTCATAGGCAAATGGGGTCAGAGTATTTTTTACTTCCGATGCTTTTAAGATTGTGCAGGGAGGATGAGTTTTCCTGCCAATATCCTTTACTAAGAATAGGACCCATTTCTTGCGATATTCTTTTCTTTTGTTGTACTCATTGCGAGACAAAAAGAAATGATAGTAAGGTCGGCTTGTTCCTTTCACCTCAACGTATAATTCCTCGCCAGTTTTTTTGTGTGTTACTGTTAAATCCCAGCCTAGGTTCTCACGTTCAACGGAGTCAACATTAAATCCCCTTTTATTATAATACTCTGTAGCACGTCTAATTGCTTCATCTTCTATTTCTTTCTTTACTTCTGTTGAGGGAGGGCAAAAGTCATTTAAAGCTTTGTCTGAAATTTCAATCTTTTTCATTGCATTGGTATCGTCATATTCTACGACATTTTTTACAAAAGCCATCAGTTTTATTCTATGCTTGCGTTCAAGGACGCTTTTTTGACCTTCTAGATAAGTGCATATTCGCCCAAGGTGTTTTGCCGCTTCTCCTTTTACGGTATAAAGGGGGCGAAAACTAGACTTAATAAGGTGCGCGTTTTTTTTGTTTGTTTTCAGGCAGTAAGTGAAGTCCTTTTTTTTCTTCATCTTTTGGGAAATTTTTGCTATGTGGTCTTTCTTTATGAATGCGTATACCGTTTTTTGTAATCCACTCGAAAGTTGCTTTCTCATACCAGCCCACGGCAACATAGTCGCCGTACCCCATATATGGGGCGACAAATATGACTAACCATCCTTTGGGGTCTGCGGGATTAGGTGGGACTTGATCTATGCCTATGGGTGGAATGTATCCATAACACATACCCTTATAGGGCTGAAAATTATATGTTTCATGCCCTATGGCTTCGAAATACTTTTTTCCATTTTTAGAGTGTTCGCGTTTTTTTGATTTTTGTTCCAAGTATCCGTGCTTTCCATAAACTGTTCCGCCAGAATATGCTTCTGACCATGCAATTCTCGCAATCATAACCTTGCTAAAATCCGCCATATATCCGCCTATTTCGATTCAATGATAAACATGTATATATTTTATTTCTTCCTCATCTTTCCGCCAGCAAATACCACCAAGAGTGCTCCCGCAGCTACGCCGCCGACCTTCTTGAGGTCGCTCCAGAATTGCCGCCGCTTGGCCTTGCACTGTTCGCAAAGCTTTTCGGTGTCTTCGGGCTTGTCGCAGCCACATTTTTTGCAGGTGTTCCAGAGTTTTTGAGTCATAGTTGCCCTCCTGGAGAATATACACTTTTATTCCGACATTAATCCGACATTATCCCGACATCGTCGGTCAAGTAGCCAAATTTTTGCGTCCGACATTTTCCACACACCGTGTGGAAAGTCTGCGTAGCCGCTATTTTTTATCCTGACAAATAATATGACATTTATTATGACATGCAATATGGCAGAGGTGAGTGGTCAAATATGACGTTCGCGTCACTGATGACTATGCGTTCTTCAATCATACCAGCGCTAGATCTCTACGGACTTGCTCGATATCAAGGTGCAACAGGCTTGCCGCCTTGGATATGGTAATGAGTTCTTTGCTCAGCGCCTTATAGACCAGGCTCACGAACCGGGTGGATTCTTCGTAGTGATACAGCGACGTTTCGATAAGGGCCTTGAATTTCGTCGCCTTGTTTTTCTGGATGCAGAAGGTGCGGTAGCGCTGTTCCGAGATGATGCCGCATTCCTTCGCCTTGTACATGATTGCGTCGCAAAAGATTCCGCAGCCGAGCTGGATGGCTCTCAGTTCCTGGTACGAGATGTCTTTGCGGGCTTTGCCGAGGATCCGCTTGAGTTCGGGTTCCGGGACAAGCATTTCGCTTGCGAACAGGTGGCAGAATGACTCTTCCTGTTTTTTGTCGATGGGCTTGGGGAAGCGAAGCACGAGGTGCCCGAGTTCGTGAAGCGCGGTAAATCGTTTGCGCTCGACGGAGAATGATTTGTAAACTAGGCGAATTTAATTTGCTGTCGGCGATAAATATTCTGCAAAAACGATACAAAATGTATAGAAAATCAAAAATAATTCGAGTTTTTTGCAAATTCTTCCTGAAATCTAGGAATGTCGACTGTAAATACGACTGCAAGGCGACTGTAAATCTGGCATTCTAAATATGTTATGCAATATCGTTGTTCGAATGTATTTTTCGTCTGATTGATGATACTCTAAACGATACTGTAAATGATACTCTAAAAATATCGATCTGATCTTGGATGCCTTCAATGGTTCACAGAAAAATTCGGTGAAAACAATCGAAATGATGAAAGAAAATCCTGAAATCACTATACCCATGATGGCGGAAACGTTACGGCTGACAACGAGAGCCGTAGAAAAGAATGTAGACGAAAACACCCCTATTTCATTTTGACGCAATCTTCGTTTCACTAGCGAAACACTGGCCGTCACTTTCTGAAATACCCACCTCGCCCGCGATAACTTTCGCGCATTTTCTCGCTATTTCCGCAAACATTTTTGCGCATTTCCCGCCGCAGTTCCCCACAAAAAACGCGATTTTTCATCAAATTTCGCCATTTTCGCAACGTTTTTCCGACACCGGCCGAAATTTCTCGAAAAAATTTTCCACGCATCCCGCATTTTTCAAAAAGTTGGCACGGCTTTCGCTTAAGGTATAGCGAAAACAAAAGGGCCAACGGTAAACGCCGAGCCCGCAACAAAAAGAGGTTAAAATTATGATGAACACACAGATTATTCCGAACGCATTCTATGGCATCCAGAACTTCATTGACAGCTTGAACGCAGCAAACGCACAGGGCGAATGCACTTACACACCGAAGGCCGACTACTACGAGACTGAAAAAGGATTCGCGCTTGAAGTCGAAATTCCAGGCGTCAAGAAAGAAGATTTGGACATCCAGGTCGAAAAGAACATCTTGACCGTCAAGGCCACCCGCGCCCGCAAGGACGAAAAATTCACCTACGAACGCAGCTTCCGCTTGGCGGATGACATCGATACAGACAACATCAAGGTCTCGTTGGAAAATGGCATCTTGAAATTCGATCTCGCCAAGAAAGCTCAGGCCGCAGCCCGCAAGATCTCCATCGCCTAACAAGCGATTGGGCCTACGCCTAAAAGAATCTTTTTCATACACTCCTCCTTAGAACAACAGATTCCCGGCAGCGATGTCGGGAATTTTTTATTGCCAAAATTCTTTTTTTGTGTTATATTTGAATTTGCAAATCATTCGCAAATTCAAATTTTAAACATTCTAATTAAAGGATTCTTATGAAAAAGAATAAGAAACCGGTGGTTCTCATCACCGGGTATTTGGGGTCGGGTAAAACGACGCTTTTGAACAACCTTCTCAAGCAAGAAAAGAGGAAGGTCGCCCTTATCGTGAACGATATGGGGAGCATCAACGTCGATGCCGAAATATTGAAAAAGAACGGTTCCAACGTCACCGAATGCCCGATGTTCGAATTGCAAAACGGCTGTATCTGTTGCACGTTGCGCGATGAATTTATCGAACATGTTGAAAAGATTTCCAATCTGGATTCCATCGAAGTCGTATTTGTCGAGGCTTCTGGAATCAGCGATCCGGGCGCCGTCAGCGCAAGCTTCCTCGCTTACGAAGACGACAATCCGAACACGAATGTTTACTTGACGTCCATCGTCACGGTCGTGGACGCCGATAGAATTTATCGTGAATTCCTTAGCGAATTGAAGCAAAAAAAGCAAGTCAGAGACAGTCTTGCAGAAAAGTACGATTTGAGCGACGAAGAAATTTCTACGCTAATCGTGGACCAGATTGAATTCTGCAATTTCATCATTTTAAACAAGTGTGATTTACTTTCGGCCGACCAGCTCAAGGAAGTCGAGACGATTGTTCGTGATTTCCAGCCGCGCGCCCCGATTATCCGTTCGATAAACGGTCAAATCGACATTGAAAAGATCATGACGACAAAGCCGTTCAACTACGATCAAATAGATTCTTCGTCCGCCATCCAGAAGGCTACGGCAAGTTTGTTGCAGCCGGGAAGAAAGCAAAACGGTTGCATTGACGAATATGGAATTTCGTCGTTCGTTTTCGAAGCGAGACGACCGTTCAACAGAGACCGCTTTATGGAATTTGTCAACAACAGATATCCGTCGCAACTGATCCGTTCAAAAGGGTACATCTGGTTCTCGGACGCAAGCAAGGACGTGCAGCTTTTTGAGCAGGCAGGCCGCAACTCCTCCGTAATGCCGGTTTCTTACTGGATTGACGCTCTGCGCGAAGATGTCAAGCAATCGTACATCGACAACAATCCCGAAATTCGCGACAACTGGGATTCGCGTTTTGGCGACAGAGAGAACCAGGTTGTATTCATCGGCAAGGGCTACAACAAGGACGAAATCATGTTCGAACTTGAAAAGTGCCTAGACGAGCGTGCAATCGCCTAGCCACACACTTGACAATCATTCTCAAATTGACTAAATTTTCAATTTGAGAATGGTTTGCATTTACAAGAAGATGACAACATGGAATACAAGACTCAGACTCGACAAATGATTCTGGACTATATGGTCGAAAATCCTGACCGTATTTTCAAGGCTTCCGAAATAGCGCAAAGTTTGCCCAAAGTCTCGTTGAGTACCATTTACCGGAATCTTAGTAGGCTCCAGGAAACAGGGATGGTCCAGGTCGTTGGCGCAGAAAAGAACAACGAACTTCAGTACCGTTACACAGGTCCCTGTCGCTGCGCATCCAAGATGCATCTCGTTTGCAAGGACTGCGGCAAGTTTTTCCATTTGGAAGGTCCGGCTTTGCGGCTTTTGCAACATTCCATCGCCCGCGTGAACGGGTTTATACTGGACCAGCAGCAATCCGTTTTACTCGGATATTGCGCCGCATGCAGCAGGCAAGGGAAATAGCGTGTTTCATTTACTTGACAAATTAATGGTCGCGATAGCGCTCTTTTATACGGAGCGCCACATCGAGCATCATTGTCATGGGGAGCACTGCCATGTTTGCCACCACATTCACCACTGTCTGGACTTAATTTCTGAATATTGCTTTGAACTCGTCGCAGCGCCGATGGTGTATATCTGTCGCTGCTTTCTATTCAAGCTTGTTCGTTTCGCAGTCGTGATACTGCGTCCGATTACGCTAGTCTCGCAAAAAATTTTACTACTAAATTAATTTAAAATATTTTGCAGTATAACAGTATTACTGTTCCATAGAGGCTTGTCATGCCCGTCCTAGAGCACATCTGGGATGGTACCGGGCATTTACCTTTTTACTGATAAAACATTAAAAAAATTTTCAACATCCATAAAAAGGATTATAAAATGAAAAAGTTTTCATTTTGTTCTTTGGTGTGCGCCATTTTTGTCGCTGCACTATTTTCACTGTTCGCTTGTGGCGATGCACCTAAAAGTAAAATCGCCAAAGAGAGCAAACTTTCCATCGTCGCGACAATTTATCCGGAATACGCATGGGCTAAGGAAATTCTCGGGTCGCGATTCAATTCTGTCAAGCTCGAACTCCTTATGAAAAATGGAGTTGATTTGCACAGCTACAAGCCCACCGCGCAAGACATCGCCAAAATTGCAAGCGCCGACATGGTCATTTATGTGGGTGGAGAATCCGACGAATGGATCGAGAAAGCTCTTGAAGCAACACCGAAAAAGGGTCGTTCCGAAATCAACTTGATGAAAGTTCTTGGCGACCGCGTAAAAGCGGAAGAAGTCATCGAAGGCATGGATGGCTTTGAGACGAAAGACGAGAGACGAGAGACGAGAGATGAGCATCACGCTGAAGAACACGAGCATCATCATCACGACCACGATGAAGAAGTCGAAAACGATGAGCACGTTTGGCTTTCGCTGAAAAATGCAGAAATTATCGTACAAAAGATTGCCGCTGAAATCGCAAAACTCGATTCGGCCCACGCATCTGTCTACACACAAAACGTCAACGCCTATGTTGCCAAGATCCAGTCTCTCGACAACGACTACCGCACTACTGTCGAAAACGCCGCCCGAAAGACGGTTCTCTTCGGCGATCGTTTTCCTTTTCGTTATCTGGTGGACGATTATGGCCTTAAGTACTATGCCGCGTTTGTGGGGTGTTCCGCCGAGAGCGAGGCTAGCTTCGAGACTATCGCATTCCTCGCGAATAAAATGGATTCCGAGTCGCTCCCATCAATATTCATTATCGAAAACGGAAACGAGAAAATCGCAAAAGCAGTGCTTGCCGCCAGTAAGAATTCCAAGAACGCACAGATTCTCATCCTCAACTCAATGCAATCCGTTACAGAAAAGCAAATAGATGAAGGTGCCGATTATTTGTCCATAATGAAATCGAACTTGGAAAATCTGAAAAAGGCTTTGAATTAAGATGATCAAGTGCCACAATTTAACGCTCGGTTACGGAAGCAAAAATATCGTCAATAGTTTCAATTACGAAATCAATTCTGGCGAATACCTCTGCATCATCGGCAGAAATGGTTGCGGAAAGACAACGTTTTTGCGTGGCCTTGCTGGAGTCCTGCGTCCGAAAGCCGGGAGAATAGAACTTCGCGACAATCTCAGACGAAATCAAATTGGCTACTTGCCCCAAATAACAATAGCGCAAAAGGACTTTCCGGCGTCTGTCGAGGAAATCGTCCTTTCGGCGTTTCAAGGGAAAAGTTTGCTGTTGCCATTTTACGGAAAAGCCCTCCGCAAGCGTGCAGACGAGTGTTTGGAATTGACGCACGCCACAAATTTGCGCAAGGAAAGTTTCCGTGAACTTTCGGGAGGCCAAAAGCAACGCGTTCTTTTGGCGAGGGCTTTATGCGCCGCCGAAAGGCTTCTGCTTTTAGACGAACCCGTCACTGGACTCGATCCCGAATCTTCGCAGAACATGTACAACATCATCAAAGACCTTCACGAACAAAAGAAAATGACCATCGTGATGGTCTCGCACGATGTGGAAGCAGCAAAAAAATACGCCACGAGAATCCTGAATTTCAACGAAATTGCGCAATAACGGAGATGCCCGCCAGTGGCGGGCATGACACGACTATAGAAACCTATTTACTAACCACTAATCACTAACCACTTTGCAATGTTCGACCAACTTTTCTTCTATCTTGATTTCCCGTTTGTACGTTATGCGATTATCGTCGGAACTCTCATTTCGCTATGTTCTTCACTTTTGGGCGTGACACTCGTTCTCAAGCGGTACTCCTACATCGGCGATGGACTTTCGCACGTCGCATTCGGAGCGCTCGCGATTGCAGCGGTTCTTAAAGTCACGAACAACATGCTCATCATTTTGCCCGTAACTATCGCTGTTGCCATTTTACTCCTCTGCGGAGGCAAGGATGCACGAATCAAGGGCGATGCGGCCATCGCCATGGTCTCGGCCGGAGCACTCGCCATCGGCTATTTGCTGATGAACATTTTTTCTTCATCGGCTAATGTCGCAGGAGATGTCTGCACAACGCTTTTCGGCTCCATGTCCATTCTTACGCTCAAGCCGACAGACGTTTACCTCTGCGTAGCCCTTTCGATTGTAGTTCTCGTAACGTTCGTACTCTTTTACCACAAGATTTTCGCCATTACCTTCGACGAGAATTTTGCACGGGCCACAGGCGTAAATGTCACCTTGTTCAATCTACTCATCGCAATAATCATTGCGGTCATCATCGTTCTCGCCATGAATCTTGTCGGTGCGTTACTCGTCTCTGCATTGGTCGTGTTCCCAGCACTTTCAGCGATGCGTATTTTCAAGAGTTTTTTCTCGGTAACCGTTGCCGCTGCCGTCATCTCGGTTATTTGTTCGCTTGCCGGAATTCTTGTTGCCATCCTCGCCGGAACTCCAGTGGGTTCGACCATCGTCGCGATGGACATTGTCGCATTTTTGATTTGTTTTATTACGTCATCCTGACCCTAAGGGAAGGATCCATAATTTTTCATCGGAGAACTTGTTTTGTACAAAGTATTTTCTAGAATTACAATCATTGCAATTCTTTGCATATTTTCGCTATCCACGTCAAGCGTTGCCGCCGAAAATATTTCCGCCAACCACGTAGATTTAGACCTTACCCGCATGAGTTCGACCATGGTCTATTCCATGGTTTTCCAGATGGTCACGGAACCCCAAAAATTCGTCGGCAAACGTATCAAGATGAAAGGCGCTTTTTCAAGCTACTACGACGAAGAATCAAAGCGCCGCTTTTTCGGTTGCGTCATCAAGGACGCTCTGGCCTGCTGTTCACAGGGATTAGCTTTTGAAACATTCAAACCACGCAAGTACCCCAAGGATTTCCCAAGCGAAGGGTCATCAATCACAATCATAGGAAGATTTGATTACGAAAAAGAAGAAGATGGAATTGGATTTCCGATTATAAGAAACGCCATTTTTATCAAATAAAAAATGATTCGTCTATCATACATACGCAAGTTCGTCATCGTGCTCATTGCGGCAAGCCTCCTGGCCATCGCGCAGCACCACCATGACGATTTCGAGCAGCACGAAGACTGCACTATTTGCGCATTGATTCACGACGGATTCCATCTAGAAGATTTCACACCTATCGCAGTCGTATTCTGGGTTCTGCTATTTATTCTACAAATGCAGCACGCCTCGCAGAATCCCTTTACTTTCGTTCTTCATTACAATCCTCGCGGCCCACCCATCACCATGACTTAACATGATCCATCAACGTTTCTCGCCTCAGGATGACAGAAACGGAAAACGTCATTCCGAGTGGCGAACGCCACGAAGAATCCAGTTAAATCCATGTAATTATATACAACAAGAATATTGTCATTCCCGCGAAGGCGGGACAATCTTATCACATTCTCAAAAAGGATTAATAATGAAAAAAATCCATTTCTTGGCTATTGCCATTTTCACATTCATTTTCGCCGCTTGCGGCGACAGCAATTCTACCTCCACCGAACAGCACGAACACTTCGAAGTCGAAGGCTGGACACTCTATTCCGCCGAATGGGACACGCTCTACAGCGTTTACCGCGGCAAAGAAGTTTCTAAACTCCCGGGCCTCAAAGTCAACGCCAACTGCATGAGCGCACACATTCATGTGAAATTCCTCGACGAAAACAAGAAAGAAATTGCAGGCCCGAACGACAACGAACATTCTCTCGGTTGGGAAGTCGGCAACAAGAAAATTCTCGATATCGAATGGGAAGGAGGCTGGGGATTCCACCTCAAAGGACTCAAAGAAGGCGAAACGACTTTGATTCTCAAGGTCAAACACCACGACCATGCCGACGCCAAGACGCCTGAAATCAAGGTTGTCGTCGATAAGGCTTTGGATGCAGACAAGTGCCCGTTCCAGGAAGACGAAGATCACGATCATGAGCACGAGCACCATCATGAAAAATAGCCTCAATAGGGCTGCCATGGGGGGCCTCCTTTTGGGAGGCTTCCTTTCTATTGCGTACGCCCAAGAATTTATTCAAGATTTAGGCAACTCAACTGTTGTCGCAGAACAATCGACCGAAACAATTTTAGATGGTCTGCGCAAAGACGAAGAACTGCAAGCCGAAAAACTCGACCGCAAAATTTCCACGACCATCGCAGAGACCATCAAGAACGAGCCCGACATCGCCATCCGCTCCATGGGTCCCGCGGCCGCACGCCCCGTCATCAAGGGCCTTTCCGGCAATCACGTCGCCATCACCGAAGACGGTTCCTTTTGCGGAGACATGAGCGCCACCTCGCCCGATCACGCCGTCGCATCCGAAGTCCTGACGGCACATAAACTGCGCATCACACGTGGACCGCAAATTCTCATGCAATCCTTCGCCACTGCAGGCGGCGTCATTCAAGTCGAGCACAATGACATTCCTTTTGAAATTGCGCGGTCCCAAGGCGCACCGACCCAATCCGCGGCGGTGTCCAACACACAAATTCACGGTTACATCGCCGACTACGCCGAAAGCGGCCAGCCGGGATTCGCCACTGTCATAGGCGCAAGCGGCTACATCCAAAGACTATCGCTCAAAGGCGAACTTTCCGCCCGCAACATGAGCGACATGAAAACGCCCAAAGGCTCGCTAAAAAACACCGAAATCGAGAACAAGAGCATAGCCATCGGGGCCGCCTACACTTTTGAACGCTTCAAGTTCGGAGCCTCCTTCCGCACGTTCTATTCCGATTATGGAATTCCGGGCGGTTTCATCGGAGGCCACCCCAACGGCGTTGACATCGAACTTTCCAAACGCGACTTGACGTTACGCGGACTCTATCTCCCCGCCCAAAAATCAAGCGATACGCTAAGCGTCACATTCCGACTCAATCAGTACCACCACACGGAATACGAGACCAAGGAATACGTCGGCGCTGAATTCGCCGTCAATCAAGAAAACGTCCGCATCGAAAAATTCATCGCACAAAGCGGACCATTTTTCGGCATCCACATCGGCGGAGAATTCGACATCCGTTCCATCGAAATGGGCGGCTACGTCTTTACGCCACCGACAAATTCTTACGCAGCCTCGCTTTTTTCCGTCGCCAGCCTAAACGGATGGCGGAACGGTTTAGAGATTACCTTGTCCGCACGACTCGGCGGCGTATTATTCAGGCCGCGCGAAAGTGTCGTTGCAGACAAAGACGCTATCGAAGACCGCAATTTTGCATTATGGGCCATCGCCGCAGAATTTTCGCAACGTGTCGCCCCCGGCAAATTCCTGACGCTGGACGTATTCCGCACCACTCGCGCCCCGACCATCAAAGAACTCTACAACCAGGGTCCACATCTTGCCGCCTACACTTACGAACGCGGCAACCACAAGCTCGATGCAGAAAGCGGCTACGGTGCCGAACTCGAATTTCGCGATTACGGCGAAATCATCAATTGGCGCGCCGCCATTCACAGCACATGGTTCCTGAACCACCTCGCTCCACGCGCCACCGGTGACACCAACTGGTCGCAAATTTTGCCGATTTACCAAGTCAGCGGCGACGACGCTCTCCTCATGGGTGCAAACGCCTCCATCGAGACCGCCGCAGAAACGGGATTCTACGCACAAGCAGGCGCGAGCTACGTTTGCGGTTTCTACCAAAACGAAAACTGGAGCGACATGCCACAAATTCCGCCGTTCCATTTCCACGGCGAAATCGCCTACATCTGGCAGCACGTCCGCGCAGGAATCAACACGGAATTCGCCCTTGCGCAAAATCGGGTGGACCGCTACGAACAACGCACCCCCGGCTATATCACGTTCGGAGCATCCCTCGAATTCCACTGGTCGCTCAAGCTCGCGCATTACAGCATCGTCCTCCGCGGCGATAACTTGTTCAACGCCAATGTTCGCAACCACCTTTCCCGCCTCAAATCCGTGATGTCCGAGAAAGGCCGCAACGTGAGCATTCTCGCCAAAGCGGAGTTTTAAAAAGCAAAAATCAATTTTTCGCCATTTTTTACGTAAAAAAACAGGAAAAAGCCCTGTTATTTACGTAAAATTTCAGATAAATGAATCAATTTTTCTTAAAAACGCGATTGCACGCATGCTTTTCACTCCTTTTTTTGCCTTATGAGCCCCTAATTTCAACACATTTTTCGCTCGAACATCGTAAAAATTCACTCAAACGAGAGAAATAGCACATACAAAGTTAAAATTTTACGTCAAAATTTCAAATTTTCAACGTTTTTTACGTAAAAAACGCGCATTTTTCAATTTCCGCTTTTCGCACGCTTTACAAACAAAGTTTTTTCACCATCCACAAGCCCATTTTTTCAAACAGGCCGCCTCGAATCGCACAGCAATCCATCGCACTTGGTCTCTCCTGCGCAATATTTGTATATTCTTTAGCGTTAAACTAGAAGATTTACGATGGCCGATAAAGAATTGCTCGATAAAGAAGTTTTAAAGACCGTTAGCCGCATTGAACTCAGCGTTCGCGGCACGCTCGACACTGTGATGACCGGAGCTTACCACAGCTCCTTCAAAGGGAACGGCATGGAATTCAGCGAAGTCCGCGAGTACATGCCCGGCGACGACGTGCGCACCATCGACTGGAACGTGACTGCACGAACCGGCACGCCTTACGTCAAAAAATTCATCGAAGAGCGCGAAATGACCATGCTCCTCATGGTCGATGCGTCCAGCAGCTCGGAATTCGGTTCCGGCAAGCAAATGAAAGGCGAAGTCATGGCAACGCTCACGGCACTCCTCGCCTTTGCCGCCATCAAGAACAACGACAAGGTAGGCCTCCTCATTTACACCGACCAAGTCGAACTGTTCATCCCGCCCGAAAAAGGCCGCAAGCATGTGCTTCGCCTCATCCGCGAAATTCTCTACTTCAAACCGCAGCACCACGGCACCAACACGCAGGTCGCCCTCGAATACGCCGGCAAGATTCTGAACCGCCGCGCCGTGGTCGTCGTGATGAGCGACTTTTTGGATGAAGGTTTCGAAAACGCATTCAAGATTCTCCGCAAGCGTCACGACGTTCTCGCCGTGTCCGTCGTCGATCCGCGCGAAATGGAACTCCCGTCCGCAGGCCTTGTAGAACTCGAAGATCCCGAAACTGGCGAAACGCTCCTCATCGATACTGGCGATGCCGCCTTCCGCGAAGCATTCGCCCGCGAAGCCAAACGTCAAGGCAAAGCGACCAAGGAACTCTTCCAGCGCATGTCCATTGACTTTGTCCGCATCGAGACGCACGACGACTTCAAGGAAACGGTCGCCCCGCTCATCGAGCACTTCCGTCGCCGCGCGAAAGCTGCGAGAATGTAAAGTAGGCATGAGGTATGAGGTCGGGCTTCGCCCTCTGAGGTTGTGAGCAAAAACCAATCCAGTTACTTTTTTACCAACAAAAAAATTTTATACCGTCGCCGGTCTATACCCGAGCAACTTCATGCTGTAAAGCGCAGTGCCCTTGCTGATGCTGCGAACGCCCGTAGCGTATCCGAAAATTTTCCGCAGCGGAACATCGGCTTTCAAAAAGTGCGTTTTACCATCGCCTTCGATTTCCTTCACCTTGCCTTCGCGTGCCTGGATATCACCCGTCACAAGGCCCGCAAAATTCACTGGGCATTCTAGCGAAAGCTCCATGACCGGTTCGTACAACTGAACGTCCGCAGGCTTCACGAGTTTAGCGACCGCATCGGCACAGCACTTCTTGATCATCGGCGGGAGCGCTCCTTCCGTCCATTCAAAGCGGTGGACTTCGAAACGCACGCCAACAAGCGGCCCCTTGCCGAGCACGCCGACTTCGGTCGATTCCAGAAGCGCCGAACGCACACCTGCCAAAATTTCACGCGGGGCATTCTCCATGAACTCTGCGGACAAGCGAATGTCGTGGGCATCGCCCTCCAGCGGAGACGCCGAAATGCTGATAGACATTTTATGCGGCCCAATCTGGAACGTATTTTCAGCGGGTCCGACAGCACGGCACAAACGTTCTTGCCAACGCACTTCAGGGCTGCCGGCACGCACTTCGCAACCAAATTCACGTTTGAGGCGAGCGAGCAAAACATCGAGTTGCACCTCGCCCACGGTATGTAAATACCAAAATCCGCCATCATCCTTTTGCACACGGAAACTCGGATCCATTCGGGCTAGCACAGAGAGGCTGCGTTCCACATGGGCGTAATCTTCGGTCCGCACGCATTCCACACGCGTCTGCAACAACGGCAGATAATTTTCACTGATGGAGGTTTGGGGTATGGGGTCGCCCTCCCCTTCGGGGGGTGCTTTGGGGTATGGGGTTTCGCCGCACATTCCGCGACCATCTAACCGAATCACCTGCCCGAGTTCGGTCTCAAACGGGCTTCTCATCGCATAAATGTCGCCCGAACGGATTTCGTCCACCGGCAACAGCATGTTCGCCTTGAGACGTGAAAATTCAAAACCCGTCGGCCAGTCTCGCCGAGACAAATCCACATGACTACGGAACAGCGATATTTCACCAATCCCACGAAAATGCCTCAGACGCACCACCTGCCCCAACTCATTTTCGTCAAACGTCGGGACTTCCGGCAAAAAGAACGAAAGCGCTGTCACGAGACTGCGAACGCCAAAGCCTTCCAACGCCGAGCCCGCATAGCAAATAACATATTCATCGCTTGCCGCAAGCGATTTAAGCCCGCGCAAAAGCATCTTAGGCGGCACCGGTTTATTGTCCAAAGCAAGCGATAAAATTTCATCGTCAAAATTGCTCGCGAATTCCACCGCTTCGGCATAATACTTCTTGAGGAGCGCACGCTCTTCCGCCGCACTCGCATCCGATTCCCAGCCGTCATCGAGGACTTCTACATCCGACTCCGAATGCACCAAGCGGCTTTGGCTCAGCACATCCAGCATGCCGCACATCTTGCCGTTCTTGAACTGCGGCACCGACATGAGCACCGGGCGCACGCCAAGCGTCTCTTCAATGTTAATTAACGTCTCGTCCAGCGAATAGTCGGGATTGTCTAGTTTATTCACAAACAAAATAGTCCGCAAACGGGACTCGTGCAATTTGCGGAACGAGGCCACCGTCTGCGTCTCAACGCCACTTGCTGCACTCACTACAAGAACGGCGCCTTCCACAGCGGTAAGCGCCATATCGACCTCGGCACCAAAATCGACGTGCCCCGGAGTATCGATAAAATTGAACCACGTATTTTTCCATTCGAAATGCGCAACGCCACTTTCAATCGTGATGCCGCGTTCCTTTTCTTCGGGCATGTAGTCCATCGTGGCAAGACCATCTTCCACACGCCCCGGGCGGTGAATTTCACCGGCTGAAAAAAGAATCCTCTCGGAAAGAGTCGTCTTGCCCGCATCGACGTGGGCAAGAATGGCGATATTTCGAATAGGCTGTTTCATAGCCCAAAATTACATTTTTTGCAGTCCTTTTAGTCTTCCAAGAAATATTGGACGCTCGTGACCACGCGGACATTCTTGATGTATGGCGTATTATCGTCACGATCGCTGATAGAGAACTGCCCCTGCGTTGCCGTCTTGATCTTTCCAAGCTTGCTATCGGAATCTGCTGCAAATTTCTGCGCGGCGGCACGGGCGTTCTTGTTCGCCTCGTCAATCATCGCCGGCTTGATTTCATTCAAACCGTTAAAGCTGTAAATCTTGCGATAGCGGTAATCGTCTCCACTGAACGCAATGCCCTGTTTGAGCAAGTCGCCCTGCTTGCCCATGATATCACGGATGCGGTCCACGTTCTTCGAGGCAACCGTCGTCACCACCGTAGCGATATAGCGGAACGGACGCTTGTTGTCCCCATAACGTTCACCTTGAATATCTTCGATTTCGGGAGCAGACCAGCTGATTTCCGAATCCACAACTCCATTATCACGCAGGAATTTTCCAAGCGTGGCGTTCTTTGCCTGCACGCCATCATAAATGACGGAAAGGTCGTTTCCGACTTCCTTATACACGATTGGCCATATTACAAAATCCGCTTTTACCTCGCGTTCGGAAAGTCCCTTGACCGATACGACACGATCACGATCCTTCGTGTGCATCATGGCATAATAGAGGAATGCGCCAAGGCCGAGAATAGCAAGCGCCAACACAATAGCTTCTTTGATTCTAGACATATATTTCTCCTTTGCCGCAAAAAAATTAACGGCGATGTGTTTAATATACAATCTTGAGTAGTTACTGGTTATTGGTCAATAGTCATTGGTCATTAGTTATTGACCATTGGTCGCAAACATCCACTGTTTTCTCTCGTCTCTAGTCTCTCGCCTTGCACACTTTTGACGCCTTCGGCGTCCGTGGCGGCGGCTCGCATATACGAAAACAAGTTTTCGTGCATGACTCACCTTGCACACTTTTGACGCCTTTGCCGTCCGTGGCGGCGGCTCGCATCTTTTGACGCCTTTGCCGTCCGTGGCGGCGGCTCGCATATACGAAAACAAGTTTTCGTGCATGACTCACCTTGCACACTTTTGCTATTTTGGCACGCTTCGCGTGCATATAGCTCGGCTCGGTCATAGAAAAATGCAAGCATTTTTCTGCGACTCTCGCCTTTTGCTATATTTGCATTCGTAACAAGAACCCGCGTGTGCGGAAAGGATTAATCTATGTCTAAACTGACAGATTCTATGGAATGGAAAGCCCTTGAGGCCCATGCCGAAGTCGCCAAAACTTGGCAAATGAAGGAACTCTTCGCAAAGGACCCGACTCGCGCCGACAAGTTCAGCGTCGAAGCTTGTGGACTCTTCCTCGACTACTCCAAGAACATCATCACCGACGAAACCATGGCAAAGCTCCAGGACCTTCTCAAGTTCTCTGGTTTCGAAGACATGCGCGCCAAGTATTTCGCTGGCGAAAAGATTAACACCACCGAAAAGCGCGCCGTGCTCCACACAGCACTCCGCTACAAGGGCAACGATCCGATTTGCGTCGACGGCAAGGACGTGATGCCCGAAGTTCGCGCCGTGCTCAAGCACATGGAAGAATTCACCAAGCTCGTGCGTACCGGCAAGTGGAAGGGCCACAC
>CADCDO010000002.1 GCA_902800345.1 Fibrobacter succinogenes
ACCACCGTGAGTTTCCACAATCTGGAAAACAGTAGATTCATCCATCCACTTGAGCTGTTCCTTGATCGGAGCGGCAATGGAGTCCGGCATCAGAGCGATTTGCTCGTCAAAACGGCCAACCTTTGCCCCCTGGGAAGCAGCAGGTTGAGCTACGAAATCAGACGCGAAGGCACCGGAAACCGTTGTCACCGCGGCAAAAATCATAGCTTTCTTTAGTGTATCATTCATATCGGAATGCGTCCATGTTTATTAAGTGAACTGTTTGATAAAAATCAACGCGCGTGAATATAGCAATTTTAGTGGTGGATAGACGAGAGACGAGTGACGAGAGACGAGAGATTAAGCATTTCTCGTCATCCAAAAGAGCTGTCATCCTCGAAGCGAAGCGTAGGGGATCCAGCGAAGCGTTTGTGATTATTAGGCTGTAGGAAGATGGGTATGAGGTCGCACTAAAGTGCTCTGAGCACGCTACGCTTCGGGGGCGCCTTGCTTTGCAAGGCTTTGAGCTTTTCTTAATGCACTATCCCCCATACCCCATAGGGAGCCGTAGGCGACCGAGCCCACACCCCATAGCCAACTACATCGTCATCGTACCGGAATCGAGACCGCGCACTGGCACATAGCGAACAGAGCCGTCAGCGCCCATAATGAATGCAACGCCAGCGAGGTAATTGACCCACCGTTTCGTCTCGAAATAGCGCAAATTAATTTTCCTTTCGGTGCAGTAAGCGGCAAGCGGAACAACAAGCATGTCGTGAGAAATCCACACGGCCACCTTGTTTACCTTTTCAAAACGCGGCTTCACGACCTCGGTTACAAACTCTTCGCCACGGCTCGCCAACGGATAGAACGCATCAGAATAGCTGCCCTTGAATGCATATTCAGAGGTAACAACCCAGCCGCCGCCATTGGAGTTCTTGTAATTCTCAAACTTCGAGTCATCCTTGATGAACCATTCACCGTCCAATTCCGGAATCGTATCGTTGCCCTCTAAAGAAACGCCAGCACCCGTTGCAAAGCTCGAACAAGTTTCATAGCTTCGCGTGAACGTCGAGTTTGCAAAGTAAATATCTTCGTCCTTGAACTTCGTACCCACTTTCTGCGACTGTTTCTTTCCGTTGTCTGTCAAATGACCCGTTTTTCCGGTATCGTCCGTGCGTTCCGCATGGCGCAAAATAAAGATGACCTTTTCACCAGCCGCAAGTTCCTTCAGGACTTCTTCGACATCGATAAAGTCAACAATTTCACCTGGGGCGGCTTCGCGCCAGCTGCGCTTGCGTTGTTCATAAACGTAATACTTTTTCCGGTTTATTTTCCCGGTACGGTACTGGCCATCATATTCGCCGGCGCCAAAACCGACCGTATCCTTTTCAATGTCCGTCGCAACACGCCAATTCTTCGTCGATTTATCACAGATAAAGCGCATGCGAGTGCCTTCGGGCTGATCGTAATAAGAGACGAAGTATTCACTTTGGCTATTGCCCACATGCTTCACCTGCCCAGCGTTCATCGATCCGCACGTTTCAAAGCCGTGCGTTTTGGTCCAGAAACTCCGCACATATTTTTCGAAATCAGGGACATTGCCGATTTTCCAGCCTTCCATGTTCTTGCGGATTTTATCAAGCCCACCCTCGGCATCGAGCATCAAGAGTTTATCTGCAAGTTTGGACCTCAAGGAATTGTCACCCCAGTTGCCATCGCCGCGGATGTCTTCCGCAACTTTATCTGCAAACGAAAGCATTTCGCTCACGGAGCCGTAGCTTTGCATCATGACCGTAATCGCCAAGAGCGCAGCACTGTAGTCATCGGAGCCAAACAAACTAATATCTTCTGCAGACTTGGTCGAGGACGACTGAGTCGTCTGTCCGCGACTCCGGCCGCCCCAACCGGAAGAACCTCCCGTTCGACCGCCGGAAGTGGACCCACCAATGGTAATCCCGAACGACGAAAGCACGTCCGTCAACGCACGCCCGCTTTGGCTTCCGATAGGCTGGTTGTTGCCAGAATCTTCCACGAGCTTCAACACGCGCGGAGCCGCCATATGCGTTAGCATGTTCACGTTAAACGAGTCGCGCTTGGACAAATCGACGACCGCCCGGAGCGTCACGAGCGCCTGCGAGGGTTTCGCCGTAAATTCGTCCATATAAAAACCGTTCGCCTCAGCCCTTACGTATGGCGATACGAAATTGATTTTTTCAAGATTGAACTTTCCGTTCGAAGATGTTATGCAAGTTTCATGAGATCTCTCGGAATCCGCGAGACGCTTTGCGCTGTCAAGTTCTACAAGCTTTACAGACGTCCCTGCGCGGAACGGTCCCTTTTCAGCGAAGCCCGAAAGAGAGACGCCAGTCCGACGGAATTTCGCGGCATCGGCACTTTCTACTGTGACCTTGGCATCCTTATCGATGATGACGCCATCGCGGCATGTGGCATGTCCGACAATTACCGTATCAGTGGCAGGCTTGTGGACATTGGCAGTATCCTTGTTATCCTTGCCCGTCTTTACAGTGTCGCGTTTGTCCTTATTGTCTTTATTTTCCCGGCTGTCCTTGTTATCCTTACCATTCTTCCCATCTTTAGAAGAATTATCTTTGGACTGATTATCCTTGGAGGAATTATCGTCTTTGGACGTTTTATCCTTCGATCCGGAATCACTGCTCAATGACGCCTCGCATTCTTCGTTCTCGCACGGTATAGAACCATAGCGGACAGAATCACAAGACGTCCATATAAGAGCCAATAAAAAAACTATCCAAACTCGCATTGAATTTAAGTTAGTAATTTCTAGTTCGCGAATCCGGACTTGAGACCGCGAACAGCCACATAACGGCGGTTTCCATCCTTATCGATAATGATAGCGACCCCGGCAAGGTAGTTAATCCACTTTCCACCATCGTATTCTTTCAATTCGATCTTCAAATTCGAGCAATAGGCCACAAGCGGGACCATCACCTTGTCATGGGAACTCAAAAGGACAAATTTTTCCTTGGAGTACTTTTTCACAAGAACATCCTCGATGAGTTCCACGGAGCGCTCCGCCAGATTATAGAACGCCGCATTGGCACCGGTCGTATAGGCCCCCGTATAAGCATACTTGGAAGTAGAATGCCAGCCGCCACCGGCTTCGTCGTTCACCTTGGACATAATGTCCTTGTCCTTGATATACCAGTCGTCATTGAGCTGCGGGAGCGTATCGCGTTTGTCGTAAGCTTGTCCACGCCCCTTGGCCATGGATTCCACCGTCTGGTGGGCACGCAAGAATTCAGAAGCGCCTAGAACAAAGTCTTCGTCGAACTTTTTGAGCCTAGCGCCAACCTCTTCGGACTGTTTCTTGCCGTTGTCGGTAAGCGTCCCGCTCCGGCTCGTATCGTCGCCGCGTTCCGCATGGCGCAACACAAAAATTACGCGCTCGCCATTCTTGATGCCTTCATAGACATCTTGAATATCGACAAACTCTTTCACATTCGAAGTAAGAACAAAATAACGGTCCTTTTCAACGGCGGTCGCCTTGCGCCACTTTTTCGTAGACCCGTCATACGTCAAGAAATCTCCCGTAAATGCGCCACGACGGACTTCGCCATCCTTTGCCGGAGTCGCATCGCCCATGAAATCCTTCAAGCTGTCAGGAATAGCCTTCCATCCCGATTTTTCGTCACAGACAAAACGATCCTTGGACTTCGAGACATCGTCATACTTTGCCGCATAGAAACTGCTGGACTTGTTCTTGACAAAGAAAACATCGCCAGCGGATTCCATATCGCACTTGGGGAATTCCAGTTCAGTCAAATAGAATTTCTTGAGGTAGTATTCAAAATCCGAAGCCTTGCCCAAGCGTTTTTCGAGAGTCTTACGGATAGACGCATAACCATCCTTTATGTCGTTCGACAAGGCCCAGTCCGCAATCGTCAAGCGGGCGGAAGCATCGTCCCATTTACCGTCCTTGGCGACATCGGCAGCCACCGCCTTGAAGAACTTCGCAAAGTCGCCACCGGCACCCGCCTGCAGCAATATGGAAGACGCCAGCAGAGCCGCCCCGGCATCGCCATCATCCGAAACATGGATGTGCTCGGTCAAGTCGAAATCAATCGATTCCAAATAAAACATGTTCCACACATCCGCAGCGGCGTTAAACTTCGCCTCTTCGAAAGAGACCTTGTTCTTTCCGCCCAGAAGTGCAAACGCACGTTCGGTTTCAAGCGTCGTGAGCATGTTCAAGTTGAAAACATCACCGGAAGTCACGTCTTCCAAAGCCGTAAGCGTAACCGTCGCGGACTTGCCATCGGCAACGTTTTCGACAGTCCCTTCAACGGAGAACTGCACATAGGGCGAGGACAAGTCAATTTTTTTGATTTCATAGGAGCCATTCTTCTGGACGCTCCCCGAGAACGACGTCTTCGTTTTTTCATAATCGTCCGCAGAATCCAGCTGGACCATCTGGACTTGGCCGGACTTCGCAAAGCCATCCAAGGCGACAACCCCCGAAACAGCCCCATCCACGAGAACATAGACGACATCGAAACCGTCATCAGGAGGATAATCGTCCCCCGAATCGTCACTACTCGAACTAGACGAAACTGGCTCCTGCGACTGCGCCTTGCCACTGCTCGACGAAACGCCCGCTCTAGAAGTTGCGCCTAAAGAAGAAGAGGAGACCTCTTCGTCGCTACTGGACAATTCCGTATCATCACCGGTCGGAATTCCGGAACCACTCGAAGAATCATCACCGCACGCAACAAGGGATGTTGCAAGAACAACCGAAAACAAAAATTGGGAGCATACCGCATGACTCCTAAAAACTTTTTGAGAAAAAATTCCCATAAAAAGACTCCCTCGACATCAAGTCCTAGCCACACATAAACATCCCATACTAAAAATATAAATATTGCGTAAAAACAACAACCGCAAAAGGAAATAAAAGCCCTTCTTTGACGCGATATCTAGTTCTTCAACTCGAACTTCCCTATTTCATCTCTCAAGATGACGCGGTCGTTCTTGATCGAGACAACGGTAACGTCCCAAATTTTTTGGCCGACGCTTACCACGGCGGATTCCCCATGGAATTTTAATATGGCGACGGGATTGTTCCCAGGCAGAATGGCATCGAGAGTGATTGGCGGATGCTCCTTGGGCGAAGAAGCCTGTTCCTTGGACTTCGCGGCTTTAGGCTCGACTTTCGGTTTAGGCGCAAGCCGTCCAGGCAATCTGAACGGATCCCGCAATTTTTCGACAGATATTTCCTGCGGTTTAAGCAAAGCGAGCATATCTTTCAAACTCAAGCGGGACTTGTTCTTTACGCCGTCCACCTTATTTACGCCATTTGCGTTACGGCTCAGCACGGAGAACTGCACCGAAGCAGAGACATTCCCTTTTTCTTCGCGGTTCAAGCTCACGCCGTCCGCACGAATGCAGAACATTCCATTTTCAAGTTCTTTCAAGAACCTCAGCACATCGACAAAAGGAGCACTCGTCTTAAACGATACCGGAATTTCAATTTCACCTTCCGTACGGTGCATTTCGCCAGTCGATAAATCACTCAGAACGATTTTCGATTTTGCGGCGACATCATGCACGAATGTAAGGATTTTCGATGAACTCACGTGGACATTCGTGTATTTCTGGATCTGCGAAGAGACCCTGTTGTATTCCGCAATCAGCGAATCCGGGGATGCGTCGACGTTCTGCATCGTTTCCGACATCTTGATTTCGGAACGAGTCTCAAAGAACAACACGGCCGCTTTTTTCGCAGCAGGCACGACATAATAGAAAAGGACACACAAGGTAAGCAAAACCGCGACCGTCGCGATTATCCCATACTTCTTTTGCGAAAGGAACATTTTCATCGAACATCCTCCGCACCCAAAGTAAACTTAACGACATTAAACTTGTTCCACGTCGTTTTTTCGGTCGTCTTGAGCCTGACATTGACAAGATTACGTTCTTTTTCAAGAGAAGACAAGAAAGCAGAAAGATCCTCGGGCGTAATGGCATACCCTTGCACAGAATGGTTCCCGCGGGAGACGTTCCAACTGGAAATCCAAACGTTATCTGTAACATTGACCACAAAATTTTTCAAGGATGTCGCCACATGGCTACGGTGCATCAAAAACGATTCCGATGCGGCCCTGTCATTCTCAAGCTTCTCGAGCACCAGCGAAAGTTCCTTTTGTTTCTGGACCTTCGCCTTGAATCCCTGGATTTTCGACTCCGAACGATCCAAATAAACATCCGCACCGACACGGAATACAAGTAAAGTCACAAGCGATAAAAGGACTATAACAAAGCAGGCCTTCAAAATCCGACGCGAAAAAGCAGCCTCGCGAATCCGACGGACAGCGTCTTTGTCCACGGCCGTATGGAACGCAGGCACGCCATCGGTACGGAAAACCCATGCGTCTTCCGCAACAGCTTTTGCAAGCGTTTCCGGGTCCATCGTAAACTGTTCTTCAAGAACATCTTTCAAAAAGAAATGTTCACGAACATAATGAACAAGGCGTTCGCTATCATCGACCGCGACTTTATAGCCGGCAACAATCTTCCCGCCAGACAAAAGAAGAAGACGCACAAACCCGCCGTCGCAGTTCGTATAAACGCACGGCAATTCCGTGTCAGGAATTTTTTTCGAATCGATAAGTTCAGCGGCAACGAGCACGGACGGCACATGGAGTAAAATCTTGAACCCGCACTTTTCCACATCGGCTGAAAAATTTTCGACGGCACTCTTCAAGGCCACCGCCGAAAAATCCCCGCTGATGGATTCTACGTTATCCAAATTTTCAGTCTTGTAGCCAGGGAAATCGGCTACAGAACCCACTTCGTCCGAAACGATCTTTACAGGAGTGCAGCAATCGACAAGCAAAATGCCATCGGCACCGCCGCCATTCTTCACCTGGAATTCACGGCATTCTTCGATGGTTCCCGAAAAAGAGAAATCGACAAAACTGCGACCGGCACCGCGTCCGCGCATCACCCGTAAAATATGGGCCGAGCCCGCATTTGCGGCATCACCTACGATAAGCACCCACCAGAACCGGCCGGTGACATCGTCGAGCATCTTTCCCAAAGACGAAGCCACTACTTATCCTTCACCTGCGGTTCCGGATTTACCTGGACCCGGGCCGGCTGTTCGTTTTTCACTTGAAGTTCCGTTTCCGGCTTCGACACAGGCTTGACGTCAACCTTTTCAGACTTTACTGTTTTTTCTTTCGCAGCCTTGTCTTTCTTAGGAACGAGAGGTTTCTTTGCACGCTCGATTTCGTCGGCGATATCGACACTGCCCTCGTCACCGTAATAAATATGCGGTGTCACAAAAATCAATAGTTGGCTCTTGCTATGCACGCGCTCCACATTCTTGAACAGCCAGCCAAGCACCGGGATAGAGCCCAAGAACGGGACCTGGTTATAAACGTCGTTCACCGATTCCTTCACCATGCCGCCAAGCACAATCGTCTCGCCATCGCGCAAGCGGACAGACGATTTCACATAACGTTTGTTCAATGTCGGAGGAACCACGCTGTTAAAGCTGCCTTCCGGTTCAGAAAAATCAGGGATAATCTCGCAAGTGATTTCACCTTCGCCCGTCACGTAAGGCGTCACCGTGATATTCGAGTTCGCCTCAATCTGTTCAAAACGCTGCGTTGTCTTGGACGTGACCGCATCGCCCTGGTTGTAATCCACCTCGGATGACATCATGTAATACTGGGTCTGGCCTATCGTCAGCACCGCCGTTTCGCCGTTCAATGTCGCAATCTGCGAACGCGCCTTCACGTCCAAAATCTTTTCCTGTTCCATGGCGTTGATTTTCGTCACCATGTCCTTCGGGATGCTCACGATTTCGCCCAAGCCAATGCCGTTAAAGATTCTCTGCGTCTGCTTCGCATTGAGCGTCTGGTCGATACTCGGGAAGAGATTTTCCGTACCCATATTCTGCGAAGCCTTGCCGAACAACAGATTCAGTCCATGACTATGACCTTTTTCGATATCCAGATCTACCACTAGGACCTCAATCAGAATCTGCGCCACCGGCAAATCCATCTTTTCGACATACTGCGAAATCGCATCGAGCACATCATAGTTGCCCACCGCCATCAAGGCGTTCTGCGACTTGACCACCTGAATTTGCGTACTCTTCGTGAGCGTCGTCGGCAAAAGCTTGATGACATCTTCGGCGCGCAGATGCTTGAGCTTGATCAACAGTGAATTGTCAGCCGTCTGCATCTCGTGAGGGCCGATAAAATATACGCCGTCACGTTCCCAGAACGTATAGGACGTGCCGCGGAACAAGAACTTGAGTGCGTCGCGGATGGGGATTTCCGAAATATGGGCCGTCACCTGCCCTTCGATTTTACCATAGACCATCGTGTTCAGCTTCGTCTGCGCCAGGACCTCGCTCAGCAAAGAAGCGAGCGGTGCTTCAATCGCTTCGATATTCAGCAACGAATCGTTCACAAGACGCACCCTGAAACGACCGACACCTTCGGTATGGTTGCCCCCAAGATTCCACGTTGCCCTCTTGATAGAAATGACGCCACCATCTTCCTCGTAGTCCAGCTCCGCCGACTCCACCATATGGCGAATCGCGCGATCGAAGGGCATATTCTGCACAAAAAGCGTAACATTCTTGTTCTCGCCACGCTCCACAAGAATATTCTTGCCCGTGACCTCGACAATCTTGCGGACAACCTTGTCAAGAGGAGCGTCCTCGACATCAATAGTCAAGGTGTTGTTCTTATTTTCAATACGGAAACGTCTCTCGGGAGGTTTGGGCGGCTCCGGAGGTCTTTCGATATGTTTCTTGACATGAATCGTGCCGCCGTCAATCGAGTAGTCATATCCATTCCACTGCAAAAGCAAACGCAAGGCATCCTTGAGCGGCTGGTTGTTGAAATTCACAGTCACCGGCCCGCGGACATCGGGCGCCAAAAACAAGTTCAAGCCATACTGGACCGCCATGCCCTGCAACAAGTCGCGAATCTCGGTATTTTTGACATTCAGATTCTTGACGATGATGGAATCCGCAATCGGGAGTGGCTGAAAAGACTGAGCGAGCACTGTTGCGCACAAAGCAAACAACAGAGCAAAGACAAACTTGCACTTGCGTATAAAATTCATGTCAAGAAAATTAGAAAAAAATTTTTTATTCGCTAAACGGATTGGCCAAGCACGGGGTTCTTATAAACAACCTTGTTGTGCAAGTCGTACGAGATTTTCCCTGCCGCATCACATTGTACGCATTTATTTACATTTCAAGGGTAGGAAGAAATTTATTCGTACTAAAGCACGCATCAAATTTGGGCACTTGAGGCGAGCCCTGCAAGCCAGCAAAGAACTTTTTGTTATTTTTCTTAAGTCCCGAGGTTTTCATTGAAATCAACATCCCTACTTCTTCTTGCACTTTGCTTATTCTTCCTCGTTTCCTGCCTTCAGGACGATGATTCGGACGCACGCATTCCCGTACGCTATACGGTCATTGTCACGGATTACGTGTCGGGCAAGGCCGTCAACAAGGCCAAGGTCGAACTGACAAACGAAGTCCAGTCCGCACAAACGCTCATGACGAACTCCAGCGGCACGGTAATTTTCCCGTCCGAAGAAAGCTACGTCAACCAGATTATCGTCACGAAAGACGGTTACTTTCCGAAAGACACGGTGGATGTCATCAGCAACGCCGATACAACTTTGAACTTGATTTTGCGTTCCATCAGCATTTTCCTTGTTCCCACAGACACGGCCTCGGTCGATTCGACAAAAAAATAAGATGTCTTTCGAGCTCAAGAATCCGCCACCGCAAACGGCCTTGCGTTTTTTACCGCAAGAGCTGATGGTCCGTTATTCCGTCATCCCCGTCGAATACAACGAAGAAACCAAGCGGTTGACAGTCGCCATGGCTGATGCCGATGATTACGACTTGATTAACGATATCCAAGTGGCGGCGGGCGTCTACGTGAATCCGGTCAAGGTGGACGAAGACAAGGTCATCCAGTGGATTAACGCATTTGCGGAGCGCGCCGTTCCGGCGTTCGGCATGGGCGCCGCAGGGAACAAGGCGAACTCCCCCGCAATCCGCATGGTCAACGAGATCATTTCCGAGGCTATGCACACGGGCGTTTCCGACATCCACTTCGAACCAGGCGAAAAATCTTTCCTTGTGCGCTTCCGCAAAGATGGCGTGCTAAAAATTGCAAGGAAGCTCCCCCTGCGTTCCATCTCGGAAATTACGTCTCGCATCAAGATTATGGCAAGTATCGATATTGCCGAAAAGCGGCGTCCGCAAGACGGTCGAATCCACTTTGACGATGGCACCAAAGCGGTCGATATCCGCGTTTCGGCGTTGCCCACAGATTACGGACAAAAGATGGTATTGCGTCTTTTGGACAAAGGAAAGATTATTCTCAAGTTGGATTCCCTTGGCATGACTCCGGCACAAATCGGGCTATGCGAAAACGAAATCCACAAGCCTTACGGGATGTTCTTGATTACCGGCCCGACGGGTAGCGGCAAGACGACTACGCTCTACACGCTTTTGCAGATGATCCGTAGCCCGGAACTGAACATTTCGACAATTGAAGAACCGATTGAATACAAGCTAGACGGAATCACGCAGACTGCAGTCAATCCAAAGATTGACCTGACTTTTGCGGCCACCTTGCGAACGCTTCTCCGTCAGGACCCGGACGTTATCATGGTGGGTGAAATCCGTGACAGCGAGACGGCTGAACTCGCCATACGCGCGGCACTCACCGGACACTTGGTTTTCAGTACGCTCCACACGAACGACGCCCCGTCTGCTATCGTGCGACTTATCGACATGGGAGTGGAGCCATTCCTTGTGGCTTCGGCGGTCAACTTCATCATGGCGCAAAGACTGGTCCGTAAAATTTGTCCAAAATGTGGCGGCAAGGATCCGAATTGCCTAGCATGCGGCGGCAGCGGTTACAAAGGGCGTGTCGGCATTTTCGAAATGATGCCCGTCACCGAGAATATTCGCGAAATGGTCCACAAGGGAGCCTCCAACATTGAATTGCGGCAAGCAGCCATAGCAGAAGGCATGAAAACTCTCGCCATGGACGGTGCAGACAAAATCGCTCTAGGTCTCACTACAGAATCCGAAATCGCCGCAGAGGCGATGATCTAAGAAAAATGTGTGCGACAAGCCAAAAGCACGGATTCACGCTCCCCCTCACCATAACAATTCTCGCCATCATCGGGATTCTGGTTTCTTCGTTCTACACCATGGTCAAGAACGAACGTATAGAATCTTTCAGAAGGTATTCCGATGCGCAGGCGATTCTTGAACTGGAGAGCGGCGTAAACTACGCATTTCATCGAATGCAAACCGAGCACAAACCTTGGCGAACCGACAGCTTAAAACACGCAAGCAACGATAGCAACATCCTTTTTTCACTCTCGCAAGTACAAGACGGCGCTTTCGCCTCGCTCAAAATTTTCAATCACGATTCGTCGCAACATTTCGTAGCGCATACAGGATTCATCCTGAAAAGCCTCCCGGCACTAACGATACTTGCAACACATGCAAATATCAGCCTCGCCACAAATGCCCGCATCGAGGGAGGGACGGCATTAAGAAACGGGGGCTTCTCGTACAGCAGTCATTACAAGATGCGAGCCGAAAAAGATGCATTTTTCGATACCGTTTATGTCGCCGACACGCTCGCCATTTTCGACACGCTTAAATTTTATCCAGAACTAAGCCGTAACCAGTTCACAGAAAAATTCGAAAAAGAACGCTGCCTTTTTGACGGCACGGAAAAAGTTCCAGAAATACTCAGTTGCCAAGTGGTCACCATGCAGGGGGACAGCCACTGCGACCACTGCAAGATTACCGCAGACAAGATCTTTTTACGGGAACGGGCAAACACGCTAAAGGCAAACTTCACCGCACGTGCCATATTCCTGAAAGACAGCATCCAGCTTTCAGGGACATTTTTCGCACAGGACACGCTTGAAGCATCGTTAAAACGCAAGCAAGAAAATTCCATCAACTTGATCGTTCAAGGTCGAAGAACCGGTGAAGTCGAATACACCGGCCACCTATCGATAGACGAACTCACCGCCGAAAAGATGCTTATTTTGTTCATGGGCGACCACTGGGACGAAAATATGAAGGGAATTCCAGTCTCCATTTCCGAAAAGGCTGAAATAAAGGGAACTGTCATATCGAACGGGATGATAGATTTTCGCGGTAAACTCACAGGGCAAATGATTGCGCATTACCTCGGATTCTACGAAAACGAAACTCTCTGGAGAGGCTTTTTCAGGGATGGGCAAATCAAAGGCGATACCACGATCCACACATTCCTTCCCGACATCGTTTATCTGGGCGGCGAGGCGAGCTATGAGAAATAGGCGATTCAAAACAGGCAGCACGCTCGTCGAAGTACTCGTCAGCTTTGCCATCCTTATGTCAACAGGAGCACTAGTCGTGGGATTTCTATTCCGTAATCCGATGTCAAACAAGGCCTGGATAGACAATTACGGACAGGAGTTAAGCAAGATTGTCCTATTGACGACAGAAATTTCAAGCGACACATTGGTTACTCATACCGATGCCAGCGGGAATTCTTGGGAAACCGTCGTAGAAATATCCAAAGACAAAGAAGAATTGTGTTACAGCGCCGTTTCCGTCCGCAGAAAGGCAGACACAACGCGCACGCTCCACTATTGCACCTACGGAGCGAAAAAATGAGAATTCCAGGGAAACTCGGATTTACGTTAATCGAACTTGTAACGACGATCGCCATTTCGGGAGCGTTCTTCACCATGGCGATGAACCTGTACGGCAACGCAAACAAGGCGTTCGCAACCGATAAGAAATATGACGAACTTTATTTTGAATACAACGCTCTAAAGGCCCGAACCGAGCGTTTTTTGCGTGAGCATCCCGACTTCTGCGAGCGATCCGAAAAATACCAAATCGAATACAACCTGCCGTTCAAGCCACTGTCCTGCAAACCGCTGGACAAAAAACGCTATCTCGTGTATTTCCAAGGGTACATGGACCCGACCAGGCTCGCCCTCGTCGGATTCAGCACGATTGTAGGGGAATAACGTTTAAAGCATCTTGCCCGTTTCCATAAAACGGGTATGCATTTCAAACGCACGGGAAAGCGCAAGCGGCAAGTGGATTCCTTTTGCATGCTTGATACCGTATTCCAAAACGTCCGTAAGTTCATCGCGGTAATCCGGATGGGCGCAATTCTTGATAATCAGCCGAGCACGTTCTTCGACAGGCAAACCGCGAAGGTCGGCAAGTCCCTGTTCCGTCACGAATATCTGCGTGTCATGATCCGTATGATCAACATGGCTCACGTAAGGGACAATGCTTGAAATGGCACCACCCTTCGCCACAGAAGGCGTAAGGAAAAATCCGAGAGCGCAGTGGCGAGCAAAATCAGCGGAACCGCCAATGCCGTTCATCATCGCCGAGCCACAGACAAGCGAACTGTTCACGTTGCCAAAAATATCGACTTCCAGCGCCGTATTCATGGAGATTATGCCCAAACGACGAATCACGTCAGGACTGTTACTCACTTCCTGTTGACGGAGTACAAAATGCTTTTTCCATTCGGCACTATTTTCAACAAATTCTTTCTGAGCCGACTGCGAGAGCGTAAGTGCCGTTCCCGAAGCGATGCCGAGTTTTCCCTTCTTCAAAAGCGGGAGCACCGCTTCTTGAATAACTTCGGTATAAAGGTCTATCTGTCCCAAGCGGTCGTCATTGGCCATCGCGCAAAGCACCGCGTTTGCGACCTTGCCCACGCCACTCTGGTAAGCAAGGCCCTTCGGCAAACGTCCCGTCGATTCCTCGTAACGGATAAAGTCAAGGATTCGTTCGCCAATGTTCTTTGAAATTTCATCAGGCTCCACGAACGGGGTCACCTCGTCATAAGCCTCGTTTTCGACAATCGCCACGACCTTGTTCGGGTCGATGCGCACAAATTCTTCACCGACGCGGTCTCCGGCGCTATAAATCGCAAGCGGCCTTGCGTGCGGCGGGAGTTCCGGGAGCGCATTGTCGTGCATGCCGATGCAGCTGTCGCCCAAACGTGTGTTCAATTCCAGGATAATCTTTGGCGCCATTTCCAGGTAGCAGACAGAATTGCCACCAGACGTCGAAAGATAAACGCGGCCATCGGGCAAAATCGCAGAAACTTCAATAATCGCGACCGTCGGCGCCGGCACCGCCCCCGTACGCACAAGGTAACCCATCTTGCCCAAGTGCGCATCGATATAATGGATGCTACCGTCATTGATCGCCTTGCGCAGACTCGGATTGGACTGATACGGCATGCGGAGATTCATGGCCTTCGCGCGGGCGAGCGCGCCATCGCAACTGTCTCCCGTCGAGGCGCCCGCAAAAAGTGTCACCTTGAATTCCTGCCCCGCTTCATGGAGTTTTTCGGCTCGTGAAGCGATCGCCAAAGGAACCGCTTTGGGGTATCCTGCCAAAGTAAAACCGGAAACCCCGAGAACATCACCATTCTGAATCATTTCAGCCGCATCTGCGGCACTGCATTTTTTACTAGTAATCCAGTCCATGTCGCAAAAAATAGTATTTTTACCGCCGTGAAACACTTTATCAAATACAATGCCATCGGTGTAATGAACACCGCCATTACGCTTGCCACATTCTGGATTTTGCACGAAGTCCTAGACTGGTCTCCGGAGCTTTCAAACTTTCTCGGATTCGTCGCCGGCGGTCTCAACAGCTACATCATGAACCGTATCTGGAATTTCAAGAGCACCAACAAGAAACGTTCAGAAATCATCCGATTCATTATTGTGTTCCTGTGCTCCTATCTTGTAAACCTGGCCGTCCTCAAAGGATGCATTTACCTGCTCGAAAACGCCTCCTGGTGCGCAGACTTTACGGGATTCGTATCCCAATTCATGAAGCCCGCCACATTTGCAAACCTCATCGCAAACGTTGTCTATGTGCTCGTAAGCTTCACACTCTACAAGAAATGGGTGTTTACGGATAGACGAGAGATTAAAGACGAGAGACGAGAGGTTAGCGGCTAGTGGTTGGTAGTTAGTGGTTAGGAGTTTATTCGGAATGTGAAATTAGGGAATCCGAATTGTCATCCTCGACCATCGGGAGGGCGGACAACACTCAGCAAATGGACGCCGTTGGCGTCCGCAATTTCGGTTCGATCATGCCCATACAAGTATATAGTCGCAGCACTCGCCTTTTACGGTTGTGACAGGCGCTTTATTCTTTCGCTGCCATACGACAATAATATCATTGATTAGAACACCCCACTTTTATCTAAAAAACATTTTCTAATGGCATAAAAGCGCGCGGATTATGCGCTTTTTTGATGCACGTAGTGCATGATTTTTCGCTAATCCCTGATTCTAATCTCTACATTCCCGTCTTACTTTACATCCTAATCCCTAAAACCTATAACCTACACCTAGAAATATCAAATACAAAAAGGGCGCCCTTGCGGACGCCCCTTTTTAGTTCTCAATCAGATTCGAAGATTACTTTTCGAACGGAACGAGTTCAACACGGCGGTTGAGCTTGCGGCCCTTCTTCGTCTTGTTATCTGCAATCGGCTTGTCAGAACCGTAACCGACAGCGCGGAGACGATCACTGCTGATGCCCTTCTTGACGAGATACTTGACGACAGCCTGTGCACGCTGTTCGGAGATCTTCTTGTTCTTTTCTTCCTTACCGGTATCGTCGGTATGGCCCTGGACTTCGAGGTTGACAGCCGGGAGCTTCTTGAGCAACTTAGCGATGTTGTTCAAGGTCTTGTTGCTGCTCTTGGTGAGCTTAGCAGAACCCGTACGGAACTGGATACCCTTCTTGAGCTTGTCGAGATCCTGGTTCTTGTTCGGGCAGCCGTTCTTGTCAACTGCAACGCCAACGAGGGTGTTCGGGCACTTGTCGAGGTGATCAGGTACGCCGTCCTTGTCAGAGTCAACCGGGCAGCCAGCAGCGTCAACAGTGACACCAGCCGGAGTGTTCGGGCACTTGTCGAGAGCGTCAACGATGCCGTCCTTGTCTTCGTCCGGGCTGCAGCCATCAGCATTGACCGGGAGACCAGCCGGAGTATTCGGGCACTTGTCGAGGTAGTCGGCAACGCCGTCGTTGTCGGAGTCAACCGGGCAACCCTTAGCGTCAACAGAAATACCAGACTGAGTATTCGGGCACTGGTCGAGGTAGTCAGCAACACCGTCGTTATCGCTATCGAGCGGGCAGCCAGAAGCGTCGATCGGAGCACCAGAAGCGGTGTTCGGGCACTTGTCGAGGTAGTCGGCAACGCCGTCGTTATCGCTATCAACCGGGCAGCCAGCAGCGTCAACAGCTACACCAGCCGGAGTTTCAGCGCACTGGTCGATGCCATCGGCAATACCGTCATTGTCGGAGTCAACCGGGCAGCCAGCAGCGTCAACAACAGCACCAGCCGGAGTTTCAGCGCACTGGTCAAGACCATCAAACACGCCGTCATTGTCGCCATCAAGCGGGCAACCAACGGTATCAACAATAGCACCAGCCGGAGTGCCAGCGCACTGGTCGATACGGTTATTTACGCCATCCTTATCTTCGTCAGCACCACGGACGTTACCGAAGCGCCAAACGAGGGCAGCGGTACCGGCATAGCGCGGAGTCGGGGTATAGCCGTAAGAAATAACCTTGTTGTGCTTGTCAACATAGTGCAGCTGGTAGGCTTCTGCAGCATGCATTTCATCCTTCATGTCCCAGCCAACAGAGAACGAGCGGATACCCACATCGAGACCGATGGCGATATCGATATCTGCCGGGAGATGGAAACGGAAGCCCGGAGTAAGGGTGAACGGATCGTAACCCGGATCACGCGGATACTTACCCTTTTCTACACGGAATTCACCGTTAGCTTCGAAGAAGATGTCCATCCAATCGGTCGGAAGGAAGTTGAAGCCACCGCCATAGACCAAGGTGTTTGTACCTCTGCCCACGGTACCGACGAAACCAACGTTACCGTTGATGCGGAGAGGTGCACCGACCTTCTGGAGGTCGAGAGTGAGGATCAATTCACCACCAAAGGCCATGCCGTTGAGGGTATATGGATGAGTTCTATTGCCATCGGCGTTCAAGTACCAGGCGTGACGCGGACGGATACCCACGGACTTGTCGCCAGTGGGGAAGTAGAACTGAGCGGCAACTGCGGCATTGAACATGCCATCAGTCATTTCGTCAAGCGGAAGCTTTGCCTTTGCCCAGAGTTCGAGGTCACCACGGCTAGCCTTCCACATGTCACCTTCCGGCAACGTCTTTGTGTTAGCATGGTCGTAGTAGAGAGGGAGGGAAAGACCCACGTCCAAGAACTCGGTCACACCAGCTGCAAAATTGATATTTGCAGTGATGCTTCCATCAGCGTTATTGAACGCACCCTTCTTACCGTCCTTAACAACCTGGCCACCACGAGAGAGCGACCATGCGTCAAGCGATACCTGGCCACCGAAGCCGGCTGCGAAGCCACCTTCACCCAGGGTTTGAGCGGTTTTCTGGTTAAGACCATCTGCTCCGCCCATCAGGCCGGACTGCGCGAAAGCGAAGCTACCGGCCAAGAGAGACATTGCGACTATTTTTTTCATCTATTCTCCTTGTTATTGGTTAATATTTCTTGTGGTAGCCATAGTAGCCGTAATAGCTGCCATAGCCGTACCCCGCATGACGTTCACACTTGTTGAAGACGAAAGCCTTCGGCAAAGGTGTTTCCGTGCTACGGTCAAAAGTATTCAAGGCATCTTGGATGCTTTCAATTGTATGAGCTGCATGCTTCAGTACACACAACAAGTAATCAGCATGCTTTTCAACAAGCAATGCATCGCTGCACTGGAATACCGGAGGAGTATCCAGAACAATCAAATCATACTTATCCCTGAATGCATCAAGGAAAGCGCTAAACCTGGAACTGGTCAACAGGCCACCCGGATTCACAACGCGGGCGCCCGAACCTAAAACGTGGAAGTTTTCAGTCACCTTGACGACATAGTCTTCCGAATAGGACTCGTTTTCAAGCATTTCGCACAGACCTTTTTGGCTATGCTTGAACAAGTGGCCACGGCGAAGGTCCATATCCACAAGCAAGACCTTCTTGCCAGACATGGCAAAAGACGCCGCGAGGTTCGTAGAGACAAAGGACTTACCGACGCCCTGCACAAGGCCGGATACCATCAGCACCTTCTTGCCATCAGAGAAAACAGAAAATTCGAGAGCAGTACGGAGAGCGCGGACTCCTTCGGCAAACGGGTCGTCCGGTTTCTCGGAAACACAAGGCTTATACACATTGTTCTGCGTCTTGCCTTCAAGCATCGGGAGCTTGCCATACACACCAATACCCGTAGCCTGTTCGACTTCGCTGCTGCTGCAAACGCCGTTCGAGAGCATGCGACGCACATAGACAACAAAACAACCCAAAAGCAAGAACGCAAACACAACGCCGAAGAACACCAGCTTACGGTTCGGCTTTGCCGGTTTAAGCGGAGCGTAGGCCTGATCCACAATGCGGACGTTACCGACTTCACCCGCCTGCACCACACGCAACTGCTGGATATTATTCAACAGGTTCGTATAGAGTCTATTATTAACTTCCACTTCTTCTTGCAACGAAAGGACTTCTTGCTGCACCACCGGAAGGCTTGCGGCAGAACGCTGCTGTTTCGCCAATTCCTGACGGAGTTTAGCCTGTTGTTCTTCAATCGTGCGGACTGTCGGATGTTCAGCACGGAACAAGCGCAACGCTTCCTGCTTTTTCTGTTCGAGTTCGAGCATACGTTGCTGGAGCGTTACGTCCTTTTCAAGATGCAGACGGGTTTCACCCGTAAGGTCAATGGTTCCTTTGGAATGGCGGAACGAAGTAAGCTTCTGTTCGGCCGAATCCAGTTTGGCCTTGACACCCGGCAACTGTTCTTCGAGGAATGCCAACGTCTTTTTCGCTTCGGCACTGCGCATCTCGATATTTTGTTTCAAATACGTATTTGCGATAGTGTTCAAAATAGCAGCAACTCTGTCGGCGTAGCGATTTTCGAGAGAGACCCTGATAATGCCAGAATTCTTGCCTTCTTCCGAAATGTTGAGTCCCTTGAGCAGTGCAGCGGCAGCCTCCTGCGGATGAGATGCCGAGAGCAAGAAGGTCTGACCAACGGTCGCGGTCAAGGCTCTAACACAGATAACTAAAGTATCACCAGCAAACGGCTTACGGTAAGTTTCACCCACCTCGCCGGACAACAATGTGACAGCTTCGCCATTTTCCTTCTCATACACTTCATACGCACTGGAATCCACGGTCACACGAGCAAAAAGCTTGCCCTTCGCCTCGACAAAAGCACGTGGAATCTGCAACAGTTCCAAGTCCATACGGCCTTCGCGCTGCAAGAGTCGGTCCATCTTGTTCTGCGGGATAGCGGAGAAACAAAGCCTTTCATCTTCGACCACCTGATCTAGAACGACGCGGCTCTTGATGAGTTCCATTTCGGCAGCGGACGGAGTGGAAATGTCCAAAAGAGCACCCATTTCGCCAAGTGCGAGCCCCTGCTTATTTCCCTTGACATTCACCTGAAGAAGAATATCACTCCTAAAAGACGGACGGAGCCACTTAGAAACAAGGCCACCACACGCAATGCCCAAAATCAAGAAAATCAGCAAGAATTTCCACTTGCTTTTCAAATACACCAATATCTCAAGAATATCGATTTCGTCATCACCTGACTTACTCGCATTCTGAGGCATCTTATCGTTCATCAAAAAATCTCCAAGGACAGAGAACCAACCACCTAGGGTGGTCCAATTCGGAATATAAAATAAAAAAAAAATTAATGTTTATGTTCAGAAACATAACAATCAAATGAAAAAACCATGTTTTTGAAGATATTTCATTCCAAACCGCCAAAAAAAGCTAGGCTTTTCGATGTAAAAGCAACCTAATCAACAGGTTAGGGCATCCAAATCGGCAAAGAAAAGGACTTTATGCAAACTGATACCCCCATTCTTTCTATTCAAAATTTGCGCCGCGATTTCAAAATGGGTAACGAAACCGTCCATGCGCTACGCGGAGTGAGTTTCGATATTTATAACGGAGAATTCGTCACCATCATGGGAACCTCGGGTTCGGGAAAATCCACCATGCTGAACATTCTCGGATGCATGGACAGGCCTACCTCAGGACACTACATATTAGATGGAGAACACACCGAGACCCTCAAACGCGATGCCCTCGCAAAAATCCGGAGGCAAAAAATCGGCTTCGTTTTCCAAAGCTACAACCTGCTCAGCCGCACGACCGCCATCGAAAACGTGGAACTCCCATTATTATATAATCCATCGATATCGGCTGCAGAACGCCACCATCGGGCCATCGAAGCGCTCAAGAGAGTCGGGCTCGAAGGTCGCATGAATCACTTGCCGAACCAGCTTTCGGGCGGTCAGCAACAGCGCGTCGCCATCGCGCGCGCCCTCGTAAACGATCCCGTCATCATCCTCGCCGACGAAGCGACAGGAAACCTCGACACGCGTACCAGTTACGAAATCATGATGATATTCCAGGAACTGAACCGACAGGGGAAGACAATCGCATTTGTCACGCACGAACCGGACATTGCGACATTCTCGAGCCGCACGATTACCCTCAGGGACGGTTTAGTGAAAAAAGATGTCATTAACGAAAATGTGCAGGACGCGAAAGAAGCGTTCGAAGCACTACCACCCCCGGAAACATTCGATGAAGAAGATTAGACGAAAGATTCTAGTCATTAGTTAACGGTTATTATCTTTACTAAGCGGAGAAGCCGCGATTACCCATCTCTCGTCTTTCGTCTATCATCTAAAAAATTATGAATCCATTTACTTTAGTCAAAATCGCAATCCGCGCACTGCTGCGAAACCGCATGCGCACATTCCTTTCCGTTCTCGGCATCGTCATCGGCGTTGCGGCTGTCATCACCATGGTCGCCATGGGCGAAGGCTCCAAGCAATCCATCAAGGAACAGATGACCGCCATGGGAACAAACGCCATCACCATCATGCCGAACCAGAGCCGGCGCGGAGGCGTGCAATCCGAATCGACGGAAATGCTCGAAGAAGAAGACGTCATCGCTATCCGCGAAAAAGCGACCTACATCAACGGAGTTTCTCCCATGGTCAGCGTTGGCGGGCAAGCCATCGTCGGCAACAACAACTCCCCCACCACGCTCTCCGGTATTTCCGCGGACTACCTCAAGATACGCAACTACGAAATCGAAGACGGCGTGATGTTCGACGACGAAGCCGACCGCATGGCAAAAGTCTGTGTCGTGGGTCAAGCTGTCATAAGGAACCTCTTTGGAGGCGAGAACCCCATCGGCAAGACCATCCGCTACAAGAACATTCCGCTGAAGGTCATCGGGACCTTGAAAGCGAAAGGCTCCGGCGATTTCGGGCAGGACCAGGACGATGTCATCTTTACACCGTACCAAACCGTGATGAGGCGATTCTCCTCGACGACGAACATCCGCCAAATCTACGCAAACTCCATCGGCGAAGGCTACGCCGCCAAGGCGACCGAAGAAATCATGAACATCCTCAAGGAACGCCGCAGCTGGACTAAACCCACCGATCCGTTCCGCGTCTTTACACAAGAAGAAATGATCCAGACCGTCACAAGCACCTCCGACATGCTCTCGCTCGTGCTCACCGCCATTGCTGGAATTAGTTTGTTGGTAGGCGGTATCGGAATCATGAACATCATGTACGTTTCCGTGACTGAACGCACCAAGGAAATCGGGCTACGCATGGCTATCGGCGCCCGTGGCAAGGATATCCTCCTGCAATTCCTCATCGAGTCCATCTTGATCAGCCTTCTCGGCGGTTCCATCGGCATCGGCATCGGTATTGCCGCCTCGGAAATCATCAAGAGCGTGATGAACTGGCCCATGAGCATTTCCATCACGAGCGTCTTCGTGAGCTTCGGCGTCTGCTGCGCCACAGGCGTATTCTTCGGATGGTATCCCGCCCGCAAGGCAAGCAGGCTCGATCCGATCGAAGCGTTAAGGTTTGAGTAGGTTGTATGTATTAGGTTTTAGGGATTAGGGAAAACAAACAAGTTACAGACAAAAAAATAAGGACCGAGCTTGGCGCGGTCCTTATTAAATGCAACCGAGCACAATTTATATTGCGCAAAACAACTTTTTTGAAAACAGCTTTTTGTATATTATCAACCGACCTCAAGGAGAAAATCATGAAAAAAAAGGCCGCCATTTTTACCATTGCCTCAACTATTACAGCAATTTCCACATCGACAGCCATTGCGGCCACAACCCCCTACGACCTGATTCGCCCCGTCTGGCCCGTGAGTTGGGACTCCACGACATTCGACCAGTTCGACACTACGGAAAGCGAACTCATCAATCCCCTGAATTTTCCCAAGACTCCCGCAAGTTTCAAGGCGGGGGAAATCATACCCGACACCTTGGACCAGGCCTACTATGACGCCATTAACTCCAAGATTTCCCCCATCCGCGTGAACCAGGTTGGCTATCTCAAAAGCGACAAGGAACGCCTGTTCTACTTCATCGGCAACAAGGCGGAAGAATTCGAGGTTGTTGACGCTTACGGCAAATCCCTCAGCAAAAAAACGACCGGCACCTTTACCGCAAGCGAAAATGAAACCCAAAGTAGCTGGACCATCATTGCCAGTTCAGACTTCAGAACAGGGGCCTCCTTGCGCTACAAAATTGATTTCACGGGTCCCTCTGGAAAAATTTTCATCGGCAACATCCCCCAATCCGTACCCACCGAAACACGCCTGCGCATCAAGGTCGGCGACGAGATTTCCAGCACCTTTATCGTCAGCGACGATGTCTACACCATGGCAAAGGACGCATCGCTCAAGTTCTTCGGCATCCAGCGCAGCGGGAATTCGGAATCCTGGTTCCACGGGCCAAGCCACCTGAAAGACGGCAGCGGCACATTAGTCAACCTTGTAACAGGCAATCCCGTGACCGACACGATCTCTCCGAAGGCGGGAGACCTGCAGGGCGGCTGGTATGATTGCGGAGACCACCTGAAGGAATCGCAGACGCAAGCCTTCTCCTTCATGGCACTTGCCGTGATGTCGGCCACCAACCCCTCCAAGGATGTAGACCACTACGCCTACAATCAGGGTGAATTTGTAAAGACCGACGGCATCCCGGATGTCCTACGCGAAGCCAAGCACGGAGCCGACTTCTTCTTAAGGGCTTACCGCGTAGCCAACGGCGTTATAGACAACATGCCCGTTTCTGTCGGAAATACGAACTACGACCACGGATACTGGGGCCGTCCCGAAGCACAGGACAACGTCGTGGTACCTCGTCGCGGAGGAGCCGCCGAACGCGATGTCCGCCTGGGCGAACTTGGATCCAACGTTTCGGCCGAAATCGCCGCGGGGCTCGCCATCTTGGGCAAGAACTACGCCAAATACGATTCGACCTTTGCCGACAGCTGCCTTATGGTGGCAAAAAAAATGTACGAATTCGCCAAGAACCTTAAACTTAAGTCTCGGGACCGTGGTCCTGGAACATACGACGGCGGCAAGCCCTATGTTCATAACATAAAAGCAGATGGGTGGTCGACTCCGACCTATAACGGCAACAATTACTCCCATGACGATTTGTCCGTTGCAGCTATAGCGCTCCATTACGCCACTTACGAGAAAACGAAGAAAATGGACTACCTGAACGATGCCGTAAACGACACTTCAATCTACACGACCGCCGTTGCCATGAACTACACTAGCGGCTGGATGTCGTGGGAAAAAGACGGCATGCGCAAGATTACCTTGAATACGGATTGGGGCAGCACACACACCTATGCCCTATATGCCTTTTATAAATTACTCCTGAAGGATTCAACAACAAGCAGCAAATACGGCATCAGCGCCAGCGAACGCCTCGAGCATATTGAAAAAGTCATAGATTTCCTAGCGTTCAATATCTCCGAATTGTCGTATCCAATAGGAAACATAGACTTCAGATTGCCCCCCGACAATCGAATATTTACGACCGAACCAACATGGTTTACCATGCTCAGCTTGACACAAGGGTATTTCAATTACGCCCAGACAGGCAACACATTTGACGTCCTTGCCTATGCAGACGTCGCAAAAGATATTGTGAAACAAGGAGAAACGCTCCCCAACATCACGACAGCCAGCCTATTGTCCGAAGAAATATTCCAAATCGGCATCAACAAGCTGAACTACCTTTTCGGAATGAACCCCTGGGATGTCTCCCTCGTTTACGGAGTCGGCGACAAGAACGACGCCCATCCGCACCACAGAGCAGCAAACCCCGAAGGGAGTCCCTCTCCCGGCCTTGAATACAAGTACAGGTGTCCCACCGGCGCAGTTTTGGGAGGCGTGAGGCAAGGCGAGGAAAACAAATGGGCCCCGACAATCATGAGCTGGGAAGATTACAGTATCTCAGAAACCTGCCTCTTTGGTTCTGCACTTCTCATGTCCGCCCTCACCATCGCAAGTAACGGCGGAAGCGACTACTACGAAAAGAAGTGCGACAATTGTAATGACGGCAAGGCCCCGATTACCGGAAGCGTCTACCCATTGGTCTACCTTTACCATTGGTACGATGTAGACGCATACAACATCCGCATCGATAACGCTACCTTAGAAGACCTGGACAGCGTTAAAGTCTACGTATATTTTGAAGCCACCAAAGAAGACTTTGATTCCTGCAACATCATCTTCGATTTGGATATATGCGAAAAACTCAACATCGCCGGATTCCACGAATTGTGCGATGCAAGAGACGAACTTAGAAACTTCATTAAAAACAATCCTCCCTATATAATCGAAGACACATTCGACAAAGACAAAAAAACATACACCTGGGCACAGGAAATTCCTATAGAATCCCTTGATTACGGGACCCAGATCCGACTAGATATAGCGGCCACCTCAGGCACGCGCATTGACGGGAAATGCGAAACGCTCCGCAATCCTCCCAAGGCCCAAATCTACGGTTGGAGCTTTGCCCCCCACGACGAAACTAAAGACGCGCCCGCCTACGACGGCGCCCCCATATGGGACAAGAACCAAGGCGACATCCAGAACGCCCCCAAAGACCCTTATGTTGTTATCCGCAACAAGGAGGGGGATCTCCTATGGGGCTATGGTCCGGGAAAAACAACTAGCGACCGCGTGGGCATTGTACAGGTCGCACAGAAACCCAATGCGCAGATGCGGCTGAACCGGGGCACACTCTTTGTGCAGACCGCCGCCCAGGGTACCAAGACTCTCAAGGTGTTCGATGTTCTCGGCAACCAGCTGTTGGCCCAAAACTTCAACGGGAACCAAAGCCAGGTAAACCTCGCCGATTTCTCCCGTCGCGGAACCCTGGTTGTAAAACTTGTCACAGGCAATAAGCTTCTTGCAACGAGGACTATACGAATTAAATAAGAGTCTTACAAAATATGTAAAGAAAGCCGGCTTACAAAGCCGACTTTTTTTCGTTTTTTCATTCCTCGGCCTTCATCTTTAATCTATTTTAAAGTCATGAATTTCCTTGAATTTTTACAACCGATGCCGGTCGTGGGCATTCTCCGCGACATTCCGCAAGGCGAGGAAGAAGCGTGCGTGAACGCATCTGCCAAATGCGGACTCAAAGCGATTGAAGTCACGATGAACACAGCATCTGCAACTGAAATTATCACAAAAATCAAGGCTTTTGCAAAGCCCCTTGGAATCAAGGTCGGTGCAGGCACTGTACGCCACGGTAGCGACGTGGAAAAAGCGATTGCCGCAGGCGCAGAATTTCTCGTAACGCCCAATACGCGACATGAAGTCATCCGACTTTCGAACACCGCAGGCATTCCCATCATCCCGGGCGCATTGACGCCGACCGAGGTACAGAAGGCCTACGACTTGGGCGCAACGGCCATCAAAATTTTCCCAGTCAACTGCGTGGGCGGGCCCGAATACATCAAGGCGCTGCGCGGACCGTTCCGCGACATCCCGCTGATGGCATGCGGCGGCGTGAACGCCGAAAACGCGGCAAGCTACCTCAAGGCAAGCGCGAACCTGCTTTCGTTCGGTGGAAGCATCTTCAACGCGGAACTCATGAAAGCAGGCGACTGGGCGACCATCGAAGCCAGACTCCAAAAGCTTTTGGACGCAGTAAAGGCTGCAATGGCGTAATACGATCCTATTTTGCAATAATGTCAAAAAAGCCCGGCTTGTGTAGCCGGGCCATTTTTTATTTTATAAGAACTCCATTCAGCGACGGATTCTCGGAATTTCCTTCTGGATGAGGAGCTTTTCGATCGGGGCAAAGTCTTCGTGAGGCTTGATGGCTTCCCTGTAGAGTACATCGGCAAGCGTCGGGTTGTGTGCGAGGAACGCGACAAGAATCGCATTGCGCAAGAAGAATTCATCCATCGCGGCGACTTCGTACTTCTCATAGAAATTTGCAACGTAGAACGCGGCAAGTTTATAATCCTTTGCACGCGCCGCTTCCATGATATTGAATTCATCCACGAACGATTCCGGCAACACGCCAGCCTTCACAAGGTTGCGCATTTTTACATAGACCTTGTTCGTATCACGAGCCTCCATCGGAACGCCACGCATCCATTCCACGTATTCCATGCGGAACTTTTTCCATTCCGGCGAAGACTCAGAGACCTTGAATTTCGGACGCACAAGGCTATCCACCGCCGTCGCAGAATCAGCGACATTTGCAGGAGCGACAGACAAAGAATCATCGACCTTAGCAGAATCGTTGCCGTTCACAGCGAGCATCGCCGAGATGCCTTCGAAAATTTTCATGCGTTTTTCGACTTCCTTCATGTATGCGAGCAACGCACGTTCGCGATACTTGTCCGTACCCGCCTTGAGCATGGACTGCACCTTCATCGGACGACGCAATGCATAATCTGCCGAGTTCAAATATTCCGGCCAGCAAATTTCGCAACTGTCGAACACCTGCACAATACGCGCGTTCGAATGCACAAAGCGAGCCTCTTCCGCCTTGTTATCGACCATCGGGATAAACGTACTGTTCGGTTCCACGCCATCCAAGAGCGACTTCACCATCTTCGACGTAAAGAGAAAATTCTGTTCGCCAAAGAAATCCGGGTCACGGTGGATGCGCTTGAATTCCTTCACGAGTTCGGGATCCGTATGGAACCTGCCAATCGCCGTCTGCATCACCGGTTCGTCACTAGCCACAATGATGATGTCCGGTTCCTCGGGCGCCTTGTACAAACTCACGTACGGGAACGCCACATCGAGAGCCTTCAAGATGTTGAGGAACAGCAAGTCGTTGAATTCATATGTCTGGATCCATTGCACCCAAAGTCCGCCCGGTTTCATATAGCGGCGCATTTTCGTATAAAATTCATGGCTGAACAAACTGGCAACACCGCTCACCCACGGATTACTCGGCACGCTGATCATCAAGTCATACTTGCGGCGATTCGTGAGGAAGAACGTCTGAGCGTCGTCAATGAAAATATGGATGCGCGGGTCGTCGTAACCACGGGCGTTCCACGGATAAAATCCGCGAGCGAGGTTCATCATCTCTTCTTCGATTTCCACGCAGTCAAAATCGCGCACCAGCGGGTCTGCGAGCAAGTAATGCGCACCCATGCCACTGCCAAATCCGACCATCGCCGCATCGTAAGGCTTGTCCTTCATCGCCATCGGCATAAACGCAGTCGCCGCCTGCGTGAGTTCGTCGCCTTCAATCGGGCGTTCACGATTCTTGCTCATGCTCGCATCGGCCTTGCCGTTCGTCTTCACGTAATAATGCACGTCGGATTCGTGGAAGCTGATCGTCGCCGTCTTGCCGTCACGCACGATAATCTTCTCATCCGGATGCAAATTCTTGAACGCGCGGAACGCACCCGACGTAATCATGTGCGGATCAAAATTCACAAAGAACGAAGGCAAAATCATAATCGCCGTCATCACGTAAAAGAGCACGCTATAGCGGAACTTTTTGCGATAAATGACGAGCAAAATAAAGCCAATCATAAAGTCGAGCACGGCAGCGAGCACAAGCGAACCCTTGAGTTGCAAAAGCGGCAACAGCAAAAGCCCACCGCCGGCAGAACCGAGAATCGAACCCACCGTATTCCAGCCATAGACCTTTCCAATCGGCGCTTCGCTCTTGAATGCACGAGTCAAAATCAACGTAATCAACGGAAGCGTCATGCCCGCAAAGAAACTCGTCGGCACCATCCAGAAAATCGAAAGCACATACTTGAAAATGCTCCAGCAAACGTAACCGTCATTCGTCGTATTGAAAATCTGGTTCGCAATGTTCATGCCTTCCCAGAACGGCTTGTAAAAGTACAGCGTGCAAAGCGCAAAGAAACCCATGAAAATCTGCGCGAGCGAAAGCACCACAAGCGAATCCTTCTTCAGTAACTTTCCGCTCACGGCGCTGCCAATGGCAAGGCCCAAAATAAACGCCGAAAGCATCTGGTCAAAGCTGTGGCTCGAAGAACCCATCAACAGCGAGAGCAAACGGATCCAGACAATTTCATAGACAAACGAAGTAAGACCCGTAATCCCCGCAATCCAGAACCACATATTCTTCGGCGGCATCGGGAGTTTGTGTTCAGCCGCATAATCTTCGTTGAGCGGTTCCGCAGGCACATTCGCCGAGACTTGCCCACCTTTTTCTTCAAGTTCTTCTTCGTACGTCGAAGGCGTCGTATAACCGATAAAGCAGAACACCGCCGCCAGCAAGAAGTTGATCGAAGCAGCCACGCAAAGCGTCGCATGGTTGCCCAACACAGGAATCAACGTGTAACTTGTGAACAAAATACCAATCGCACTACCGAGACTGTTCGTAAAGTAAAGCATCGGGAGCGAAACTTCGGCGCCGCTCTTTCGCATGAGCCCAGCCGCAATGAACGGGAACGTCATGCCCACCGCAATCGCAATCGGGAGCGTCGAGCCTGTCGCCAAAACGACCTTCACGACTTCGGCACCGCGAGAGCTCAACCCCGCCACAAAATTCGAATCGTAAAAGTAATCCGTGAGCCAAATGTAAAGCGGATGATAAATAATTCCGCCGATGCCAATGCCAAGCTCCACCGCCGCATACCCAAGCAGCGGCCGCTTCACCTTCTCGACAAGTTTGCCTGCGACAAAACTGCCAATCGCAAGCCCGCCCATGTAAATGCAAAGCGTGAGCACCTGGCCGTAACTAGAATGTCCGAGGAAGAGTTTAAGGTACCTGGCCCACGAACCTTCGTAAATGAGACCCGCAAAACCAGAAAGGGCAAAAAGCGCGTAAATGAGGATATTCATGGTGCAAATCTATACTAATTAAGGGGTTTTAAATTAGTCGGCGCCTCTTTTCCCTGTAATTTTTTGGAAATGTATAACTAAAAAGCCGCTTTGCATGATGAATACGGGACAAAGCGAATAGCGGTCACTCCATTATTATATATTTCATGTGTTGAGTCATCCTGAGCGAAGCCCTGTCATTCTGGAGCCGTAGGCGATAGAATCTGGCGAAGTCGAAAGGTCCAAGGGCAGTTACCTGCAAAAGGTTTATATGGCAAAAGTTGCAAATTTGATTGTGGAATATTATGACAATTTTGATCCTGAAGGTCGTAGTCTAATTTCCCTTAAGAAAATTTACTGGCCAATGTAGGGCTTGTATTTGGATTTCCGTGTCAAAAAATGTTGTTAATTGCGAAGCGAAAAAAATAAAAAGATTTATTAAAGCTTATTCAACTCATTTTATTTCTCAGATAGATATGTTTCTTTCGCGACTTTCTATCGACTTGGATGATTAAAAAGACAAATATGAAATTATGTGGAATGATGCTTAAGGCGGATAAATCGAGATCGGGATTAATTGAAATGTATAATGTGGATGTTATTATTAGAATCATGGATGATATAGTCAACAAAAAAGGATAATTCCTATGACCCCACAGCAATTCTCCAAAATTTTCTGGAAGCCGTATCTTCTGCTTGAAAAGGACTTCCTTGAAACGGATGAGTTCGTAACGATTGACAAGAGCAACTTCAAGACGTTCTCCAGTCGTTATATATACCTGCAGCTCAATATCTGTAGCGAGATTGATTCCATTGCCGAGGAGTATTGCAAGGTTTTGGGGCGCAAGCCGAAGAACATTGTTGCGAAGGTCCGGGCTATTGTTACGAAGACTCCCCGAATAAAGAACGAACGCGCAATTACGAAGTATCCGTACGAGGTGATAAAGCCGGCTCCGTTCCAGGCGTTCAGCGACAAGGAGGCTGCGGAATGGTGGCGCAATTACAACTTGGTCAAGCACGCAAGAGCAGAAGAACCGTCCGATAGCATCCCGAACAGCCAACGGGCAAATTTGAAAAGCGTCCTGTGGGCTCTCGCCGCCCTCTACATCCTCTGCCAAAATCTCTACAAACTCCTTGGCGAATCCGACCTGCAACTGGAGCCGTCAAAGTTATTTGAATAAATTTTCTTGATTGTAAAATTTTCCAACAACCCTTGCCACATCTGGCGATATTAGGTACATTAATGCTGCACGTGGTTCTCTGTCAAATGGAGAACCGCGTCTTTTTTATTCTGGGATTTCGGAATAATGGGACGCCTCAACTACACTATGGAGGCGTAATGAACAACGAAAATCATCTTGTCGAATACAAGCGCGAATTGTCCGAAACCTTCGAACGCTCTGTAATCGCTTTTTTGAATTCTACAGGCGGACACATCTATATTGGAGTCAATGACGACGGCTCTGTATATGGCGTTAAAGATATAGACCATGTGCAGCGTCAAGTTGCAGATAGAATTTTGAACAATATCAAGCCGAATGCGATTGGGCTCTTTGAGGTCGTGGCGGAGGAAAAAGACGATAAAAATATCGTTCATGTGGCGATTTCTGGTGGTCCGGAAAAGCCGTATTACTTGAAAAAGGCGGGCATGACGCCCGAAGGTTGCTTTATGCGTGTGGGCAGTTCAGTCCATGGAATGAGCGAAAAGATAATTTTAGAGACATTTGCCTCTCGCGCAAAGATTTCTCTTGCTAGAATTCCGGCTCCGAGACAGGATCTGACTTTTAGCCAGCTGAAAATTTACTATGAAGAAAACAAAAAACCTTTGAACAGTCAATTTGCCAAGACGCTAGAATTGCTTACTCCCGACGGGAAATACAACTACAACGCTTATCTTCTTGCTGACGAAAATGGAGTGTCAATAAAGGTGGCACGGTACAAAGGTGCGGACAAATATAACCTTATTGAAAATGAGGAATTCGGCTATTGTAGCATTATTAAGGCTGTAAAATCGGTGCTCATGCGATTGAAGGTGGCAAACATCACTCATGCTCAAATTACTCCTATGGAACGTATCGAAAAGCCTTTGGTTGATCCGGTTGCCTTGCGCGAGGCGGTAATCAACGCTGTCGTCCATAATGATTACACGAAAGAGGTCCCGCCCTTGTTTGAGATTTTTTCTGACAGGATGGAAATAACGAACTACGGTGGGCTAGTGGAAGGTCTTTCAAGAGAAGACTTTTTCAATTGTTGCTCCATGCCGCGCAATCGTGAATTGATGCGTATTTTCCATGACTTGGATATGGTCGAACAGCTCGGGAGCGGCATGCGGCGTATTCTGCGTTCCTATGACGAGAAGGCGTTCTCGTTTACGGATCATTTCATGCGGACATCGTTCTATTTTGAAGGGCAAATGCGGTTGGGTGATAGGATAAATGATAGGATAAGTGATAGGATAAGTGATAGGATAAATCTTACGGAAACAGAATCGCTGATTTACGCAGAAATAAAACGGAATCCCTCCATTACAGTTCCCCTACTTATGCATGAAACAGGTTATTCCGAGCCGACGATTAATAGAACTTTGAAAGCTCTACGAGAAAAATCGTGTATTGTTCGCGTTGGGGCTCGAAAGAACGGACGTTGGGAAATCTTGAAAGTTCTCTAGGAATATGTAATTTTGGGTATTATGGGTTCATTGCTAGTGACAGCAATTCTAGCATTTTCTATCTTTATGCATAAAAACAAATATACGCATAAATTCGAATTTTAAACACGGAATTAAAATGACTCTTCGCGAAGCGTTCGAATCAAAGATGATGCTGCTCGATGGCGGCATGGGCTCTGTTATCCAGACTTACGGGATCAAGGGCGCCAACAACGATATGCTCTCGATTGAAAAGCCCGAGATAATTCTCGACATCCAGCGCCGCTACGTGGATGCAGGCGTGGATTGCCTCACCACGAACACGTTCTCGAGCCAGCGCGTGAGCCAGCACGAATACCATCAGGAACACCGCATCGCGGAGATGAACCGTGCTTCCGTAAAGATTGCGAAGCAGGCCGCCGAGGAAGGCTTCAAGAAGTACGGTCGCAAGGTCTATATTTTGGGCGACGTCGGCCCGACAAGCAAGATGCTCTCCATGAGCGAAGACGTAAACGATCCAGCAAGCCGCGCCATCACATTCGACGAACTCGAAGATGCGTACTTGGAACAAATTTCCGTGCTCATGGAAGAGGGCGTTGACGCCATCCTCATTGAAACGATTTTTGACACGTTGAACGCGAAAGCCGCTCTCAGCGCTTACAGCAAATCAAACGAAGCCCGCATTGCAGCCGCCAAGGCCGCAGGCACTCCCGAAAACGAAATCAAGCCGATTGAAGTCATGCTTTCGATGACCGTGAGCGACGCCTCCGGCCGTACGCTTTCGGGTCAGACGGTCGAAGCATTTGCCGTGAGCGTGATGCACATGCACCCGCTTTCCATCGGCTTAAACTGTGGTCTCGGTGCAGATGGCATGGTGCCGTACCTGCGCCGCATGGGAGCGATTGCGCCGTGTTACCTCAGCTGCCACCCGAACGCAGGGCTTCCAAACCAGTTCGGCGGTTACGACGACACGCCCGAAGACATGGTGCGCCTGATGCGCGTTTATCTGGACGACATGCTCGTGAACATGATTGGCGGTTGCTGCGGTACGACTCCGGAACATATCGCCGCGATGCGCAAGATGCTTGACGCACTTCCCGCCGATTACGAACGACGCAAGCCAGCACCCAAGTACGTCACCAGCCCGCGCCTCCGCCTCGCGGGGCTCGAACCGTTGTTCAGAGAACAGGTTCGCCCGAGCAACGGCGCCGACAGCTGCAATGCCGATGATTTCGTGAAGGTCGGCGAACGTTGCAACGTCGCGGGCTCCAAGAAGTTCCTGCGTCTCATCAACGAAAAGAATTACGAAGAAGCGCTCGACATCGCCCGTAAGCAGGTCGATGACGGTGCCGACGTCATTGACGTCAACATGGACGATGGACTCCTCGATGCCACCGCCGAAATGCGCACATTCCTAAATCTACTCGCATCGGACCCGGCCATCAGCCGCGTGCCGATTATGGTGGACTCTTCCCGTTTCGAAGTCATTGAAGCAGGCCTCAAGTGCGCCCAGGGTAAATGCATCGTGAACTCCATCTCACTCAAGATGGGCGAACAGGCATTCATTGAACACGCACTTACCATAAAGCGCCTCGGTGCCGCCGTGATCGTGATGCTCTTTGACGAAGAAGGCCAGGCCACGAACTACGAACGCCGCGTACAAATTGCGTCCCGCGCTTACGACATCATGGTCAAAAAGCTCGGCTTCGACCCCTCCGACATTATTTACGACCCGAACGTTTTGACGGTCGCAACCGGCATGGCCGAGCACAACGCTTACGCCATCGACTTTATCCGTGCTGTTCGCTGGATTATGGACAACCTCCCCGGCGTCCGCATCTCGGGTGGCCTTTCGAACCTTTCATTTGCTTTCCGCGGCAACAACTACTTGCGCGAAGCGATGCACACCACGTTCCTGCATTACGCGATTCCGAACGGCATGGGCATGGCCATTATGAACCCGAGCGCAATTGTCGAATACAAGACGATTCCGCTGGAACTCCGCATGGCGATTACCGAAGTTATCTTCAATACAGAACCGGATGCCAGCGAAGCGCTCATCGAAATTGCAAGCCGCATGACAGCCGCAGCCGCAGCCGCCAAGGAAGCGGGCACCAAGTACGACCCGAAGGCGATTTTTGCCATGAGCACAGGCACAGGTACAAGTTCCGCGGACGCAGGTGAAAGCGCCGCCGACGCCAAGCCCACCACGCCCGAAGAACGTTTGCAAGAAGCGCTCCTCAAGGGAACTTCCACGACGCTTCAGCCCGACCTAATGGAACTCATCAACCGCGGCGACAGCCCAGTCGGCATTATTTCCGGCCCGCTCATGGACGGCATGAACGAAGTAGGTCGCCGCTTCGGCGAAGGCAAGATGTTCTTGCCGCAAGTCGTCAAAACCGCTCGCACCATGAAAAAGGCCGTGGAAATTTTGCAGCCCTACATCGAAGCAGGCAAAGACGCGAACGCTTCGAGCCGCGGCAAAATCGTCATCGCCACCGTCAAGGGCGACGTGCACGATATCGGCAAGAACATCGTCTCCGTGATTATGGCTTGTAACGGCTACGAAATGGTGGACCTCGGCGTGATGGTTCCCGAAGATGTGATTGTCAAGGCCGCCATTGAGAACAAAGCAGATATCTTGAGCCTTTCCGGTCTCATTACGCCATCGCTTGAAGAAATGTGCACCGTCGCGAAGGCCATGCAAGCCGCCGGCCAACGCATCCCGATTATCGTCGGTGGCGCAACGACCTCGCCCACGCATACCGCCGTAAAGATTGCCCCGTGCTACGACGGTCCTGTTTTCCACGTGCGCGATGCCGCAAGCAATCCGGGCCTCGTACAAAAGTTACTCGACCCCGCGACAAGCGAACAAACGATTCAGGAAAACCGCGAAGAACAGCAGCGCATCCGCGATAAACAAAACGGCATCAAGACCGAAGCCGCTAACGCCATGGCCGCAGCAGCCTCGACACCCGAAGAACGCCGCTTCAAATGCGACTGGAGCAAATACCAGCCGATACAGCCGCCGTTCATGGGCGAAAGCAAACTTCCGCCGATTCCTATCGAAAAAATTATCCCGCTCATCAGCTGGGAATACTTCTTCTTCACATGGAAAATCAAGCCCGCCGAAGAAGAAGCCAAAAAGCTCAAGGCAGACGCCGAAGCGCTCATCAAGTCGCTCACAAAGCCCGAATACGCACTCCGCGCCGTTCAGGCGTTCTATCCTGCTGCCGGTACCGAAAAATCCGTCATCTTCAACACGGGCCGCACAGGCACCGCCGAAGACCTCGTCGAAGTCTCGACCGCACGCCAGCAGAATCCCGAAGGCACATGCCTTGCGCTCTGCGACTACGTCGCTCCGGCAAACGCGAACACAGCAAGCGTTTTCGCCTCCCCCGCAGGCAAGGACGTGTTCCGCGATATCGTCGGTGCATTCGCCGTGACCATGAGCGAAACATTCGTCAAGCGTTTAGAAAAGCTGAAAGCCGAACAGGGCGGCAGTGATTACGACGTTCTCCTCATGCAGACTGTCGCCGACCGTCTCGCCGAAGCAGGCGCCGAATACTTGAGCAAGGAACTCGACCGCAACAATGGTTGGAAGGGCATCCGCCCGGCCGTCGGTTACCCCGTGCTCCCGAACATCAAGGAAATCTTCAACATCGCGAAACTCATCGACTTTGGCAGCGTAGGCATCAGCCTCACCGAAAATGGCGCCATGTACCCGCAAGCCTCCGTAAGCGGCCTCTACATCAGCCACCCCGAAATCGATTACTTCAATGTGAAAGTGTAAAACAACGTCATGGCGGACTTGATCCGCCATCTCTTTTAGGCTTTCTTCTCCGCTGTCTTGGCATCAGCCTTCCACGGCGTAAGCCCGACAACATTATCGACCGGCAGAGAGAACGCAATTCCCTGCCCCATCGTATCGAGGCCAGCCTTCTCGTAAAGCGAACGCAAAACTGCATCTTTCACGTTTAGCGGCACAAGAATCATCACGACTTCTTTTTCGGGTTGTATAGCGATATGGAAAAACGATTCCGCTTCCTTGTTAGCCGTTCCACGAGCGTTCAGCACGGTACCACCACGAGCCCCGGCATCCTTTGCGGCTTCCATTACAGTATCGGAGAATCCGTTGTTCACAATGCAAATAATGAGTTCATGTGTATTCGTAGCCATGATCATCCTCTCCTTACCTGGGAACGGTTATCGCTCAAAAAATTAAACACGGACTTGCCAATCACGCTTGCCATCGGAATCGTGTAGGCAATTCCCTTTCCATTCACAATCGTCTTGAACTTTTCTTCAAGGCATTCCAAAACGGCAGGCACATGGTCTTCGCCAATGATGCTTATAATCACCGCACGTTCAGGGTCTGCAAGCCCAAGTGCCGTCATGATTTCACGCGGAGCCGTGCCATGACCGTAAAGAACAAATTGCATATTCGCTCCAAACGACTGGATATAGTCCATGTAAAAGTCGGCCTTCGAACGCATCACCGTTGTCACGAGAATTTTCAGGCGATTCATCGAGACCTTGGAGTGAACTCTTTTGCGCACACTCGGTTTCTTTGTCAAATTCATTTCTTCTGCCATTGCCGCCCCTACACAAAGTCAATAATTTGTTCGTCATCAGCATCCTGCAAGCGACGCATCATCATCCTGTTGCGCCAAAGCCTTGCAACAATCGCCTTGAAGCCAAGAACCTGAATCGTAATGAGCGGAGTCATCGCGACCATCGCCACAATGCCAAAAGCATAGTTCAAAATAGAATCACCGCCATCGTGAATCACGGAGCATGCCCCAATAGCAAGCGGCAGAATAAAGCTCGAAGTCAAAGGACCGCTCGCCACGCCACCCGAGTCAAACGCAATCGCCGTATAAAGTTTCGGCACAAAGAACGAGAGTCCAAGCGAAATAAAGTATCCCGGCAACAGATAATAAATAATCGGGAACCCGATAATAATACGCAACATCGAAAGCCCAATCGAAATGCCGACACCCACCGAAAGGGCAATCAGCATGGAACGTTTCGTCACGAGTCCACCCGTCACTTCTTCGACCTGCTTGTTGAGCACATGCACCGCAGGTTCCGCAAGCACCACCACCATGCCAATGATAAAGCCCGCTGTCACAAGCGCATGCGGACGTGCAGCCAGTTCACGGCCAATTTCAAAACCAACCGGCATGAATCCGACTGTCACCGCCGTAAGGAAAATCACAAGACCCACGAACGTGTAACAAATTCCGACGCCCACTTGAATCAGTTTTACCAGCGGAAGTTTAAGCACTGTCCACTGCAATGCACAAAAAAACGCGACAATCAGCGCAAGCGCAACGAAAACCTCTTTCGCCACTTCCATCACCGTCGGCAAGAAATGTTCACCAAGACTCGCTTCCACCGAATATGCCGCCGTCGAAAGTTCATAAGTCAAGTCGCCCTTCGAAAAAACGACCAAGCCCATCAGCGCCAAAATCGGGCCCACAGAGCAAAGCGCAATCAGGCCGAAACTGTTTTCCGAAGCGTTCTTGCCCCCAATCGCACCCGCGACACCCACGCCAAGCGCCATGATGAACGGCACCGTAATCGGCCCAGTCGTCACGCCGCCCGAGTCAAACGCAAGCGGTACAAACGCGTTCCGCCCGACAGACACCATGAGCATCCCGAGCATGAACAGCACCATGTAAAAGAAAATGATAATCAGCGAAAGGTCTTTCTTGAACACGATTTTCAAAATCGCAAGTAGCAAGAAAATCCCGACGCCCACACCGATCGTCGAAATCAGCAAAATCGGCTTCACGGCATTTTTCACCTGTTCTGCGAGCACGGACAAATCCGGTTCAGCGACCGTAATGAGAACCCCCATCACAAAGCAAACCGACACGAGCAGCAAAAGTCTGCGCGACTTGGTAAGCCCCGAACCCACATACGCCCCCATCGGCGTCATGGCAAGATCCGCCCCCAAGTTAAAAAGCCCTATCCCCACAATCAAAAAAAAGGCGCTAATCGAAAAAACGACCAGTTCCTTCACTGAAAAAGTAACAAGCGGAGTACGCGACACCAGCAACACGATAAGCGTGATGGGCAACACAGAGGCAAAAGCCTCTCTCAATTTTTCATAAAGGATTTTATGCATCACAATAAAATATAATTAATTAGTTATTGGCCAATAGTTATTGGTCATTAGTCATTGGTTAATAGCGGTTCGTCATCCTGACCCTGAAGTGTAGCGATAGGGGAAGGATCCAGTAAAGTCTAGTCAATAGCTATTGAAAATGGCTCAAAAAAAATTTTATCATTCATGCAACCACCGCAAAACACAGCGCATCAAAAGTAACGAAATGGACGAAAAAGTCATCATAAAGAAGATTCAACAAGGAAGCCGCGAAGCGCTTGGCATGCTGTGGAAGTCCCACAGCACAAACGTGCTGAACCTAGCGTTCAGAATGCTCAAGAACCGTGACGAAGCCGAAGACGTACTGATGGACATTTTCGTATCCGTTCCCGGCAAGATCAAGAACTTCCGCGGTGAAAGCGCTCTCAACACCTGGTTGTTCCGCCTTACCGTAAATGAATGCCTCATGAGGCTGCGTTCCAAGAAACGTCACGCAGAACTCGAAGGCGAGCACATCGAGTTTCTGACGGCATCCGCCATCGGGAGCAAACATGAAGAGCAGATAGACTATGACCCGGAACTTTTAGAATTTGGACTGTCGAAACTCTCTGCCGAAACGCGAAGCATGCTTTGGCTAAAGGACGCCGAGGAACTCGGCATCAAGGATTTGTCCGAAATCTACAACATGCCCGAAGGGACTATCAAAGCAAGACTCAGTCGAGCAAGGACCGTTGTCAAGAACTATTTACAGGAGAACGTGAACTATGCGTGATCAAATCGATTTTTCAAGGCTCGAAAGAATCAAGCCCAAGGAAGGTTCCTGGGAAACGGTCTGCGCAAGACTCGATTCTTCTAGAAAAAACAAATTCATAGACTTCATACAAACACGCACCAAGTACGCACTTGCAGCAAGCTTTGTCGCCATAGCGTTTATTACGGCATTTATTGCCGTCAACCGAATGGATTCCGAAACAGTCCTCGTCCAAGGTATCGCAAGTGATGAACTCGTTTCGTGGTATAACGATCTCGGTGAAACCAACGACGATGAATTGGAAAATTTAGACACATACGGTTCCATCAGCTATTTATTACAGGAGACAAAATAATGAAGGACTCTACAAAAACATTCATTGCAAGCCTCATCATCTTTGCTTGCTCCCTCGGCTTCTTCATTGGAGCCTTCGCATTCAACAACTCGGGCTGTTCATCCTGTGCAAACAAGGCCGCCACCTGTTGTTCAAAAGGCGCCTCATTCGAAAAAGGCATCTGCTGTTCCAAAAAAGCACCCTGCGGTCCAGGCTGCAAATGTCCGCACTGCATGCGTCATGGCGAATTCCGCGACGGTCCCCATCATGGGCCGCACTTTCACGGTGAACCGCCCCGCGAACCACATTTCAAAGGCGACCACTTCAAGGAAGGCAATCCGTTCGATAAAAAATTCGACAAGAAGTTTGACTTCAAAAAAGGCTCCGACTTCATGGACTCCGTTCTGCAAGTCACTCACGAACAGAAGGCTGCGCTAGAACAGCAACGCAAGGTGATGGATTCTACGCTTAAAGTCCTCCGCAAACAAAAGAAGGAAGCCGAAAAGACCCTCCGCGAAGCTCTTGACAGCAACGACGAAAAGAAAATCGCAGCGGCTAAAGGCGGCATTCTCAAGGCCCAAGAAGCATTGCTCAACCACAGAATCAGCGGAGTGAAGGAATTCAACAAGATTCTCACCAAAGAACAGCTGGAAAAGTTCAAATCGATGCAGTTCGACCGCATGAAAAAAATGCACGACAAAGACTCCCGCGAGCGCCGCGGTCCAGAACACAATCACTAACGTTGACAAACAGTTTTTATTTTCATGATTCCTTGAATAATAAGCCTCCGGCCAAAAACCGGAGGCTTTCTCTTTTCATGACTCGCGCAATCGCAGAAAGGAACAAGCCATTCACTCAATGGCAGGATCCAACATGTTCTCGTCGAGATTGTCTTCCAAATGGCGTTCGGCGGTTTCCGCAATCTTTTCGTTGTGGCCGCGCAGCGCCGCAAACGGGCTGAAAATTTTCGCCCGGTTCGCAATGGACATCCGCGGATGCTTCATCAAAAAATTCCAGTCGTCCCGCGGGTACGGCAAATCGATGATGTCTTTGTAATTGTCGAGCATAATGCAGTGGTTAGTGGTTAGTAACTAGTAAACAGTGGTTAGGATTGCAGCTATGAGCACGCGGCTTCGCCGCTTTGGGGTATGGGCTCGGAGCTTACGCTCCTCTGAGGATTGCTAGGTAAAATATTTGATTTTTTCAATTGCATTCCCCCATACCTCACCACCTCAAAGCGACCTACGGGAGCGAGCCCACAGCCCTACGCCTTGTGTCCTCCGATTTGTTCGTTGCGTTCGCGCGTGGTGGCTCCCTCCTGCATGTCCATGCCCTTGAAAATGGCGTTTTTGCCAAAGCGTTTCTTGATGGCTATTTGCGCCTGCATCATTTTCTTTTCGCGTTCAATCTTCTTCACGTCCGTAAACAAGTCGTAGCTTTCGTTCGCGGCATGCAATACGTTATTCGCCGTGAGATTCAGACGCTTGACGGTAAGCGACGGATTCATGATGCGGTCAGCCAGTTTCATTACCGCCTCCGCAATCGTCGAAGCAGATGACGTATAATTCAAAAGCGGAGCCGTCCCGTGCGCAGGTTTCGGGATCGTGCGACCGTAACCATCGACGACCGTTTCGCCGTGATAAATTCCTTTATCCACATTTTCGCGGTCGTAGCCTACATGGAGCGTGAGGCCGTTCGTCACAAGGCCTTTTTCCACAAGGTCTAGCGCAAGCGTATCCACCATTTCGCGGATGACGATTTTCGCCTTGGCGCAATCGTACGCACAACTTAGGACCTGCCCACCGCCGATACTGTGCGTCTTCGCCTTATATCTTTTGATTTCGGCAATGCCGCACGGTTCGTAGCCCCAAGCGTGGTCAATGAGAATTTCCGCATTCACGCCAAACATCTTGTAAAGCGCATCTGGATTCTTCACGCTAGCACGAGCAAGGTCTCCCATCGTAAAAATCCCGCGACCGTTATTCAAGTAGCAATGCGCCAAGCGTTCCGCAATTCCGCGGCCTAATTGCCAAAAACTCGTGATAGGCCGGTGACCCCAAAGTTCCTTGCGGTACGTCATTTCGTCAAGTTGCGCGATGCGCACGCCGTCCGCATCCGCAGCGACATGTTTCGCCATCACGTCCATCGCAATTTTGCAAAGGTAAAGGTTCGTCCCAATGCCAGCCGTCGCCGTAATTCCCGTCGTTTCGAACACATCGCGGATCATATTCTTCGCAAGTTCCCTCGCAGACTTTTTGTACAGCGAAAGATAATGCGTCAAGTCGATAAAGCATTCATCAATGGAATAAACGTGAATATCTTCTTCGCTGACGTATTTCAGATAAACTTTATAGATGCGGGTCGAATATTCCACGTACTTCGCCATCTGCGGTTTTGCAATCAGGAAATCGACCTTTTCGCCCGTGCGCCGTTCCACCTCGCGCAACTTCTGATTAACCTCGAACAGGCGCGCACGCCCCGGAATGCCATACGCTTTGAGGCTCGGGGTCACGGCAAGGCAAATAGTCTTCTCCGTTCGGCTCGCATCAGCCACCACCAAATTCGTTTTCAGCGGATCAAGCCCACGAAGCACGCATTCCACCGACGCAAAAAAAGACTTCAGGTCGATGGCAACATAAGTTCGTGTTTCGTGCGGCAGTCTCATAAAATAAAATATAGAATATTACTGCACTAAAAAGCACCTTAACCAGAAGATTCCCCAATCAGATCGAGAATAGCGTTCAGAAGACAGTCCATCTACAGGAACGATAAACTTTATCTGTACCTCAAACCGGGATGGGCATCATAGTAAGCGCTCTTTTCGGCATACATCCGCTCGTCCGCAAGTCGCATCGCTCTCCGAATATTGCTTTCGCCATAACAGACTCCAATCGAAAAACTGACGTCCTCCGTCTTTTTCGAGAGCAAATGGACACGCGCAATCCGCTTTTGCAGTTCGTCTTCTTCTATTTCGGGAACAAGCACCATAAATTCATCGCCACCGGCGCGATAGACTTCGCCATCATGGAAAACGCCCTGCAAAATCGACGCAGCCGATTGCAGCATTTTGTCGCCGGCACTATGCCCCTGGACATCATTCATGCGTTTCAAGCCGTTCAAGTCGGCAAAGAGCACCGCCAACGGCATAGGTTCCTGCCCGGAGACAATCTGATCGACGTGATTGTTCATCACATTCCTGTTCTTGATGCCCGTTAACGAATCTATCGTGCTCATAATTTCTAGCCTGTTCAAAAGCTGGTAGCTTGCGATTTCAGAAGCGAGAAAGAATGTCGTGACTTCAAGAGTTTCTTTAATCTTCATCGCGTCGGCGACATTGAAATTTAGCGCCCACATGTAACCGAGCAGCTCTGCGCCATGCCGGAGCGGGAACAGAACGATACTCTTGACTCCCGCCTGGTCGAGAGACTCTCCCCAAATGGGGTTCTGCTCCCACAATTTTTCCATATCGCGTTCGTCTTTCACAATAATGCAAGTACTACCAGCCAGCGTATCCGGCCATGTTTCCGTAATTGCATAGAAGCCATCAATGTACTTCGACATCGGAAGCAGGTTCGTCCCCTCACGAAGGGATTCGGCAAAAACTGTACAACTGCACTTTTTAGAATCCGTCAGCAAGATGCAGCAATGGTCGGAACCGCAAATCGTACGGATATCCTCAACAACATCCTGGAACGCCTTTTGGACATCGTCCGAACCGCGCAGCTTGATGCAAGCCTTCAACACGTCGTATGCCGTCTCCGCAGAAAGATCCGCCATCGCCGAAGAATCGGCCTTGGGGGCAACATCGTAACAATAAAGGCAATAGCCGACATTCTCGCAATCCGAATCCAACGGGAGGAGGAACATGTTCAACCACAGCCCCATCGTGTAAAGGTTGACATAAGCATGGAGCGGCTTGCCGTCACATATGCAACGGTAACAATGTTCCTCAAAATGCGGATTTTTCGGGAAGCACGCCTCGTATGGAGAGTCCGGCACAAATGGATGGTTCAGCGCCGCCATGTCATCGCAATGAGCCTGGTTCCCCGCAACAACGCGGATATTACCATAAGACCCGTCAGGGAAAAACTCGACGGAAACGATACAGGCCTTGGCCCTGTAGTGCAACAGCAGATTATCAAAATCCATATGGCGTCCCCTGCATTTTTAACGAGATGTTTATAAATATATACAAATTTTACAAAAAATTTCACGGAGGAGTGCGCTTTGAAGGTTCAAATAGCCAAAAGCACCCCGTTATGCAGGGTGCTTTTTGAAATTTAGCGGATTTTAGGGTTACTTGCGGCCGCGAAGACGGGAACCCACAGCACGGAGAATATCCTTGACCTGCTTTTCGGTAAATGCCGAAGTCGAGCCCGACTTAGCAAGACCAGTCGCGTTGTGGAAATTTACAATCAGATCTACAAAATCAGAACATGCATTAATGTCCTGGTCATGCAGCTCAAAATTAAAGAAATCCTGCGTCTCGCCATTTTCGTATTCCTTCTGGTAGTTCTTAAATGCCAAAGCGCAATCTTCCTGGTCAAAGGCATAAAGGAATTTTTGTTTCACCGGGCAAGAAATACCGCCATAAGAAAGCGTATAGTCTATAGACGATTCCGTGTGGGAGGTATAAGTCATTTCAAGGCCGGAGATACTGAGCTTGCGACAATCCATCGTAATGGAGCTTTTGGGAACTTTAGCAATTTCGGCCAAAGTTTCCTGCATTTCCCCAAAGTTCTGGAAAATGCAATTTGTATTGATGTAGGCAACATCGCTGTAGTAATTCGGGGATTCAAGGACAACGCCTTCAATAAGAGGATTGCCAAGTGCAGCCGAATTGTAGTAGAGAGCATTCGGATAAAGCTCATCAACAAGAGGCTTGAAATCATAAGCGAGCTTGCCTCGTCCATCGCCCAAATCTATTTGAGCCTTTCCATCCTTGACATCCGTCAAGGAACCTTGCTGATTTACCTTTGTCCAAACAGCTTCGTTAGCCCTGTCTGTGCAAGTCGCCTTGGTTATTTCTAGACGACCATCCTCAGTATAGCTATATTCGCCCATTTGCGTTATAATATAATCCGTCGGAAGATTCTTCGGAGCCGTCGTTGTGGAGTCATCGGATGATGAGACACAGCCCGTAAAGGCAAGGGCTGCAACCGGAAGGATGGTCAAAATTTTTTTCATAAAGTCCTCTTTATTAAATCTTATTCGTTAATGTACAATTTTTTTATGCTTTACACAAGTAAAAGCAGGCGTAAATTGAAATATTATTTATTTGAGTTGTAAAAAAGAGGACAAAGTTGGTTTACCAGTCTCGTGCCGGGCGAACCTGTCCACGGACCGGTTTCCACGGTTTGCGTTCGCCGTTCTGTTCGTCAAAGTCCTTGAGAAGCTGCGCGGCTTCTTCAGGGCTCAACTCGCCAGGTTGAAGCGGCTGTTGCTGCTCTTCTTGGTCAGATCCATTGCTATCGCTGGAACCGGATTCAGCTTGCTGCTGTTCTGGCTGCTGTTGCTGACCACCACCATTGCTGTCGGAACTTTGAGCGTTACTGTCACTCGACTGGCCCTGATTTCCTTGGTTCTGCTGGTCCTGATTTTGCTCGTCCTGAGAACTGGATGAACTCTGGTCGCCATTCTGGTTCTGATTCTGGTTTTGGTCCTGGTTCTGCTGATCTTTATTTTGATCCTGGTTCTTGTCCTGATTCTGATCCTGGTTATTCTGGTCTTGATTTTGATCGTTCTGATTCTGGTCGTTCTTGGGATCGTTCTTCTTGTTTTCGTTCTTTTGTTCGTCCTTCGCTTCCTTGATGCGGTCGAGGAGCATCTGCAACTTTTGATCGTTCGGATATTGCTGCAAGCCCTCGTTACAGGTAATTTCAGCCGACGGCAAACGGTTTTCGATGTACTGGAAAGCAGCATCGCCGTAATAGGCGGTAGCAGACTTCGGAGCCGCAAAAGCAGCGGATGCGAGGAAGAACGCTATAGACGAGAGACGAAAGACGAGAGACGAGAGGGATTGCTTCGGCACGCAATGACGAGAAGTACTCATAACAGCCCTGGATCCTTCGACTTCGCTCAGGATGACGCATTTATTTTTTCTCAGAATAGTCATCAGATCACCTCCAAGTCGTTGTCGGTGTTACTGGCATCAATCTTCGTCTTGGGCTTGCGACCCGCCTTGATTTCGATGACATCGTCGAGGCGTTGCACATGGCCGCTCAACTGTCCGGCGGTTTCATCTTCGGCAATCAAATTTTCGAGCATCGACTTCGCCTCGGCATACTTGCCATCCTTGCTAAGCTGCATGGCTCGTGCGAGGACTTGCTTTGCATTGGCAGAAAGCGGAGGCTGTTTCTGGTCGTTGTTCTGGTTCTGATCCTTGTTCTCTTTCTGTTTGTCGAGTTCTTCCTTGAGCTTGCGCTGGATGATTTCAATATTCTTCTTTGCGTTTTCAAAATCATTGTCGATATCAATCGCCTTTTTCAAGTAAGCGATAGATTCTCGCCATGCGGCAATGCGCGCACTCGGCTCGTTCGCCTTCTCGCCCACGCGGAAATGCGCATCGGCCAAGTTATACGCCGCACGGGACGAAAGATGCTTATCGGGCATGCGGACGGCACTTTCGAGTTCCTTCTTGGCTTCATCGTAATTCCCTAACCTGTACTGGTCCGTTCCGATATTGTAGAACAACAATGGATTTGCCGGCTCCGATTCACGAACTTTCGTGTACGTCTCTAAAGCACCTTTGTAATCGCCTGCAGCATACATCTTGTTGCCATCGTTGATGGGTCGTTCCAAAAGCGAAAAGACATAACACAATAGACACATTACAACCACTACTGCCGCCAACAACAATCGTGGCAAATATCGCACCATAAAACGTAGTATTCGCTTCATTTCACGCCTTCATATAATAGTCATTAGTCAATAATTGTTAGTCAATGGTCGTTTGACCATTGATCAATAGCATTCCGCTGTCTATTTTCTACGGCTAGAATATACAAAAAGAACAGGTGAAAAAGCAAAGTATTGGGCGAAGAAGGCCCCTACATCACCATAATGTACAAGATGGCGCTACTCACAACAAACGCAAGAACGATGACGTAACCGCCGACTTTCCATATCGTCGAGGATTCCTTTAAGGTAACGCCGTTCGCGACAAAAGGAACAATACTCAAAAGTACAGGCAAGATATACCGGAAGTCATTGCTGCATGCGAACGGGTACTTGAGACGCAACGTCGCCAACGATCCGAAAAACGCGATTCCCTGCAAGAACAAAATCCAATGGACAAAGTCGAGGCGCTTTTTCCAGAATCCTCGAATGCCATACACAACAAGTCCTAGCAACAAGACACTCATTATCGTAGCGCATAGCCGTCCTTCCGCAGTCGGCAACATGTCCCATTCACCAAAAAGCGATGTCTTTAGAGCAAAATTCCAGAAGAAGTTCCGACCCATCATGCTGTTCCAGCAGCTAGTCCACGGATATTCCAGGAAACTACGCAAGTCGAAATACAGATAATTGAACGCCTCGTTTTGAACTTTCATTGATGAATTCAGGTAATCCGCATTGCCGACCAAATCAGAGCCCAGCAATTTTTGCAAAACAAACGCCGCAATAAGTACAATAAACAACGACCATGAGACTACTTCAGACCTAGTAGGCTTCCTGAGTTCCCCTTTGGCGAAGAATCCGCCCACCATGAGCACAAACAACATTCCTAGCGTAACGACACCCGTTGTTTTAGTCCATAGCGCCAAAGCGGTCGCCACAACCGCCACAATCAAATATTTTCCGCGGCCGTCCTTGAAGTAGCTGATTCCTGCCCACAGACAAAGGACATGAAGCAAGTAGAAGAGTTGATCGTTTCCGATGCGGGGAGCAACCATTATCATCAAGGGCCAGAAAATCCAAAGGACCGATGCAAGAACCAGATTCCGCCCTTCCAGAATTTTCCGCAGGAACAGCAATCCAAAAAATGTCGTGAGCACAGAAAGCAACAAGCTGAACGTCTGCAATCCCGTAGTTCCCGGCATGCCTAAAAATTCGCTTAACAGATAAGACGGTACCGCCGAAACATAATACACAGGAGGATGATAGCACGACCAGCATTCCTGATTACCGGGAACGGAATGATTTTCTATAACATATTGAATATAGGATATATGACCTTCTACATCCATCGAAAACTTCTTGTATGGAGTCGCCATAAAGAAAAAGCATCTGAAAACGATACCTACGAAAAGCAGCACTATCAAGGTTTTTCCAAGACGCAGCCGCCGGGCAAGCAAGGCAAAAAACATCGCAAACGAAATAAATATTAAACCGTTTATCAACCACCCTATTTTAGACGTCATTTTGATAAAAAGAGCCATTCCTCCCGGCCCACCCTTATTTTTTAGCGTCAACGAATAATGCGTCGTGCCGCCATGTTTATAGGGAGCAAGAAAGTCATCTGCAAGGACAAAGCCTTTCGAAAAGCTGCAACGGTTCTGGATATCGGAAAGGCTCGCCTCCACACCATCAATGGCAATAGCTTCGGCGCAATCATCCGGGACGATCCACATGTCGTATGCGAAATCAAAATGGCTCGCGATATCGAATTCCATATTGAAGGGTTTGTTTATTTCGATATTCTTGACAAACGGAAACGAAGCGGTCTCCGCTTTCCCGTCCTGTACAAATTTCACGTTTTCAATTGAAATTTTGCTCGCAATTCCTAAAGCAAGGAATACAAAGAAACAAAGAGCAGTAATAAACTCTGGAGTCTTGATAAATTTCATAAGATGATATCTGTTTAGATTATTCGGCGCAAACCGTGTTGTTCGTCATTGTGTCTTCAGTTGTTTCTTGGATAACAATAATACAACTCGGATCTATGAGAGGCTCAGATGCACATTTTTGTTTGTACAAATCAGCTTCGTCTATCAGCAATTTCGAAGCCACAGTATTTTCAGGCATCGGCATAGCACATGCTATTTGCAAAGCGCCGCCAGCACTTCCGCAGCCGTTCCCCTTTCTGTAATTTCGGAATACGCCCGATTGAATTTCGCATATCCGACGAAAATCAATGCTGTCCAAAACACATTCTGTCATGTTGTCGTCTTTCCAATAATGCTTGTTGGCTATCCGCAAGAGGACGTTTTTGTCTTCAAGCACAATCGACGTTTCCGAAAAGCTCCCGCGTTTTCCACTTAAAAGCAACTGCACGCCTTTTTCATCTTCATGCAATTGCACAGAGCACTGCGACGGGCCTTCATAATAAGTTTGTCCTAAAGTTTTGAAACTGTAGGCCGTACTAGATGCAGATGTTATCGCCGAATTAATCGAATCGGGATTTTGAGAAAAACCTGCATTTTCGTTCAAACTTGAAAGGATGCTGTCGATAACGGCTAGTTCAGCTTCTGTCAATTGCCTTGGGGTAAAAGCCGCCGCACTCGATGTTGTCGGAGCCTGCGACGTACTTGATGTTGCAACAACCGTTGATGCACTGGAAACTGGATTGGCCGCAGATAAATTCACGTTATCTATCACAGGACCTTTCGTAGAATCTTTCAACTGGATTCCCGTCGAGTTCTCACTCTCAGCAATGTCGTTAGATTCTGTCGTAACGCCAGAAATATCGATAGGATTAGATTCCGTACATGCGGTAAACAAGATCAAGCCGACTCCAAGCGCCGGCAAAAAATTTCTAAACATGTTTTGCCTCCTTACGCTTTGTCAAAGGAAACAACTGCAAATTCAGCCGATACACCTGTTCGCCCTTTTGGTCTTCACGTGCAATGGAGATTACCTTTCGTCTAAAATTTTCAATTTCCTGCGAGACCCGGCGAAACGTTTCCTGCGAAATTCCCATGGTAACGCCTGCAAAATTACGTTCTTCTACGGGAATATTCTCGACGGCAACAGCGGCAAGTTCCGCCATCTGCTTGTGCATGGACCGCATGGTCGGTCGAACGCAGCCCGCAACTCCCGTCACCACCTTTTCAGTCTGTTCGTAATGATATTCACCGTTTTTCTTGAGCAGTCCAGCCTGCACCAAAAAATCTAGCGACTGGCGTATTTCCGTCGCGCTGACTTCGGGATAGCACAGTTTCGAAAGTTCCATCGGCTTCACACCGGGATTCATGGGAGCCAGTTCACGCAGAACGGGATTATACCACTTGCCAAAATAGGTGTACGCATCGCCGGCCAAGGTACGTACTTTATTTTCTTTCGCGAGTTCCTGCATCCTCGCAAAGGAAGCTTTCTTCTTTTTTTCGTCACAAGAATCCGCAAACGAAACCATTTCGCGGAAATATTCCTTGGCGCTTCCTTCTAGTTCCATCGCTACAGCAACTTGTTCGGCGCCTATTTTTGAAAGTCGGCTTTTGCCATCGCACACAAGCTTCATGTAGTTTGACGACGAGAATCCCGCAATTCGTGAAAACTCTCTCCACGAAAATGCAGATGTACGCTTGCGTTCGTCATAAAACGCATGCATATAGATCCTATAATCAACAAATTCAAATACCGGTTTCATAGTTTTACCGGCATAATATAGAAATTGTATAACACAAAAGTTGAGCTTTTGGCATAAAAACGAATTATTTTACATTTTTAAGAAATATTTTTCCATATATAACACAAAAACGTTTCCTAAAGGAGACGGCCCTCTACTGTTTCTTGTTATAGATATAACAATACCTTTCAGGCCCTTCTGCCATATCAGATTTATCGCAATTTGACATATCCGTTCAGCCAATCGGTATGGTCACAATTGTTGGAGCCATTCGGATCCGTTTCGAGCTCAAGTCTCGAGCCCCCCTGTAAAGGAATCCGTGCAAATTCAACACCACTAGAGCCTCGCATCAGACTACTCCGCCATACCTGATTTCCGTCGATACTTATAATAAATACCGCGCTACCTTCGTTATAACATTCCGCATCGATTCCGGCGCCCACGAACAACGAATCCGCATTTTCGGGAAGTTCCATGACAAAGTAAGATGCCGCATGAGAACCTATACCGTACTTGTATATTCTATTGCCGGAAATCAATTCATGGTCATCGACGGAATAGTTTATTTTCGGAAACTTGTAACTTTGCTCCGACCTAACCCAATTCAGGTCTGTCAAGAGAACAATGTTGTCGCCTTCAGGGATGAGAACAGGGCGGCTACGATAAGCAAGGACACTGCCTTCAATCAAAAGTATCACAGCCAGCAAAGCATAAGGTATCCACGAAGGAACAGAGATGGAGCCCACATTGTCCACAATTTTGCCCGTAACCTTCGGCATCGCAACGACAAAAAACGAAACGACAAGAGCAAAGCATCCCATCACGGAAACAATAGTCCATACATCCTGCCCTTTGAACGAATTAATCATGTTCACGTTCAACGCCGATACAAGCGTAATGAGCAAGCACGGAATACCGCCACGTCTCATGTCCCACATAAACCAGCAAAGCGCCATAGGAACCGCATACGTCAAATACCGTTCGTGCATTCCCGGCAAGAGAACGAAAAACGCAAGGCCGTTCAATGTACAAAGAGCAAACGCGGTCCGTACGTTCTTGCAAAGAATGGATTTGATCAAAGTAAATACAGAAATGATGACAAAGAGAATCTTCCCCAAAACGATGGGTTTCAGCAATGCACCAAGTCCATCTGCGCTAGCCCCAAAAACAGGAACGTTATCAGGAGCAACATTCCCTGCCAAAATCATCCACAAGTTAGCCGCATTGTAAGTGGCATAGGCATACTGGCTCATCGTTTGGACATACGCTCTTGAAAGCATCGGAAGCAAGTTCCCGCCAACGATAAAAGGCAAAAGCACAAGGGCCGAGCCTACAACAGCAAGCGGGAGCCCTTTCCACGAAGTTCTCCAGTTTCGAATAAAGAGTCCGCCAAAGATCGGCAAGAACGCAATCATCTGGAACTTCGACAAGAGCGCAAGCATATACAACATAGACGCAAGGAATATGTAGCGCGGGCGACTGATGCAGTAAATTGCAAGTGCAGCAATCACGACCGGGAACAAATCCACTTGTCCCCAAATCGGACCATCCAGCAACAATGCAGGATTCAACGCAACAAAAGCAAACAGCAAGTGCTTTTTCCATTGCGGATAATTGAACTTTTCAGCAATACGGGCAAACCAATCTACAAGGAACAAGTGCGAAAAGAAAATCGGCCATAGACAGATAAACTTCAAGAAGAACGTCTTGCCAACCGCAATTCCAAACAGCGAATGGATTTGCGCCACGACCCAGAGCCAAATGACATAAAGAGGCGGATAGTTTCCGTCAAAACCACCAAAACCCTTGTTCATCAGTTGCTGGACCCAGCCCGACCAATAGCCCTGATCGCCATCATATGCAGAGCCTGCGGTACAAACAACATTCGCAAGCAGGCAGATAATGCCCCAAAAAATAAACAGTTTCAGGTTATTTCGATATTTATACATGAACATGCTATAAGCTCAACAAAAGAATGGAACTGCAAACTGTAAACAGCATAACGACACCCCAACCGCACACTTTAAGTTTCCGGGAAGCACCGTCGCCACAGAAGCCCAGGCCTACCCACGGCAGGCAACTCAAGAGGACCGGCACAATGTAGCGGAAATCGTTACTGCAGGAGAAGGGGTATTTCAGGCGGAGAGCAATCATCGCCGCAAAGAAAAGGAACGCCTGCACAGCAAGCAGCACCTGAACTTTATCCCACCGGGATTTCCAGAATCCACGAAGGCCAAAACATAGCATCGCCACAAAGCATGCGCTTATAATCGATGCAAGCCAACGTCCTTTGGGTGTTTCGAGCAACTTGAATTCACCGAACAAGGAAGTCTTTGCGAGATAGTTCCAGAAGAACTGGCGACCGAGTTCATCGTGCCACGGGTCCGTATAGGGCTGCGTCATGAACGTCTTCAAGTCAAAGAACATGAAGTTCCCGGGATTGTTGTGGACAAGTACAGTGTTGTCGTTTCCGCTCGCATTCCCCACGACATCGTGGGTCAACGCCACGCAGGCAACCGCAATCGATGCAGCAACAAAAAGCCCTGCTGCAACGCGTTCCGAACGGCTCCACGTGCGGGGATTTCTGAAAAGCTGGAGCAAAGCAGTGAGCCCAAGAACGCCAAACGTGACAACAGCCGTCGATTTTGTCCAGTAGGCAATAAATGACGCCACAACCGCAACGATGAAATACTTCCCGTAATGGGTACGGATATACTTGAGGCAGCCCCACAAGGCAACGGCATGCATCGCGTAGAAAAGAATGTCATTCCCAAGCCGTGGAGATGCAAGGACAAAACTCGGCCATACGCTCCACAGAATCGATGCGGCAAAAAGGGGCGCACCACTCAAAACACTCTTGAGGCACGCAAGTCCAAAACCAAGCGCGACCAGCGAAATTAGGAAATCGAACCACTTGACTCCATTCTGCGGCACGCACTTCATGAGGTTTGCCATTTTCCACACGCCGGCGCTCAAGACAAAATATACTGGCGGATGGTAGCAAGTCCAACATTCATCCGATGCGGGGACGCGGTTCTGCTCGGCAATAATGCGCATGTAATGCACATGACCGCCCACGTCATGGCCACGCTGGTCATAGAAAGTTTCCTGGGTATAAGCAACACGTAAAAAGAGCCCGATAAAGAATACCAGGAGCAGGCTGCGTTTCAATTTAAAGCGAGCGCCAATCGAAAAGATTAGGGCCCCAAGCAGCACAAAGAACATCACCGAGAAAAAGCCCTGCATAAAGCCACCACCATCGATAACAGCAGTGAGGCCGCCAAGGCCACCGCCGTTCTGCAAGGCCATCTGGATATGCAAACTAGAGGCATCCTTGCCCAAGTTCTTCACGATTTCGGCTTTATCAAGAACAAAACCCTGATTCCAACTGCAATAACCGGGATAGTTTTCAAACGGGAATTTCACGTCGTTAATAACAAGATCAGTAACGCAATCGTCCGGATGGATGTTCAGTTGAAAATCACCAGCAAAACCAGTGGCGACATCCATCTCAACGGAAAAATACTCCCCCGATTCCATAGGAATACTCACCGGCAGCGTTGTCAAAGTAAACGAACCCTGCCGATGGAGGACAACATTTTTAATTTCAGGATTGAATGCATACGAAAGGATGGCAAAAAGAGCCATCCCCAGAATCAAAGGGAGTTCCCGTTTAACAAACTTTCGCATTACTTTTTACCTTCGTGGTATTCCTCTTCACTGTTCACGCTCCAAAGCGCAGTTTTGTCTGTACTGCCGTCGCGGATGCACTTCACGACTTCCATGGCGGCAAGCATGCTGTGGTCCATGTTGTTGTACTTGTGCATGCCATTACGGCCCATGAGGAACAAATTATCAATCGGATCTACGTAATTGCGAATCTTGTCGAACTCGCCGTACGTGCCGAAGTAGGCGGGGTAAGCCTTCTTGATGTGGAACACCACGGAATCGCGCACGGATTCTGGCCTTGCCACGTCAATCTTGTCGAGTTCATCAATGGCAAACTTGATGAAATCCGCATCGGGCATGCACCACATGTCATCGCCTTCGGTCGCGAAGTATTCAAGACCGATCCACACCTTTTCGGGATCAGCCACCAAATACGGGCTCCAGTTGTTGAAAATCTGGATGCGACCGAGTTTCACGTCGGATTCCTGCACGTAGATCCAGTTGTCGGCAACAAACTTGAGCTTGCTTTCGGGAGTGCCCGGCTTCGCAGGATTCTTGATTTCAAGCTTATCCAAAAGGAGTCCCACGGTAATGAAGTCTCGATAGACGAGACCTTCTGCGACACGCTTGACTTCAGCTGGCACAGGCGTTTTTTCCTTATCCATTGCGGCAACAAGTTCTTTCACCGGCATCGTCGAAAGGAAATAATCGCAAGGGAACGTTTCGAGCGCAACGGCGCCTTCCGCGGACTTCCGCTCGACAACGACGCTCACCACGCGCTTGCCGCTCTCATCGCGGTTCACGCCCACGACACGGGCATTCATGCTAATCTTGCCGCCCATTTCTTGCACCTTTTCGGCAACAGTTTCCCAAAGCTGGCCCGGTCCAAATTTCGGGTAAAGGAACTGGCCGATAAGGCTAGTCTCCGTATCCTTCTGGCGGATGTCGACACCGTTTGCGGCACCATCGCCACCCTTCTTCTTGCCTGCAAAAATCTGCTTGACGGCATGGATTACGGTTTTTGTTATCGAGAGGCCCTTGATACGCTGGCCACCCCAGTCGGGGCTAATCTTGCTGCACGGCACGCCCCACACCTTCTCGGTGTAGTCTCGGAAAAACGTGCGGTATAGTTCCACGCCAAAACGGTTGATCATGAAATCTTCGAGACTTTTTTCCTTGCGTGCAGGAAGAAGCTGCACCTTGAGATAGCTAAAGCCTATCTTCATCATGCGCCATAGCCCAAGGTTACGGATAGTATCACCGTTCAGGCTGACCGGATAATCGAAAAGTTTGCGCAAAAAAAGAATTCGGGAAAGACGGCTGCGACAAAGCATTACGTAATCCGTCTGTTCCGGATCAGGGCCACCTTCCGTCAGCGGAACGGTACGCCCGATAGCGATGTCATCCTTGCTTGCGACGCCCTGCAGCGGCAAAATTCCCTGCCACCAGTCCATCACCGTATCGCTCTTGCTAAAGAAACGATGGCCGCCGATATCCATGCGGTTGCCATTGTAGCGCGCCGTGCGCGAGATGCCGCCAATGACGTCCTCCGCTTCAAAAATCACAGGTTTCACATCGGTCGTGCGCAAAAGCTCCAAGGCAGCAGTGAGGCCCGCAGGACCCGCACCGGCAATCACGGCAATCTTTTTAGATTCATTTTCAATAGACATTTAATCCTTCCTATAATCTCTTGATTTTTCAAACAGTTTTCTGTTCCCGAAAAAGCATCATTTTCCGGGCACCAAAATTCCACATCAGCACCAAGACGGCAGCCGCCATCTTGGAAATCATTTCGTCCCACTTGAAGCCGCCTACCATCAACAACATCAGCAATTCGTTGATGCCGACACCCAAGAAACCAACCACGGCAAAAATTGTAAACTCGGCCGTTTTCCGATCTTCAAGAACACGCTTGCATTCCGAGAATACCCAAGCAATGCTCATGATGTAATTGATGACAAGTCCCGCCACAAGTCCAACCAAATTAGCAAGCAGGTAGAACCAATCAAACTTGTAAAGACAAAGAGCATAAAGCCCAAAATCTACAACAAAAGCAAGCCCACCCGTCACCAAGTAACGCACAAACTGTCCCATCAAGGAACTGCGAGGCATTTTTCTCCTAAGACGTTTAACAAAAGATTCTTTTTGCATAGATGTAATAATAACAATTTTTTAAGAGAAAAAGACCTTTTATGATAGAAATAGAGGCAATTTAGTTCTATATGTTGCATATAACACACAGCGTATTTTATATCAAAGTTGTCCGTCACAATTGCGCGATAGACGTACTCGCTTTCAAAGAGGTCGATGCCCACAGCGTGTGGTGCACGACCAGACAAAAAGTCCTTCTCCTCGACAAGGTTATCGATAGTCATACACGCACTCAACATCTTCCCCGCACTGTTCCGATAGGTTCCTCTTTTTTATAGCCACGCATTCCATCTATCTTTCCTAGCTTGTACATGCACGGATAGATGTGCCCGCACGGTTTGCAGACGACCTGCAGGACGTTCTTCGTGAGACCCCCGCATCTGCGCATAAGGTCAGAAGCCTGTCAGGAACTTTTTGCGTGCGCATGGACTACCGACGGGGAGTCTCGTTTTTTCGCTATATCAGACATTACCTTTTTAACTTGTTCGTTCAACTATCATCAAATTAGATGAAGAACGATATTTCTTATTTTATCCACAAGTTTTTATTTTCAATAACGTTTTAATTATTTTGACAATTCCGGATTGAGTTACTGCGGAATCTAGGGATGTATTTTCAGGGACAGCCCTAAACTAGTATAAAATCATGAAAAACATCTTAATAATTTGTATAATAATATGTTACTCACAATTTTTTTGTTATATGTATTATAATAATACGTTGCATGTACAAGCTTCAACAAAATAATGTAAATTATAATTAACAATTTGCAATGTAGCATTTTTGCTGTTATTTTATTTTCACGAACCTAAAAATTATCAGGAGTAGGGAAATGAAAAAAGCAACAATCCTTTTGGTTGCTGCATTCGGCATAGGTGCATCTTATGCGGCAGAAAGCAGCTTCAACGCCTCACAATCAAACATATCCAAGGAAATTCAAGATTTCTTGGACGAAGAAGAATCTTATGATTCACAAACCGTGCCATCCAAGGCTTACACCGTTGACGTTCTTGGTCGTAAGAAAAGCTCTAACAAAATAACAGTTTTGGGGAAGGCCAAAACAACAAAGAATCGTAAGATTCGCGTCGACATCACAAATTTTGACATGCCCGATTACAAGGTCAAAACAACTTCAACTAAAATGGAGGTAGACGGAGAAACAGGAAAAGTCCGTTTATGGCTAAATGACAAAGAAGTATCCCAAGAAGAGTTCGAAAAAGCAAACGAAAAAGCCATGCGCGAGAGGCCCCCCTTCGTCGCCGGCTACACGGACTCCTTAAGCGCAGAAGAAATCAAAAACTTGCTGAAAAAGAACAAACATATTTACATAAGTAAACATGCTAAGCCCATCGACCAAATGGCATACACTTCCATACTTAACAAATCGCAAATAACAACTCATGCGTTCACCAATTCTGCAAAAGGCAACGGAGTCGGCATACACTTCCAAGAAACGGGCTGTCCGCATCCTTATTTCCGCACGTCAAATTACGTTCAGCTAAACAGCTGCGCACATGGTGTACAAATGCACCCCACTGGAGTATTTCAAGTTTTGTCAAATACAGCCCCTGAAGCAACTATATATGGACAAGACGAAGGAGCCATGAATGGGGAGGCACAACCTTGGCCGATGCCTTGGCAGCACCCCACCGGTCCAAACTATTCCGACATATTCATTTCTTCGCACTCATGGTCATCACCAGACAGCCCCGCAGGCGAATACGTCGAAGTCGACGCCAAGATGGATAACTACGTATACAACACCCGAATAGTATCAGTTGTTGCTGCAGGCAATTCTGACCAACAAGGCGACAATTTCTATGTCAGATCCCCAGGAAAGGCCCTTAACGCCATTACAGTCGGAGCTGTCAATCCCACTAACGACAATTACATGTATTATTCCAATTGGAAAAATTCTGAAATCGGCAACGAAAAACCGGAAGTCGCCAACTACACAAACTTCGAATTCAACAACAGCTATACATTCCAATATCCATGCGGCAATTCATCATGCACATACAACGGATACTTCAACGGAACCAGTGCTGCAACGCCCTATACAGCAGCAACGATTGCAGACTTGATGTCGCATTACCCGTCTTTTAAAGGCCATCCAGAACTGATTAAAGCCATTTTGGTTTCTGGTGAAAAACGCCCCATTCCTAACGCAGCCTCACACAATCCGCAAAACACCACTGTTGCAGCAAAAGGGATTCCAGTATATTCAAGTTTAGCATGGAATCGTACTTTCCGTACATGGGAAGGCGAAAACAACGGAGTTTTCGACTCAAATGAAAAAATCACATTCACCGAAGCAGGAATCAAGAACGCTCATTACCGCATAGGCATAGCATGGCTGACTTCTGGAACATACATCTACTACAACAAAGGTCTAAATAGCACTACTGAAAAGTTGCCTCAAGATATAGATTTGAGAGTGAAGCAGAACGGGAAAACAATCGCCTCATCGCAAAGCACCAATAACCCGTTTGAAGTCGTCGATTTCACGCCCACAAAAAACGGGGATTTAACCATCGAAATTCACAGATGGCGTAACACGCAAAATCATTCCAGCGAATACATGCCCCCCGAAAAAGTCATTCTCGGCTATACGATGTGGATTGACCGATAAATAAAGAACTCGATTCTTTTTTCGCCAAGACTTAAAAGTCTTGGCTTTTTTTATATTGTCGCTAACATACCCTAAAGCCAAACATGAAACCCAAAAGAATCGAATATATTGACGTTGCCAAGTTTCTTGCCATGATTTTAGTCGTGTTCACGCACGGAGTCAAGGAAAGCAATTTTGTCGCCTTTGCGTTTGCATTTCATCTGCCTGTTTTCTTTGTATTGAACGGAATGACGCTGAAAGTCGAAAACCAAAAATTTGGCGACTTTCTCGTCAAAAAGTTACAGCGCTATATCGTCCCGATGCTTGGGCTTGGCTTCATTTGCGTCCTTTTCGATTTGTTCATCAAATGGTTGCTCAACAGTCCCATTCCTGACCATTTCCTTTTCATCGGCTTTGCAAACGTATTCAATCAAGTACGGTTATATGCCATCTGGTTCTTGCCGGCATTGTTCTTCACCGACATCATTCTTTTTGGATTCCACCGGCTGGCCGGAGGCCGACTTTGGTTGATGGGCCTCTTGTCGCTTTTGCTTCTTGGAATCGGGATTCTTTTCAACCAGTTCCACAATGTGGCCTTAGTCTGGAATTTTGACGCCGCGTTTTTCGGAACGGTCTTTACGTTTATTGGATTCGCATTCCATCACCAAAAACTCTCGGGTTTCTACAACTTCGTCACAAACGCAAGGTGGAAGGCGTTACTCATCGGAATCGTTTTGATGGTCGCAACTTATTTTATCAGTCAAAACGACTACGAAATCAGCCGGCGCCATCTGGAAATGTTTTCCCGCTACTATATGCCGTATTACCTTACGCTGCCCAATGCCATTATCGGATCCTTCGGTTTTATCCTAATCTGCCGTGGAATAACAAATCCTATCTTAGCAAAGCCCGTCGAAATGAACCTCGCTCTGTTGGCGTTCCATCAAATTTTGGCTTTTCCGCTATTCCGGTTTAAAATTTGTCCTGAATGGTATGCCGAAGTTTATGCACTGCCGGTAAGCGACCTGCAATACATACTGTTCAACAGCACGATGACATTATTCTCGGTCGCGCTGATTGCGGTCATTTATCTTGCGATAAAGTATTCGCCGCTGAGCGGAATCGTAAACCAGCCGCTGGCAGGATTTTACCGAAGATCAGTTGGTAGAACTCAGCTGTAGAACGTCTTCAATAATTTAATCATGTCGGCATGGTCACTTGCAGCCATCATCTCGCGGATGCTGTGCATGCTGAGCATAGGTTCGCCGATATCGACTGTCGGGATTCCAAGACTTGCAGAAACAGCCGGCCCGACCGTACTCCCGCAAGGCATATCGTTTCGCGTAATGAACACCTGAAGCGGGATTCCGGCTCGTTCGCAAAGCAGACGCAATTCCGCGGAACTCAACAAGTCGCTCGCATAGCGTTTCTGGGCATTTGTCTTTAACACGATGCCATCACCCAAAAGCGGGGCATGATTCGGTTCATGCTTTTCTGTATGGTTCGGATGTTCGGCATGCGCCATGTCAATGGATAACGCTATGCTAGACGAGAGACGTGGTCCGACAGGCTCACCAACCTTGGAGAGAGAGATTGCTTCGGCGTTGCCTCGCAATGACGTATTCATGCCATTCTGAGCCACGGACATCGCAATTTCATCCAATACGCTTTTCAAGAAATTTCCGGCGGCGCCTTCGCGGGTCGTGGAGCCGACTTCTTCGTTATTGAAGAAGCATGCGACTAGGCAATCGTTTTCGGCCGCATCCGCAGACGCAATTGCCTCGGCAATAGCATGGCAGCTGCTCAGGTTATCGAGCCTTCCAGAATAAATCCATTCGTCGTTGATTCCGCCTTGATTTGCCGGTTGCGCATCAAACAACTGGACATCGAAATCGACTAGCCGGGCCCCTTCGGGGAGTTCCTTTTCGAGCGCATTCACAAACAAGGACTTTCCATTTTTCGACGCCCCACTCCACAAGGCGTTAAAGTCTATTTGCGGGTTCACCTTGAGGCCATCCTGGTTCACGTTACGGTTCAAGTGGACCGCCAACTGCGGAATCCTGAACAACTTTTCGCCACGGAACAATTTTGTCTTGAGCAATTTCGATTCGTCAGCCGCGTCCACATACGCAAGCATTCCCGCATAACCAAGGTCACGGTCAAGCCAGCTTGTATAAAGCGGGGAACCATAGACTTCCGTATGGAGCGTACATACGCCTGCACGCACCTCATCTGGATTCGGAGAAATTTTCAGCGCCGGGAAATCCGTGTGGGCAAGCGCAATCCTGAACCGAGACTTTTCGCTCCACGCTCTAGGAACGCGAAACGCAATAAGAGACGCACCCCGGCTGACAATGTAGGCACGCCCTGGTTCAAGAGGCGCCCCCCCGGCGAAATCCAAAAAGGAATTTGCCTTAAAGTGTGATTTGAGACAATCCACCGTATGATACGGCGTCACTGCGGTATTCAAAAGATCAAAAAAATCCATAATTCCTCAAGAAAAAAAAATTCCAAATCCAATTTGATAATATAATCTATTTATATTTCACGAAAGCAATGGCATTTCAAAAGATAAAACAGATTAACTGGATGGAAATGTCCGGCCTCCTGGTCGGCATTTTAAGCACTGTTGCCGTCATGATTTTTTCGCTGGTACTTTACCACTACCTTTTTGATACTGGCGTCATCAAGGCCAAGGAGTACAAGCTGCACAGCACATTCGAAAAGGCTCTAGGCCTCAGGCCGGGCACACGTGTACAGATAAGCGGCGTCGATGTCGGACAGATTACGAACATGGAGATCAATCCCGACGGCGAGGGCGTGTTCATGGAATTTTCCATCCGCCAAGAATACCAGCCCCTGATTACCGACAGCGCAAGCGTTTTTGCCATCCGCGACCAGAACATGATTTCGGCGCGTGTCATCAACATCGACATCAAGAAGGGCAAAGGCCGCATTCTGCAAGACGGGGACGCCCTTCCGGCAGGCAAGGCACAGGACATCGAGACCGTCCTGGAAACCGCCAACGAAATCTTGGGACGAGTGAACCACCTCATCGATGCGGCGGATGAACTTGTCGCAATGGCACTGGATACAGCGACTACCATGGGCGCCCTGTTCGGCTCCCGAGCTCTTTACGACAACTTAAACCGCCAGCTTTACAGACTTGACGAAATCACATATCTCACCAAGAACGTGCTGAAAGACGCGTCGTTCCTGATCGACACCATGAGAAGCGACGTTCCGCTCCTTGTGGGACGCGCCAACGAGCTCACCATTAACATAGGGAACATGCTCGAAGACTTCAAGCCCGTTCCGGGACAAATGACGAATCTCCTGAATTCCATGGATTCCACGGTCGGGCGCGTCGATAACCTCGTCAATGATTTTGGTGCGGTCACCATCGGCCTGCAGGACTTCATGAATACGACGGAATCAACCTTGCAGAATGCAGACGACCTAATGAGCGGGATGTCCCAGATGTGGCTTCTCAGGAGCCACGTCCCCAAGCATGATTCCGTGCCCTTTGTCGTGGAGACGCTATGGTAATGCGAAACGCCATCAAACTCGCCCTTTGCGTTGCGCTTAGCGGAGTCACCTCTTTTGCCTCGGAATCGGGACAAATCGCGTCCCGCGCACAAAAGTCCTTGAAAGCGGGGAAATTCGCCAAGGGATATTCACAACTGGAACGCGCCCTTATCGCAAGCCGCAAAGAGGCGGACAGGCGTTCCGAAGCGCGCATTTTTATCGCGATGGGTCAAATCCGCACCATGAGTCTGGACTTCAATCTGGCGGATTCGCTGCTGAATTATGTCCAGAACGAAGGAATGGACCGTTCAACGAGAGTTATGCTCGTCAAGGCAAAAATGGCCTTGAGAAATGCTACCGAAAAATTTTCCGATGCAGTATCGCTTTGCGAAGGCGTCGCCGAAAACGACTTGGACGGAATCGACGACAACCTGCAAGGGGCGTTTTATTCGGAATGCGCCATCGCCTATGCCGGCAACCGCAACGGAGAAAAGGCAAACCAGTCCCTTAAAATGGTGGGCAAGCGCACCGATGACGACACGGGAATCTATTTCTGGACAGAAGCCCGCATGGCAGACCTGCAAAACTCAGGCGATGCAGACTCGCTTTACCGCAAAGCGGAAGCTAAATCGGTCGAAGCGAACACGCCCTACATGACCGCAAACATCCTGTACCACCGCGGCAATTTCTTGAGCAAATCCAGCCCGTCCGAATCAAAAAAATTGTGGAACCGTTGCAAAACGGCGTTCGAGCTGATGGGACTCAACAACAACGCCAAACGCTGCGATAAGTAAAAATCCGGCATAAAGCCCAAAACAAAAAAGAAGCCGTGGTAAGGCTTCTTTTTTTGCTTTGACAAATGCGCGGGCAGTCCTGCGCATTTTCAGTTACTTCACTATTTCAGCGTCCTTGACGTTCTTGCCCTTGAGCTTGGAAGAAGTCTTGCCGTTGTTGATCGGCGGGAACTTGCTGTAGATGTACTTGTACTGAGCAATGCTCCAGATGTTACCGACAATCCAGTAGAGCACGAGACCGGAAGGCATCACGGCGCTGAACAAGAGCATCATGGCGGGCATCATCCACACCATCATCTTCTGCTGGGCAGGATCCATGCCGGCGTTCGAGCTCATCGTCACCTTGGTCTGGAAATACGTCGAAATCACCATGAGCCACGGGAGAATCGCAAGGCCGGACGGCATGATGATAGGAATGCTGATTCCGCTCCACACAACGTCACTGCGGCTAAGGTCAGAAATCCAGAGGAACGCCGGAGCACCGCGAAGTTCGATGGCACGGCCAAGCACAAAGAAGAGGCCCATGAAAATCGGCATCTGGATGAGCATCGGGAGGCAGCCGCCTGTGCAGCTTGCAAGCGGGTTGATGTTGTTCTTGCTGTAGAGTTCCATCATCGCGGCCTGCTTCTTCTGCGGATCACTGCGGTACTTCACGTTGATTTCATCGAGCTGCGGTTTGAGGGCAGCCATGCCGCGAGTCGATTTGATTTGCTTCACCGTGAACGGAGTCGTCACACCGCGGACGATGAGCGTCACGAGGATAATGGCCACGCCGTAGTTCGGGATGATGCTATAGAAGAGGTTCAAGAGCTTGAGGAGCATCTTGCAAATCCAGACGAACCAGACGTCCGCACCGCACCAGCTCCAGCCACTCACGATAATCTTTTCGTAGTCCTTGTTGAGCGAGGCGATTTCGTCCCAGTTGAGCGGGAGAACCATCAAGTCGTAATTGAGGGACTGCGCACCGCGAACGTCGTCCGCAATCGTAAGCTTGTACGTACCCGGATCGACTTCGCTATCTTCGACCTTCATCGGCTTCGTCTTGAGTACCGCCGGAACGGCTTCATCAAACTGCACCGTCATCGCGACGTACTTGCGGCGCAGCCCTGCCCAAATGACCTTGCCTTCGGTAGAGTTGAAAGACGTCTGTTCGCGAGGCATTTCGCGCTCGACGGAATACACGTTATTGAAAACGACTTCACTGAAATAGTAAGTGCCGCCACCGCCGATACCCATGAAGCCCTTGGACTTCGGGATATCTTCCGTTTCCTTGAGACCGCCCTTCCAGGCGAGTTCGTATGCAGACGGTTGGAATCCGATAAACTTGTTTTCTTGACGGACTGCCGCGCCGTCCTTGGTAAAGCCGTAAGAACGAATCACCTGGTTGCCGTTAGCATCCTGGAAAACGAAACGGACATTTGCGCTATCGGTCACAACAATCTTTTCGGGCGTGTTGCCGAGTTCGAACATCGCATCGCTCAAGTCCGCGTTGTCGAGCTTCAAGTCAAAGGCGCCGAGCGTCGTATCCTGGATGAGTTCCGGGAACTTACCCGCGGAGTCCGGCAATGCCTTCACAATCACGCTCTTCACCTTGCCGCCCTTGTTCGTGAGCGTCATGATGAACTTTTCGGTTTCGACCGTCACGGAGCGTTCCGCAATTTCTGCCGGAGCCTTCACCGCCGCCTTTGCGACGCTATCATCCGCCAAGGTCCCTGAGCCCTGTCGAAGAGCCGAACCGCTCTCGTCTGAACCGCCAAGGACCGGAGCCGCCTTGATTTCGGGCGTTTTCTGCGGAAGCACGAGCGAATTCGAGGCATTCGCGGAATCCGCAGCCGCCTGCTTTTCGGCAGTCGCCTTCGCCTTTGCGGCACGAGCGGCAGCTTGCGCCTCGGCGTTTGCGTTATTGACAGCCATCCACCAGATTACGATAATCGCGATGAGAATGGAACCGATGATTGTATTCTTGTTCATTTTTTATCCTTAGGGAGCGGAACGGGATCATATCCGCCCTTGCAAAAGGGGTTACATCTTAAGACTCTAAAAACCGCAAGATAGAAACCTTTGAAGGGTCCGTGCAGACGCAAGGCTTCAATTGCATAGTTTGAACACGTCGGCTGGAATCTACAGACCCCATGGAAAAAATAGGGGTGGACCAGTTGGTATAGACGGATGGGCGCCACGAGGGCCGCCACCAAGACATTTTTAACCTTCTGCCACATCCGGCTGCTTGTCCCATTCCATCTTGTGGAAAATTTTCTGGGCCGATTCGCGGAAACGTTCCGATGACATCTCCTTGGAATTGTCGCTCACGATAATCATCGCCCACACAGGCTTTTTGATATTCGGTACGATTCCAAAAAACAGCGGGCGCAGAATTCTACGGCACTTGTTGCGGTAAACGGCGTTCCCGTTCTTCTTTTTGGCCAAGAAGCAGAAACGACAAAAACCGTCCGGAGCTTCAATCCATCGCATGCTAAATGCAGGTGCACGGAGAAACTTCCCTTGGACGGCTACTTGCCGGTAAGCGGGCTGGTTTGGCAGCCGATAAGAACGCAGAGTGGCTATAAGCCAACCCCGACTTATTTCTTATAGATTTCGTCGCTGACAGTGAGGACCTTGCGACCCTTAGCACGGCGACGGCTCAAGACAGCACGACCCCAACGGTCTTCCATACGGGCCATGAAACCGTGCTTGTTAACGCGCTTACGATTGTGAGGCTGGAATGTTCTTTTCATGATAAAACCTTTCTAAAAACAGAATTTTTGAGACTCAAATTTAGTAAAAAGTCCGTATTTATCAAGGGGTTACATGCGCTCTAACGTTCATTTTTTCGACCCTAACTAGACTCGAACAAAAAGCGTTCAACGAAAGAACAATGTATTAACATGATGTAAACAGGTATTTTTCGGAGGACGAATCGTGGCCACACGATTCTAGAACTTAGATCTTTGCCCGCTTCGCTCCTAGAACTTAGAAAACACCCCTAAGTTCTAAGTTCTACCAACTAAGTTCTATATAACCCCAAAATCCTTTTTATATCTTTTACTTACACCATTTACTTACACCATAGTGTAAAGGTAAGATTTTATGGAACTCACTCCTCTTGACATTAGAAACCAGACATTCCACAAGAAAAGCCTCGGCGGCTACGACCCCGAAGAAGTAAAGGCATTTTTGGAAACCGCAGCGACCGCTTTCGAGAACATGTTCCGCGACCGCACAAACCTGAACGAGCGCCTGAAAGTCGCCGAAGAACGCGTAAACTACTACCGCCAAATCGAAAAGACAATTCAGGACGCCGTCGTCACCATGCAGCGCACGGTTAACGAAGTCAAGGCATCCGCCGAAAAAGAAGCGGAAATCATCATCGCGGAGGCAAAAGCCCGCGCCATGCGCGAAGTCGAAAGCATCAAGCGCGAAAGCGAGAATCTGCGCACCGAAATAGAGCAACTCCGTCAACTGCGCACAAATTACTTCATCCGTTGCCGGGCGCTCATCCACAGCCAGGAAGAACTGCTCGCCGCCATGGAAAACGACCAGCAAGACCACAGAGAATACGTTCCTCCCGTCTCCATGCAAGGCGGAGGAACCGCTCTCACCTAACACCCAGACACGTCATGAGAATAAACGTCAAAGTACACGCACGCAGCAAACGCGAAAGCGTAACGCCACAACCCGACGGGAGCCTCAAAGTTGAAGTTAAGGCCCCGCCAGTAGATGGCGCTGCAAATGAAGCTATTTGCGAACTTATCGCAAAGCACTTTCACGTACACAAGCGCGACGTCTCGGTTGTCATGGGTTCAACGAACAACAAAAAAGTTATTGAAGTTTTGGGGATATGATGAAACATCAATTAAGAGCTACTATTCAGACCAAAATATTATTACTTGCGCTTGCAGGTTTAGTTCTTTGCGCACTTGCATTTGGTGGACTTTGTCTGCACACCACAGACAAAGTTGTCTATGAAGGTACGGAAAAGAATCTACACAGTCTGACAAACATCGAAACGATCAAGATAAATAACCGCCTAAAAAGCGTAGAGCAATACGTCAACACATTGAACATCGCCATCACCGGCATGCTTGACAGTCTCGGGCAACTGACCGACGAAAAACTGCTCCAGGAATTCACTGGAAAATGCAGCGAACTCATCCGCCTTACTATCGGAAATACCGAAAAAGCAGTGGCGGCCTATCTGCGTTTCAACCCCGAGTTTACACCACCGACTTCGGGCGTCTTCATGGCTATGACCGCGACAGACCACGAACTAAGGTTCACCGAGCCCACCGATTTCTCGAAATTCAGTCCAGACGATACAGCTCACGTAGGCTGGTATTACACGCCCATCAGAACCAAGAGACCCATATGGATGCCGCCCTACATGAACAAGAATATCGGCATTTACATGATTTCGTATGTCATACCCATATTCAAATTCGACAAGGCTATAGGAGTCGTGGGTGTCGATGTCGATTTCGACTACATCACCCGTGAAATTGCGTCCATCCAAATTTTGGACAACGACTATGCGTTTCTCGCCGATAGATACGGCAACATCCTTTTCCATCCCAGCATCCCCAAAGGCCGCCAGTTCACGCAGCCCGAAAATACGCTTCTCATCCAGAGTAAACTTGCCAACGGGATGGACCTGTCATTCGTCATTCCCAAATCTTCCATTTCTGCAAATCGCGACAATCTGATCAAAAATTTGATTTTAATCACGATGCTCATTTTGGTCGCCTTCATCTTTGCGTCACTGATTTTTTCGAGCACGCTCACAAAATCGCTCAAGATTCTCACGGACTACGCCAACAGGCTTATCGACGGAAAAATGAGCACCAACTTGAACATCCGCAGGAATGACGAAATTGGAGACCTTGCAAAGAGTTTCGTCAACGCAAAGATGCGCATCGCAGAAACGATGGGACATATGAAAGGGCTTGCATTCAAGGACCCGATCACGAATGTACGCAACAGAAATTCCCTAGACCATTATATCAACGAATTCAACATCAAGGTTTCATCTAACGAGATTCATTCTTACGGAGTTATCGTCGCAAGCATAGATGACCTTTTCAAGATCAAGAACTCGCATGGAAATTCCAAGGCCATAAATCTCTTGCGAGTCGCAAGCAAACTCATATGCACTACTTTCGACCACAGTCCCGTATTTAGAGCAAACGAAGACGAGTTTGTCATTATTCTCATGAGCGATGACCTGAAAAATTGTACAGAACTTCAAGAAAAGCTAAAGAACAGCGCAGAAAAGACTTTGACCGCAGAACATCCTTGGGAACAAGTAAAACTATCTCTCGGTATTGCAATTTGCAATGACGCACTATCTTCTTCGTTATCCGAGCAACTGGTAATTGCCGAAAACAACATGCTGAAAGAACGAGAAGACTTGGAGTAAGTTATGAGATTTTCCATCCAGTCAAAAATCTTGATCTTATCTCTATCGTGTACCCTTGTCGGCACGCTTACACTGGGTACCCTTAGCATAATGTTCATTAGCCGGATAACCCAGCGAACAGCCATGCAGGAGATAGAAAACCAGATAAACGCAGAAGCTACAAATCTGAACGCGGCCTTCGTCGAGCAGGAAAAGTACACACAAGCGCTTGTATCTGGAATTTATTCGCAAATAAGACTGGATTCGAATTCATTTTTCAACAAACAAAATTTTGCAGTCCATATCGAAAACATCAAAGACCGTATCACTTCGTCCATAGACAACGTTCCAGGAGCGAAAGCCATCTACGTAAGGTTCAATCCCAGCATCACAGCTCCCGATGCAGGCTTGTTCCTCGTAAAGAGCAACGAATCCGGAGCGCCGTTCGCATCGATTGTTCCCACGAACATTACGCAATACAGTCCAAGCGACATCGAACATGTCGGCTGGTATTACCTTCCTCTTCAAACCGGCAAGCCCATGTGGCTATCGCCGTATTACAACAAGAATATCGACGTCTACATGATATCCTATGTTGTTCCCATGTTCCACAAGAATCAGGAATTGGGCGTTACCGGCATCGATATCGATTTCGAGCTGATGACAAAATTAATCGCCAAGATCCGCATATTGAAGACTGGATACGCTTATCTCGAGGATTCGGAAGGGCTCGTCACTTACCATCCGACTTTCCCCGTCGGACTTTCCTTCAAGCCGGGCAACGACCAAGTCAGTATTTCGACAAAATTGTTCAACGGCATGACGCTTGTCGCTATCATCCCGACATCCGAACTCAACGCAGAAAGGAACAAGCTCATTCTGCAATACGCCCTGTTCATCCTAATCCTATTAGTGCTCACGACGGCCATCACGATATTCTTTGCAAAGAGCATCACAAGGCCTTTGAAGAAGCTCACGGAAGAAGCCAAAAAAATGATTACCGGCAACATGAACGTCGAATTCAACATTTCGAAAAAGGATGAAATCGGCGAACTGGCAAGGACTTTTGCAGCCGCAAAAATCCATATCAACCAGTACATGAAACAGATGCAGGGGCTGGCTTTCCGCGATTCGCTCACGGGCATCGGCAATAAGATGGCATACGACAATTACCTGTCCGAATTGGAACTGCGAATCGACAATGACGAAGTGCAGTCGTACGGAATAGTCGTTCTTGACACAAACAACCTCAAGGAAATCAACGACACCTACGGCCACGAAAACGGGAACGCCTATCTAATCAATTCTTGCAAGCTCATCTGCCAAATCTTCGCACACAGTCCCGTGTTCAGAATCGGTGGAGATGAATTTATCGTAATTCTCCTTGGCGATGATTTAAAGAATCACCAGAACCTATTGAAAATTCTCAGGGAAAGCCAAATCCAGACCAAGAACGCAGCGTTCCCGTGGAAGCAGATTTCCATCGCATGCGGTATCGCCATTGCGCAGAACGCAAAAGACACAACGATCGCCGAAACGTTCAACAAAGCCGACGAAAGCATGTACAAGAACAAACGGGCCCTTAAAATCCAAAAGGTTTAATCAGGTCCAATCAAAAATCCCGCCACGGCAATTCGGCCGAAGCGGGACTTTTTTTTGCACTGGAGAAGATGGCTAGAATGCGAATACCGTTTCAAGACCGAACTTGAGTCCAGCATCGTCCGCATCGTCGCCAACAGGAATATTCACCATCGCAAAGCCCGTGAATTCGAGCCCATCGATAGGAGTCGCATAAGCGCGCAAGCCTAAGTTAAACGTCGATGTATCATCGTCCTTCTTTAACGTATTCGTATGGTATTCCAGCGGGAGTCCCAAAGCAAAGGCATCAGATATGCGCACGCTCGGTTCTCCATAGGCAAAGAAGTATTCTGGAATTTCTTCGCCGTGGTCTACCGGATCTTTCTTGTCAAAGTAGGCGTAAAACACGGAGCCCTTGATGTTCACCGAACCAAAATCCAAAGAAGGTTCGGCAAGGAATGCGTGCACAGACTTCGGATATTCTTCGCCAAGTTTATCCATATGCATACCATAGACAAAGTGGAATGCAAACGGATCGAACTTCAAGTTCGCTTCGAGGCCGACATGCATCTCGTTATGTTCCGCTTCCTGATAAGACTTGTAGTTCACGAACGGGCGCAAGGTGCTTTCGCCAATGGCAAGTTCGTAAGCAAGGTGAAGATTATAGGCAACGCCTACACACGTCTCTTCACCATCCTCTTCAACGCACACTTGATTGTCGTTGTCACCGCGACCAAAGCCGATCCCAAAAACAAGGCCACTATAGTCAAGTTCAACTCCTCGGATATCGTGTTCCGCCATACCGGCGGCATTGTCCGCCGGGTCATCGTAATTGTAATAGTTGAGGAAGGCGCCTTCCGAGAAGGTCAAGTCGCCAAACTTTACGACAAACTTGTCGTTAGGAGCATACTGGACAAATGCACCGTTATAAATAGCAGTCGGGTCCGTCGTTTCTCCGTCAGCCTCCAACTGTACAGATGCAGACCACTTTTCATTAAATTTCACATCCACATTCAAGTCAAATGTCGATGCATACTCATGACTTTTGGTGTCTTCATTGACGACATCGCCCGTGTAAGCGTCAAATTCCACTTCGCCCGAGAACTTGACTTCCGGACCTTTAGTCTCGCCGGACGGCGCGCTTGCCGCATCATCAGCAAGAACCGGCGCAGCCAGCAAAGAAACGGCAGCGATACCGAACAAAAGATTAGAGGTTAAACGAGTCTTCATAATTCACTCCCGTGACGGAACTTTTTATTCGCTTTTGTAACACTCCGTCAGTGATTTTACAATTTGTGTTACAAAATCCTAGGCATTCGCCTTTTTATTTTTCTTGGAGCAAAGCGCGTGCCAATTATTTTTTAGTTCAATCCATTCAGAATCATTTTCTTCTACGCCCATATGTTAGCTTCTCCTATCTTTGTTAGTTTAGTCTAATTTAAGGCGTTTAATTAAGGGCTGACGGCTTCGGGGCCACCAGCCCTTAATAATGATTCTTGACTCAAATAAGGTTAGTCTTCAAAACGCCTTTTCTTGTTTGCATCCATACCAAAGAGTTTGAGGAACACGAATGTCGCCACAAGCACAATGATTGAACATACAATCCAGAACACATTTCCACCGACCGGAATCTGGTAGAGGAGTACTGCAACAGCCCAAGCGAGGATTGTCTGCACCACAGCCATCAGCACACCCAGCCCGAGCCCGATTTCGCGGACCACGACACCCATCGCCGCAAGGCACGGCACATAGAGCAAGATGAAGATGAGGAACGCGAACACCTGCCAGTTAAATCCATCGACCGGATTCCCGTTCTTGTCCGGGTTGTGGAAGTAAGAGCGGAGGTTGGCGTAGATGTCAGCCGTCTCGCTCAAGTCGCCTTCTTCGAGAGCGCCGATTTCGTCTTCGCTCAGCGTAAGGCCAGCAGCAGCGAGCTTTGCAAAGACTTCTTCGCGAGCCTTGTCGGCACCTTCTTCTTCACTGAAGGTTTCGATGGAAGCGTATTCTTCGCAAGTAATCGCCTTCGCTTCAAGAATCTTGTCCAGCGTGACCTTCTTGAGTTCCGCGGCATTCTGCGCTTCGAGTTCGCCAGAAGTTCCGAGAATGTCCGTGAGGGAGCCAAAGACTTCGCTCAAGTTTTCAGGAATCGTGCCGAGGGCTTCCTTGAACGCACCGAGGATATCCGGAGCACCACCTTCTTCCTCTTCTTCAGCAGGGCATTCATCCACGCCAGCGATGAGAGGCTTTTCGGTTGGTGAGCTAGCCGAACCATCGGCAGCGGGCGCTTCGGCAGTGGGCGCTTCGGTCGGTTCGGCTGAAACCTCACTGGATCCTTCGCTTTGCTCAGGATGACGAGATGCAACAGCACTGTCAGCGACAACGGCGCTATCCGTGGCTGCTTCGGCTACTTTTGCAGAATCCGCGACAGCAGTACTATCTGCGACAGCAATGTTTCCATTTGCATCGGGGCGTTGCGGGGTGTCCCCGCTAGAAGGGGTAGCGACCGACTCGGCGGGCGCGAGGGGAAGGCCTTCCCCACTATTACCCACACTCTCGTCTCTCGTCTCCCGTCTTTGGACATTCGCTTCGCTCATGTCCCAACCATTCGGCTCGGTCATGCCCAACTTCGTTGGTCGCGACTCTCGCCTTAATTGGTTGTCGTCTGATGCATCGCCCGGACCCGCCATGGAGTACAAGGAGTTCATCGTACCAATCACAGCTTCCTTAGCAAGGAGACCCGTAAACAGCGACACAGAAGCCGGCCAGTTGTTCGATTCCACACCGAACGGTTCGAAAATCGGAGTAATCGCCTTGCCAATTGCAGAAAGCAAGCTGTTTTCGGAATCACCGTTACCCGCAGTGAATTCGCTTTCCGTCTGGACCTTTGATTCGTCAATCACGACACCTTCAGGCAGCGGCACTTCCTTTTCGTCCTGAACCATCGCGTAGCCTTCTTCGGACTTTACGATTTCAGTCTTTTCGCCATTGATTTCCGTATAAAGTTTTTCAACAAAACCAAAGCTATTGAGGAACCCGAGGATGGCAACGGCAATCGTAATCACCTTACCGGCACGGATAACGTAATCACGCAAACGGAGCCAGGAGTGGATCATGAGCGACTTGAATTTCGGCAGGTGGTATGGCGGCAACTCCATTACAAAGTTGCTCGCCTCGCCAACAAACAAGGATCGACGAAGAACCAATCCATACACAATCGCAAAAAGAACACCCGCAAGGTAGAGCGCAAACACCACCGTCCCTGCCTGCGTCCCGAAGAACGCAGCCGCAAACAGCGCATACACCGGGAGGCGAGCGCCACAGCTCATGAACGGCACAAGGAAAATCGTGAGGAAACGTTCACGCTTGGATTCGAGCACGCGGGAGCCCATAATGCCCGGCACGCCGCAACCAAAGCCAACCATCATCGGCACAAACGCACGACCAGGCAATCCGAGGAATCGCATAAAGCGGTCCGCGACAAACGCCGCACGCGCCATGTACCCCGAGTCTTCCAGGAACGAAAGGCAGAGGAACATGAAGAAGATGACCGGAATGAACGTCGAGACCGTCTGGATACCGGCACCGATACCGTCGGCGAGAATTGCAGACACAAAGCCCGGCGCATGGAGCACATCCGTGAGCAAATAGCCAAGGCCATCCACAAAGATGGCGCCAAACAGCACGTCAAAGAAATCGATAAACGCACTGCCGATGGTCACCGCGACCCAGAAAACAAGATACATCACCAAGAGGAAAATCGGAAGCGAAGCCCAACGGTTGAGCAAAACAGAGTCCAACTTGTCCGACCAGGTTCTCTTTGTACGGCTCGAAAGAATCGTCTTGCTTGCAATTTCGTGCGCCATGCTGTAGCGGGAATCCGCCATCGCAAATTCACTTTCTTCGCCAAGAATGGCAGTCACCTCGGCCTTGTTAATCTGCACCTTGGCTTCGGCAAACTTGTCCGCATAGCTTTTTTCGTTGCCCAAGTACATCAGCGAAACCCAGCGGGCATCCGTATCCAAAAGCTTTGCGACCGGTTCCACCTTCGGCTTCAAATACTCGATAGCGGCTTCTACCTTCTCGCCGTAATCAATCGCCTTGGGCTTCATCTTCTTGCCCGCGATAACATGCGCCATGTGGCTGATGAAATTCGTGATGCTTCTTTCGTTCACGGCAGAAAGCGGAATCACCGGCACGCCAAAACGTTCCGCAAGGATATCCAAGTCCAAATGCAGGCCGCGCTTTTCGGAAATGTCGATCATGTTCGCCGCAATCACCATCGGGATTTGCATATCGACAAGCTGCGTGGTCAAGAACAAATTGCGTTCGATATTCGAAGCATCAATAATATTGATAATTAGGTCGGCCTCGCGAGTGAGCAAGTAATCGACAGCAGCGCGTTCGTCTTCGGCATTGGCGAAAAGCGCATAAGTACCCGGCAAGTCCACAACGCGGATATGCTGGTCGCCAATTTCAAAAAAGCCTTCCTTCTTTTCGACAGTCACGCCAGGCCAGTTACCAACACTCTGGCGAGCGCCCGTAAGAGCATTAAATAGAGCCGTTTTACCGCAGTTCGGGTTACCGGCAATGGCAATAGTAAAAAGCTTCGGAGCCATCACACCCTCTTCAATTTAAGAACGTTCGCTTCTTGTCTGCGAAGCGACAAACGGTACGACAAAACACTAACTTCAATCGGATCCCCGAGAGGCGCCACCTGCAAGACTTCCAGCGTCACGCCACGGACAAGCCCCATCGACAAGAGCTTGGACTTGTAGCGGGCATCACCCTCGTTGTAGCCGACAATTTCAACCTTGTCGCCACGTTTAAGATCCGAAAATTTCGGTTCCAAATCCCATTTTTTAGTTTGCGACTTGCCGCCGCAACCACAATTACAACCCATTTTATTTTCCTTTTTTAGCCTTCAAAGCATTGGCCTTTTTGGCAACAACGCCTTCATTGCCTTTTTTCATAAATTCTTCAATGGTAGCGAGAGTTTCAGCCGAAAGAATATGTTCCATACAGCAAGCATCCTTGTCCGCAATCGCTTCAGAAACGCCCAGACGAATCAAGAATCCCTTGAGGAGAATATGGCGGTTCAACACATCGGCAGCCGCCTTGCGACCCGCTTCCGTAAGTTCCACACCGCTATAAGGTTCCTGCGTCACAAGCCCGAGCTTCTTGAGCTCGAGAATCGCCTTTGCCACAGAAGGCATCTTGACAGACAAAGCCGCCGCAATATCCTTGACACGGGCAATCCCGTTCGCGAGGCGAAGCATGTGCACCATCTCGAGGTAGTCTTCGAGACTCTGGCTGAGTTTCAAGTGATTGTTTTCCATATGATGATCCTTTAACGTTAACGTCGTCTAATTTTATTAGATTTGACTAATTTTTTATTAGACAAGACTAAATTTAATAAGCCTCGACTAATTAGTCAAGGCTAAACTTTTTATTTTTTGAAAAATAAGAAAAAATTACATTTCAATAAGAATTCCGGCCTGCATATATATATAGCCGTTGCCGGAGTGGTTCAAGAACTGGTATCCGCCAGAAAAGATTATAGAAGAACGGTCTCCATTCTTGATATCGAGTCCGGCGCCTGCGCGCCAGAACATTTGATTGTTCTTGCCGAACATGTATCCGAAATCGCCCGTGGCGATAGGCAAAACTGTCCTCCCAACCGGGAGACGGACCCAAACGCTCCCAGACACAGGAGCATACCCCACATTGTCAAGTTCCTCGTAGCCACCGCCCAATCCGACAAAGACCATCTGGTCTATCGGATACCACAGATGGCCATAGAAGCTCATGTTGAAGCGCCCCATGTGGCTTGTACGATTGCAAAAACCGCCCTGTGCGTCCATAGTAAAGGCATTCGCCGGAACGGCGACAAAGGCAAAAGCAAATATAATGGCTGTTAAAAACTTTTTCATATCTACACTCTAATATATAAATTATAATCCACCTGCGAAATGGCGATGGGGCAAGCCCGAACCTCCTTGACTCGGTGGTTCGGCAGTGCTTCGGCGAGCTCAGCATACCAGCTCACCAACCGGCTCATCATTGTAGCAAGCGACCATGCCCATTGCCCAAAGCGAAGCGATCCCATACCTTCACTGGATCCTTCCCCTTACAGGGTCAGGATGACGGGGCCAGACTGCCTAACCCCTATAAATCACTCGTCGCTTCGTGCTTCACGTGCCCATCCGCCACTGCGTTCACGCTTAAACGCAAGGAAAAATCCCTTGAGCATTGCAAGATTCATGAGCAGGAAGTAATAGGCGCTCGGAAGGATTCTCGTGACTGCCACGAGCAACGCAAGCGTCATGCCACCAAAGAACACCTGGTAGAAAAGCCCCTTCGTCAAAAGCAAAGCGTTTGCGACATACAAAAGAATCAGGATATGCGGGGAGAACCAGCGAATGATTTTATGCGAGAAAAACAGATACGCCAACAGCGGCCTGAACGGATTCAACAGCGGCAAATAAGAGAACAAGTAATTGAAGTTCGCACGACCGATACGTACCTTGCGCCTATATTCGCCACTGGATTCCTTCGACGTCTGCTCTGTACCGATGGCGCTTGCCACGAACGTGCAGTAGAATCCCTTCTGCAAAATTTTTGTCGTTACGAAGAAGTCGTCCATGACGCTCTTCTTCACCGGGAGTTCCGTATAAAGTTCCCTGCGGATGGCATAAAGGGCGCCGTTTCCGCCAATCAGGCGATCCAGCACGCCCTCGAACTTCTTGATTTCACTTTCCAGGTCCCAATAGGAGCTTTCACCTTTACCAAGAACGCTCCCGCTCTTATCCGAAAGAATCAAGTGACCGCAAACGCAACCAATTTTCTTGTCCTGGAACGGGCTCACCAGTTTACGAACAACATTCGGAAAGAACATCGTATTCGCATCGCAGAACAGCAAGATATCGTTCTTCGCAATTTTCTGCAAGCGGTTCAGCATGGCCGCCTTGCCCGCATTTTTCGGAGCTTTCACCAAAGTAATGCCTTGATCTGCATAGCGGGAAATGATTTCAGCCGTCTTGTCTGCAGAGCCATCATCACCGATGAGCACTTCCAGTTTTTCTCTAGGGTAATCGATTTCGAGAATGTTCTGGATTTTGCGTTCGATAACCGCCTCTTCGTTATAAGCGGAAATCAGGATGGATACCGTCGGGAGTTCCGCATTTTCCATTTCCGGCTGTTTTTTTCGCTTGAAGATTTCACTCACAAACGGGAGCGTCATCGGGAACAACAAATAACAGTGAACAATCAGGAACAGCAAAACCCAGAAAGCAATTTGTGCATAAAAGAGAACGTTTTCACTCATTTCGAAATCCACTCCTTCTCTTTTTCAAGAATCTGGTAAAGCAAGTATTTCATTTCTTCTGCCGTATAGGAATCCTTGATCGTCAAGATCGAGAGTCCCTTCGGTGCAATCAGAACAAATGCCGGGAGCACGTTCAATTCCCACACGTCAAAATAGCAGCGCTGCACCGTCTTGCGTTTGCCGTCGCAAACAATCGTATCCTGAGAATCCGCATCGAGCTTCACCGGGACAAAGCGCGTATTCAAAAGCGAAGCGACAGTCGGGTCCGAATAAGTATTGGCATCCATGATGCGGCAAGGGACACACCAGTCCGCATAAAGATCGACGAATATAAGCTTGCTCGATTCTTTCGCCTTTTCAAGCGCCTCGGTATAATTCATCCAATGCACAAGTTTAGGCTTCGGCGGTGGAGCGGCAAAAGCAGAAAGCGCAAGGCAAAGTAAAGCAACAACCCACAAACAAGGTTTCATCATTTCTTGTCCTTTTTTTGCTGCGGTACAACTTTGGGGATACCCAGCAAAGAATCGATTCTCTCCGATACCGCCGTCTGGAACGCCACCCAGCCTCTTTCATCATCGAGAACTTTGTCACAAGCCTTGATAAATTCTTCGCGGGTATAACCGTATTTTTTCAGGACATCCTGACGGATAAGCCGTGCCGAAGGGGATTCGCCACCAAAATTTTGCTCGGCTACACGCATTTCCACAAATGCGGCCACGAGGCGTTCATCCGGTTTGGTGCCGGATTCCGAACAAGCGCAAAACGCCAAGGCGACCACACAGAGAAACGCAAAACGCATCAAGAGACTACTCCCTGTTTTCCAGAGCGTTCTCGAAAAGCCCATCGACGTAGTCGCGCTTGTTGAATTCCACGAGCTGGTCGATGCGTTCGCCCATGCCGACCCAGCGAATAGGAATTTGCAACGAACTAGCAATCGAGAGCACGGAGCCACCGCGCGCGGTTCCATCGAGTTTTGTCACCACAAGCCCCGTCAAGGGGAAGCTCTGGTTGAAAATCTTCGTCTGGTTGATGGTGTTCTGTCCAGTGTTGCCGTCTATCACGAGCCACATGTCGTGCGGCATCGCCGGATCCACTTTCTTGATAACGCGGACAATCTTCTTGAGTTCTTCCATCAAGTAGTCTTTGTTGTGCAAGCGGCCAGCGGTATCGATCAGCACCACGTCGCAGCCGCGGGCGACCGCAGCACTGCAAGCGTCAAATGCGACCGCAGCCGGATCCGAGCCTTCCTGATGCTTCACGAATTCGGCACCCGAACGTTCGGCCCATGTTTCAAGCTGGTCAATTGCAGCCGCACGGAACGTATCGCAAGCGGCAATCATCACCTTCTTGCCTTCGTTCTTGAGGCGAGCGGCAAGCTTACCGATTGTCGTCGTCTTGCCCGCACCGTTCACGCCAATCACGAGCACCACATGCGGCTTGCCCTTGAGTTCAAACGGCGGCGGGTCCTTGAGCAAGCGTTCCGCTTCGTTACGCATGATGTCAAGCACCTGCTCTGTGGTAAGCGACTTGCCCAAAGCATTTTCGCGAAGTGCATCCGTCAAAAGGAATGCGGCTTCGACACCGACATCAGCCTTGATGAGATGCTCTTCGAGTTCTTCGAGCGTCTCGTCCGTAATCTTACCGGCACCGACAATACCCTTCAACTCGCCAAGCAAGGCGTCGCGGGTCTTGGCAAGGCCGCTCTTAATTGCAGAAAACAAACCCATTAGATAATACTCTCGACTTTATCCACGAGACCGTAAGCCTTGGCCTCTTCGGCAGACATGAAGTTGTCGCGTTCCGTATCGTGGTCAATCTGTTCAATCGTGTGGCCGGACGTTTCAGCAAGAATCTTGCCCGTGATACCACGGATGCGAAGCATTTCTTCGGCCTGGATTTGGATATCGCTTGCAGGCGCCACAATTTCGCCGTGAATGAGCGGCTGGTGAATCATGATGCGGGCGTTCGGCCATGCAGCGCGCTTACCCTTTGCACCGGCAGTGAGGAGCACGGCACCCATCGAAGCCGCCTGACCGCAGCAAACCGTCACGACATCGCTTTCAATAGCGTTCATGCAGTCGTAAATGGCAAGGCCACTCGAAATCACGCCACCCGGGCTGTTGATGAAGAAAATAATATCTTCATGATTCAAAGAATCCAAATACAGGAGTTGCTTGACAATGCGTTCGGCACTTTCGTCATCGACACCACCCCACAAGAAAATTCTGCGCTTGGAGGCGAGGTATTCTTCTGCCTTCCTGAGCATGTCCGGGGTCTGCTTTTCTTTATTTTCGTTACAGTCAGCCATAAATGTTCCTTTTGTTCCGGTATAATTTAGAAAATTCGCAATGAGCAGTAGGATGTAGGAAGTAGGAAGTAGACAGTGTTTAATGGCTTGAGGGGGGAGGAAGTTTTAGGTTTTAGGGATTAGGAGCTGGTAAACAGTAGGCTGTAGGCCGAATAGGGGTGAGAAAACTCGTTGAAAAAAAGCAAATTTCTTTTTTTGGCCAATTTTTACGTAAAAAACGGGGAAAATCCAAAGATTTTGACGTAAAATTTTAAACAAGTTAACAACAAGGCGGTCAAAAAACAGTAGAAATCTGCGTAAAATGTCGTTTCAACATACTTTTTTCACGAAAAAACACTAGCCATCCGCCCTCATTTTGCAGACAAACTCACAAAATGACAAAAAACGTCTTAAATTTTACAAACAACATTAAAAAATTACGTAAAAAAATTCAAATTCAAGAGAAATTTGACGTAAAAATCGTCATTTTTCAAAAAAAAGAGTTTTTCGCATATCCCCAATTGCTAAATTGGCAACCATGCCACTTGATTCTCCAAAATACTTGGTCGGACTAGTCGATCCCGAGACACTCGCCGTCGCCGAAAGCGAAGAACTCCACCCGACGCGCATCGACTACGAAAGCTGCGAAATTCTCGAAATCCGCTACGATTTTTTTGACGAATCCGAATGGCAGACGCTAGCAGCCCGCGTCCGCAAAATCATTCCAAACGTGATACTTCTTGGCACCATCCGTCTCAGACGGGACGGCGGAACATTCTCCAACGCCCGAGCCGTCGAACGCCCCGCCCTGTGGAAAAAAATTCTCGAAGCTCCGGACGTTCCAGAATGGCTGGACCTCGAACGCGACTGCCTCCACGATTACGACGAACTCTGCGAGCTCGCCACCCCGAGAGGCGTGAAAATCCTCGTTTCCGAGCACAACTTCACCCGCATCCCGAGCGACCTCGAACTCAAGAACTATCTCACCGACGCTAAACGGGTCAAGGCGGACGGCATCAAAATCGCCGCCATGAGCAACTCCGACGACGACTGTACGCGCCTCTACAAGTTTGCAAAAAAAGCAAAAGGGTTCAAGCTCGTTGCCGCGTTCGGCATGGGCGAAACCGGAAAACTCAGCCGCGTCTGGTCCCTGAAGGAAGGAGCGAACCTCACTTACGGATCCATCGGGAAGGCTGCCGCCCCCGGTCAAATTGACGTCGGACTCATGAGAAAAGCAATCGACAGGCTCGAAACCACTACTTCGCAAATAGAATTATCTTCTTTTTTGAACATATTTTAGATATAAACCTCTCCAAAAGGCAAATTTTTTCTAAAATATTTGTTTGATAAAAACATCAAAAGGAACAGTATAAACCATGCGTCTATCTGAAAGATTTGTAGATAATTGCATTTTGATCAATTCTTCCAGCGAAACTAAGGAAGCTATCCTCAACGAACTGGTCGATACTCTTTGCAGCGCCTACAAACTTGACCACCGCGATGAAATTTTTGAAGCCATCTGGAACCGCGAACAAAGCCGTTCCACGGGTATCGGTTGCGGACTAGCCGTCCCGCATGCGAAGATTGACTATGTAGATCGCATGTGCATGGTCGCAGCCACTATAGAAAAAGGCCTGGATTTCCAGTCCTTCGATGGCGAACCGGTATTCCTGCTCATCCTCATCGTGAGCCCGGGCAATACCGTGGGGCCGCATCTCAAGGCGCTCTCCTCCGTGAGCCGTTTGCTCGCCGACGGCAACGTTCGCAAGGACCTCATCGCCTCCAAGACCCCGGCCGAGTTCCTCAGCATCCTCCGCGCCGCCGAAGACAAGTACTTGTAGCAGCGGCTTTGCCGCTTTGAGCTATGGGGTATGGGCACGCCTTGCTATCGCAAGGCTTTGGGCTAAAATAAGGCACCTACGGTGCGTTTTATAAACCTCAAAGCGAGTGTAACGAGCGAGCCGAAAACCTCAAAGGGCGTAAGCCCGACCTCATTACCTCAAAACCACTTGACAACTTTCAATAGCTTTTCTATATTTGCTCTCACTTCGGACGGTTAGCTCAGTTGGTTTAGAGCGCTGCTTTCACACGGCAGAGGTCACTGGTTCAAATCCAGTACCGTCCATTCGAAAAGGCTTCCGCACGGGAGCCTTTTTGTGTTTGTACATTTTCTACAATTTCCATAATCCAACACAAACATTATTAACCTCGCGATATACATATTCAGTATTAAGCGAGATAAGTATTCATTTTTGAGCAAATAAATTAACGTTTAGAGAATGAAAGCGTCGGCCACAACCTTAAAAGGCGAACGCAGCGGAGCTGCTTGCAGACCCATTGCTGAGCCGTAAGGTTGGCGCTTGCGCCAGGATGGGTAAAAAACTCCGAGCTGGGGCCCCGCCCGCATGACGTACTTTTCAAGATTTATAGATACAAAAGAACATACTTCAGGCGATTAGCCAAAAATTTCTATCTTAAAAATCAAGCAACCAAATTATATAGCTGGGGCATCTAAAAGGTATGAATTACAAAAAAGCAGTCGTTCTTGGTATTTTTGCATCAGCATCCCTTGTTTTCGCTGATGGTCCCTGGACCTTAAGTGCATGCCTCAAGCAGGCGAAAGATAAAAGCCTTAAACTCGAATCCGCCAAAATCCGTGAACAAAAAGCGGACGTCAGCATAGAACAAGCAAAAGTCGGGAACTACCCCACCCTTTCGGCGAGCATCGGCAACTCCCTCTACGATTCCCCGTTCAGAAACAGCCCACAGGACCATTACCGCTTAAGTGTAGGCCTTAACGCTTCTTATACCTTATGGGACGGGGGGACTACCAAGCTCTCCATCAACGCCAGCGAACTGAACAAGGAAGCCACGCGCCTTTCGACAAAGGAAACCGAACGTAGCATCCAGGAAAGCGTCCTGAACGCCTACATGAGCTTGCTCGCCGCCATCGAAAAACTGCACACCGCCGACGCCTCCGTCGAACTGGCCAAAGCGGAATTCGAGCACTACAACACGCTGTTCGAAGCAGGCTCCATCACCAAGAAAGACTTGACACAGTCGCAGGCAAACGTCTTGCAGAAAGAAGCGGCACAGCTTGCGGCACAACTGAACGTAAGCACGGCAAAGACCACCCTCAGGCAACTTCTCGAACTCCCCGAAAGCGAAAGTTTCGAAGTATCCGCACCTGAATCCGACATCCAGACGCCTGACGCCCTCGACCCAATTCCATCGCTCAATGAACTCCAAAAGATCGCACAAGACAACGACCCCGGATTAAAGTCCGACAGTATTTCCATCCAGGTCGCAAAGAAGAATACCGAAATCGCGGGCAAGGGCAAATCCATCAAGGTTTCGCTCGGCGCAAGCGCAAGTACAGGCCTCCAGGCGTGGAAATCCGGCAACTACGGGACCCAGGTGAAAAACGGTTATTCGCACAGCATTTCGTTGAACATCGGCATTCCGATTATTGACGGCGGAGCCACCGAAAACAAAGTATTGCAGGCCCAGCTTAGCGAAACCGAAAGCATAGTCTCGCTCAAGGAACAGGCAAAGTCGCTCGAAAACAGTATCGAGAAACTCTACCTGAACGCTCTCAGCGCCGACATGCAGTGGAAAGCGGCAATTCTTCAGGTCGAAGCCGAAAACGAAGCCTTGTTGGTCGCCGAAGAACAACGTAACGTAGGCGCCCTCACCTACACAGACTACCTTTCGCAAAAGAACCGCCTCGAAAGCGCCCAATCGACGCTCACGAACGCAAAATACACAAGTTTGCTAGCACGCAATCTGCTGGATTTATACCAAGGCAAGCTGGACTAAGAAGTGGTTAGTTAGCAGTGGTTAGTAAACAGGATAATGAAATGAAGAATGAATAGTGAAGAGTGAATTTACCATTTTTCATTTTTAACTTTTAATTCATAATCACTAATCACTAACCACTAGCCACTGCCTACCGCGGCGTAGCCGCTACACCAGCTTTTCAGCTTCGCCTTCGGCGTACTTTCCGTACAAAATAGCGACGATATCCTTCTTGGGGACTTTTTGACCGGATTCCTTCAAGCTTACGCGGAGCCTGTCGAGCATCGCCTTGTCAATTTCCTTCCAATACTGGTTGGTTTCCGCAACGGTCCAGAGTTTGTCATCACCGCCGCTGACCGTCACGAGTTTCGCCTTGAAGAACGTTCCCAACGCACGGTTGATGATGCTGCTCGTGGTCCCGGCGATATTCTTCGCGACGATTTCCTGAACCAGGTCCTGCTTGCTCATGGGCACGAACGAAGTAATGTCGCAAGCTTCCGCATAAATTTTCTTGAGCATGTTGCGCGGGAACATGTCCCAGCCCTTGCGCTTGAGCGCCTTCGCCAAAATCATCTGGGAATCTTCTTCGACGGTGACTTTCTGATCTGCAAGGGCGACCGTGTAGGAACCGCCACCGACATCGTTCATTTGAACAAAGTCCGCCGACTTCACGAAATCCTTGAACGTCTTGAACCCGAGGCGTTTTTCGTTAAAGGCGTTGTCGATACCGAGCATCTTGGGCTTTAACGCCGCAAGCAGAATCGGGCCGTCTTCTTTTTGCAGCACGTTCCGGAGCATTTCCATGGAATCAATCTTTTCGGAAACCATCAAGTTCGTGCGGTCCTTCGCATCCGGGGCGTCGTCGCCCGAATCGTCGTCCGCCGATGTCGTATCGTCGGTATAGATGTACCTCGAACACGAATTCTTGACGCACTCGCTCAGCGGTGACTTGGGCCCCACGCCAATCACTTCCTTGCCCTGCTCGCGAAGCTTGCGGAACAAGGGTGAAAAATCGGAATCGCCTGTGGCAAGTACAATCCACTGCACCTGGGAATCGAGCGCGACTTCCATCGTATCGACGGTCATCTTGATGTCCGTCGAATTCTTGCCGCTCACCGGATGGAACGTGTGCACCAGTTCAAAGCCGTTTTCATTGAGCGTCGATTGCAGAGAAATAAGTTCGCGCGAAGACCACTTGCCGTAAGCCTTGCGCACAACAATTTGCCCCAGAGGCAAGAGTTCGTCCATGAGCGACTGCACGCCGTCATGCTTAATCCAGTTGGTAAGATTTTCCGCGTCAATGAAAATTGCGATGTGGTTCATACCACTAATATAAAATTTCATTTACCTATCGGCAAAAATGTTAACTCAGACATTAAAAAACATCTAAAAATTGGCTTTTTTCGCTCAAAAAAACCATGGATAAATCGTCCATAACAATATTTTTACACACCCATTTATCTTTTTTTAGAAGAATAAATTAGAAGGGTCAATGGGGTTTGGGATAGTCCGATGAGGACAAAAAGATGTTTGGATTTCACAAAGGAGTGTTAAGATGAGAGCAAAAAGCCTTTCATTTATTTCTGCTGCATGTATCGCAGCGCTATGTACCACATCATTTGCCTACACTATTAGTGGAACCGTTTCTGACGAAGAAGGCAAGGCCATCAAGGACGCCTCGGTAAGCCTCCTCAAGGAAGGCAAGACCGCAACGACGGACGACCAGGGCAAATTCACCATCCACGAAGACGAAATTGTCACGCCGCCAGATTCCCCGGACGTGGCAATCCATCCGGCTTTCAGGAACTCCGTCGGATACGTCAGCATCAACAACGGCATCCTTTCTTATTCCCAGAGCAGCACGCAGCCTGTACAGGTGAAGATTTTCAACTCGCTCGGCAACCAGATTTTCAAGAAAACGCTGCAAGGTTCCGGCACGTACGACCTGAGCAAGGGCATCAAGGCCCAGGGTACATACTTTGCGCAGGTTTCCGTCGGCAGCGCCATGCAGAAGTTCAAATTCACGACCAACGGTAGCTACGGCGGTTCCCTGGGCATGCATGCAGGCAGCCTCATGAAGGATGCTCAAGCAGGCGAAGCCATCCGCTTTATCGCAGAAGGTTTCGACACGCTCACCGTGCAGCTCGGCACGCTCGACACGACCCTCGACGTAAAACTCAAGAAAATCGAACCTCCGGCACCGACATTCAAGTTCGGCTACGCCTTGAAAAACGATCCGACCCCGAGCAAGGGCTGCGGCACGACTTCCAAGCTGCAAAAAACCAAGAGTGTCGAAAACGGCGACCGTTTCGAATTGAGAGTCGGCAGCGAAAACCGCGAATACTTCCTCACTTTGCCAAAGAACTACGACAACAAGAAACCTTACAAGTTGCTCTTCGCCATGCACTGCATGGGCTCTAACGCCGAAGACTTCGTCCACCACTCTCCGGACCAGGATCATCCGTCTCCGTACTACGGCCAACAGAAACTCGACACCAAGGGCGAATTCATCTTCGTTTCTCCGCGTGGCGATACCGACGGCATGCCGTGGAGCGTATCTAGCGACAAGGACCACAAGTTCATCAACCAGTTGCTTACGACTCTCGAAGAAAACTACTGCATTGACACCAGCCGCGTGTTCATGACGGGCTTTAGCTTCGGCGCCATGGTCACGAACTCCATGGCTCAGGATATGCAAGACCGCCTGCGCGCTGTCGCTGTCTATGCAACCGCTGACTACAACATCTACTTGCCGAAGAACAAGGGCTTGCCGATCGCTTGGATGGCCGTCCACGGCAAAAATGACGGCACCTGCCAATATAACCGCGCTCGTGACAGCGCACTCAAGCGCATCCTCAAGAACAACGGTAAGGCCGACGCAGATGGCAACTTCACCGATGCCAGCGCTGAAAAGCCGAAGGAAGTCGGTGGCAGCGGACATCTCTGCTACGACTTCACGACAGTGGACGAACGCTTCCCGGTCAAGTTCTGCAGCTGGAACGGTCCGCACCAGTGGACCGCCTTCGACAACGGCAACTGGCAGAACACTTGGGTTCCTGAAGAAGTCCACAAATTCTTCGACCAGTTCTAAAGAAACTTCATAATCAGCTCTCAACCAAAAGCGGTTCCTCCCCTCAGGAGCCGTTTTTTTTTACCGTCATCCTAATGCCTCTCACACCCGTCATCCTGAGGGGTAAAAGCCCGAAGGATCCAGTAATTTCTTGTCGTAACATTCAGAACTTCACTGGATTCTTCGTTTCACTCAGAATGACGACATTCCAATCATAATCAACTCAGAATGGCAATGCGCTTATTCTTTACCGTAAATATCTTTTTATAGACAATTCATCCATAAGCATAGAGGCTCCGCGCGTAATCTTAGCCACATTGCAGTTTATATTCGTTTATAGCAAGGTGTACCATTCATTAAGAGTTTGGGAAAAGGAGTACTCATGACAAACAAAATACCTAATCTTTTGACAACGGCGTGCCTTTTGGCATTCTGTAGCGCCGCATCGGCCTATACCATTAGCGGAACCGTATCCGACGATCAGGGCAAGGCCCTCAAGGGCGCCTCGGTAAGCCTCCTCAAGGAAGGCAAAACCGCAACGACGGACGACCAGGGCAAATTCACCATCCACGAAGATGAAAAAGACTCCTCCGACGCCATCCACCCGTCATTCAGGAACTCCGTCGGATACATAAGCATCAGCAACGGAATCCTTTCTTATTCCCAAAGCAGCTCCCAGCCTGTACAGGTAAAAATTTACAACTTGCTCGGCAACCAGATTCTCAAAAAGACGTTGCAGGGTTCCGGCACGTACGACTTGAGCAAGGGCCTCAGCGTGCGCGGCACGTATTTCGCACAAGTTTCTGTCGGTAGCGCCAAGCAAAATTTCAAGTTCATGACGAACGGTGAAACGAACCGTTCTCTCGGGGTACAAAGCGCAAACGCACTCTTGAAAGGTGCACAGACAGGCGAAGCCATCCAGTTTGTCGCCGAAGGTTTCGACACGCTCTCCGTGCCGCTCGGCACACTCGACACGACCCTTGACGTGAAACTCAAAAAGACGGTCCCTCCCGAACCGACATTCAAATTCGGTTACGCCATCGGCAACAAGCCGACTCCGAGTAAAGGCTGCGGCTCGGCCTCCCAACTGAAAAAGACCAAGAGCGTTGAAAACGGCGACCAGTTCCAGATCAAGGTCGGCAGCGACACCCGCAACTACTTCATCACCCTGCCCAAGAACTACGACAACAACAAGCCGCACAAGGTGCTGTTCGCGCTGCACTGCTACGGCAGCAATGGCGAGGACTTCGTGCACCACCAAGCCGACTACGACCATCCGACTCCGTACTACGGCCAGCAAGTGCTCGACAAGAACGGCGACTACATTTTCGTTTCGCTCGACGCAATTGGCGGCCTGTGGAACAAGGGCCAGGCCGACCACGACTTCTTCGCCCAGACACTCACCACCCTGAACGAGAACTACTGCATTGACACGAGCCGCGTATTCATCACGGGCTTCAGCTACGGCGCCATGTTCAGCTACTCCCTGATGCAAGACATGCAGAACCGCGTCCGTGCCGGCGCCACCTACGCCGTGGCCGATTACAACATCTGGCTCCCCGAAGGCAACTCCATGAAGAACTTGCCTATCGCCTGGATGAACGTTCACGGCGTAAATGACGGACGCTGCGATTACAACCGCGCCAAGACCAGCGCCCTCCCGAGAATCCTCAAACGTAACGGCAAAGCCGATGCCGACGGAAACCTCACCGACGCGAGCAGCGAAAAGCCCGAAGAAGTCAAGGGCAACACCGGACATGTGTGCTACGACTTCAAGAACGTCGATGAACGCTTCCCCGTCAAGTGGTGCAGCTGGCCCGGTGACCACCAGTGGACAGCCCACGACACCGGCAACATGGGCGTCGGCTGGAACTGGGAAAGCACCTGGGTTCCCGAAGAAGTCCACAAGTTCTTCGAACAATTCTAATTCCTCTTCATACACCTCCAACATTGAGGGCCCGCCGATTGGCGAGCCCTTTTTTGGAATTAGTTTGTAGTTGTTAGTTTATAGTTATTAGTCAATAGTAATTAGTTAATAGATCAAAGCATTTATCAGAACCATACGCACCATGAACCATCAATACATTGTAATTTGTAACGGATTCCATCGGTTTTGGAATCGCCCAACCCATGATGGCTAAAACCATCATTAAAGCAACTATTTCTTTCATAACCATCTCTATGTTACTTTTAGAACTGTAAAATTATACCGTTATTCGCATGAAATCCCATTTTCAAAACACCTTGTCTAGGATAACATACCCACGCATCTTTATACTCACATAAATTTCCATCAGCAAGAATCATTTTACCCAAAAAAAAGGCACCAGAAATCCATTTTTGATTTTCTATCAAAATACTATCCTTCATTTTATTTTCATTTTTCAAATAAATATTCGCAGAGGAAGCATCATAATACAAGCAATAAACATCTTCGCCCCAAGCTCTAACATCATCACATTTCTTAATCCATTCCAAATTTTTATCAAGACGTTTATAAACAATTATTTTCGCAGCAGTATCCAGAACCGCATACTGGCAATTTTCTCCATCAGCATCAAGTTTTCCACCCAGAGCAATAAATTTCCCATCAAGCCAGTGACGAATTCGGTCTATTTTAAAAGATTCAGAGCATCCGTCATTTTTCCACGCCAATCTCATTTCGTGAGCTTTTTCGCCCACTTTCCACAAAAAAATGTTATCTCCTTCCCAACGCCAAAAAACAGAATCCGTCATCTGATACCAATGGTAGCCATTGCTCTTATTTGTTAACGAATCACTCCAACGCGGCCCATTCTCCTGAACTCGATAGTTGTAAACCATCATTCTATCATGACCACATGAGACATCCGAATAATAGCCGACCTCTCCCATCACTCCATCTAAACGACACATCATCCGAGCATCCCCACATGCATACGCATACGAGAACAACCGCCAAAACAGCGAGCAGTTTTTCAAATCCAAGTTTGGTCATTTCCCTTTTCATAAGGGGTTTTTCCTATGTTTAAACCATTCTATTATAAATTTATATAAAAAAGTGTTATATATAATAGCTAGACTTTACTGGATCCTATCGGTCGCATGCGCTCCCTCCAGGATGACTGTTCTAGGCTCTAGGATGACTGACTTTAGGATGACCTCATAAAAAGCATGCAAGCGAGTATCGCTTTTAGAAATTTTTGTTTACCACGTTCCTTTTGTTCTAAAAAAAATTATATTATCTATATTGGCCATCGATTAAAATCGACTGCCGATGGGGTTACGAGAAAGGAGCTAAAAAAAATGAAAAAAGCGAATTTTTTCGTATTTCCTCTTGCGCTCTTAACAGCGCTTTCTACGGCATCAGCGTTCACGCTAGCCGGAACCGTAACCGACGAAGCCGGGGCTCCAGTCTCGAACGCCTTCGTAAAACTCCTCATCAAGGGAGATTCCACCCAGACTGATAAAGATGGCAAATTCACCCTCCACGAAAAGGAGGAGGTTTCCTTGCCTTACGAAAAGAAGGAGGTTTCCTTGCCTTCCGGCAGTTTCAAGCCCGGGCACATCAGCATCTCCGACGGGGTGCTCCGTTTTTCGCAGAGCAGCAACGCCCCCGTGCAGGTGAGCATATTCGACGTAATGGGGAACCGTGTTCTCCGCCAGGATTTGCTCGGTTCAGGCCAAGTCGACTTGAGGCAGGGCGTGACCGCCCAAGGCACGTACTTTGCGAAGGTCCGCGTGGGTAGCGCCATAGAAACGGTCCGGTTCACCGCGAACGGTTCCCGTTTTAGCGCCACCGCAGATGCAACTTACGACAAACGTGGCCATAAGGCTTTGCTAAAACCGGGTGACGGGGACACGCTCCGTGTCATAGCTTCCGGGTTCGACACGCTGAAAGTCGCAATTCCGAACCTCGACACGACCGTAACCCTGAAGCTCAAAAAGGCGAGTTCCGTAACCCCCGGCGAGCAGACTTACGCATTCGGTTATGCGATGGGCAATGCGCCCACGCCTAGCAAGGGCTGCGGCAAGGACAATACACTCAAGGATAACTTCATGTTCACCGGTGGCGGCATCGAGCACGAAATTTACCTCACCATGCCCGAGAATTACGACAAGAACAAGCCCTACCGCCTTGTATTCGGTATGCACTACATGGGCGGTTCCGCCAAGAACGTGGCAACGAGGGAAGCCTACTACGGATTCCGCAATCAAAAAGGCGCCAAGGAAAATACCATCTTTGTGGCACCGCACGGATACACGGACGAAAACGGCAAGGAAAATCCATGGCGTTGCGGGGACGACAAGGACCACGTCTTCTTCGACGAGTTCCTCACCTACCTAAACGAGAATCTCTGCATCGATACTTCACGCGTGTTCTCCATCGGGTTCAGCTTCGGCGCTATGTTCTCTAACGCCCTTGCGCAGGATTTCCAGCACCGCTTGCGTGGTGTGGTGGTATTCGCGACGATGGACCAGGTGATTTACATGCCGAAGAACAAGGGTTTGCCTATCGCATGGATGGGAACCGTTGGCATGAGCGACAACCTCTGTACGCCAAAGCTTGGCCGCAGCGCCCGCGACAGGATTCTTAAGAACAACGGAAAGCCCGATGCAGACGGAAACTTCACCGACGCTAGAGGAGAACAGGCCGAAGAATACTCAGGCGGCAAGCACGTATGCTACGACTACAAGACGGTCGATCCGCGTTTCCCCGTGAAATGGTGCACATTCGACGGCGAGCACTCATACTCCCCCCGCGAAGACGGCAAAGTGTGGACAACCGAAACCGGCTGGGAATTCATCACGCAGTTCTAAAAAACTGACCCCGGAACGGCGTCCGGGGTGACAATGCAACAAATAATGTAACTGGATCCTTCGTGCTTACGCACTCAGGATGACGTTACCGCCAACATCCGAAAAACTCAGAAAGATGGTAAAAGGCGATGCCGCAACAAGTGCGGCATGACATCCACTGTCTACATCCTACTAGATGAGTTTTTCCACTCTTGCGCAAAGCGCTTCGGCCTCCTCAGCCGTCGGAGCTTCGGCAATCACGCGGATGACGGGCTCGGTATTGCTAGCACGCACATGCACCCAGGAATTTTCCTTCCCGAGCCAAAGGCCGTCGCGATCGTCCGTTTTCCAGCCGACAAATTCCATCATTACCTTCGGGAGAATGTCCGCGACCTTCTTGTCGCCAAGCTCGAACTTTTTCTTCGGCATCACGTAGGCCGGATTTTCGGCAACGAACTTTTCCGGACCACCGTTGTGGCGGGCCATCCAGCTGAGCACTAGCGCGACCGCCACGAGGCTATCGCGTCCATAATGGAGCGCCGGCAAAATCACGCCGCCGTTTCCTTCGCCGCCGATGACGCAACCGTTCTCGATCATCTGGAGGCTCACGTTGATTTCGCCCACCTTGGCACGGCTAAACTTGCAGCCGTACTTCAAGGCGACATCTTCGTTCATGCGGCTCGTGGAGAGGTTCACGCAGACGCTACCCTTTTGAAGGCTAAGGACTTCGTCGGTCGCAATTGCAAGCGTGTACTCTTCGCCGATACTTTGTCCCAAGCCATCCACGAGGGCGCAGCGGTCCGCATCCGGGTCAACGGCAAAGCCCACCGCACAACCATTCTCTTTTACGGCGTTGCGCAAGTCTCCAAGATTTGCAGGAATCGGTTCGGCACCACGCGGGAACGTGCCGTCCGGATTGCAATGGACTCGGACAACTTCACAGCCGAGCGCTTCGAGCAAGCGAGGCACGATAAAGCTGCCGGCGCCGTTCACGGCATCGATCGCGACCTTGAAATGTTTCGCCTTGATGGCATCGACATCCACGAACGGAATCTTGAGCGTCCCCTCGATGTGGATGCCGTCCGCATCCGGGGCAACTTCGTACTTGCCCATGGCGCGGTAGTCGGAATAATCAAACTTGTTCTCGTCGGCAAGCGCAAAAAGTAGCTTGACATCGTCCGGGCCCAAGAAAAGCCCCTTGCTGTTGAGGAACTTAAGAGCGTTCCATTCGAGCGGGTTGTGGCTCGCCGTGATGATGATGCCCGCATCCGCCTTGAAATGCGTCGTCAAGAGTTCCACGGACGGAGTCGTCGAAAGACCGACATCGATGACATCGACTCCGGAAAGGCGGCAAATGCCCGCGACATACTGCACAATCGCCTCCCCCGTCGGGCGGCTATCGCGACCAATCACCACGCGTTTCGCCTTCGTGATTTCGAGGAAAGCCCGCACATGGCTCTGCAAGACTTGCGGGGTAAGAGTATCGCCCACGATTCCGCGAATACCCGAAATAGAACGCATCAGTTTAGACATAGATTTTCTCCAATAAATTAAAAATTGTCATTGCGTGGAAGCGCAGCTCCCGTGGCAATCTCTTATCCAAGTTCCGGAACGGCCGCATAAAACACGAGATTTTCCGGACCCTCGTTAATCAAACTGTGGGAATGACCCTTCGGGCAAAAATGGCACTGCCCCGCCTCGACGTATTCAACGCCGTCATCGAAAAGCACCTTGCCCTTACCCGCCACGAAAAACATGATTTCGCTGTTGGATTCGTGCTTGTGGAACCCGATAGACGCCCCGGGTTCAAGCGTGCCATGCATGATGCGCGTCGTTCCGTCAAAATACATCTTGGCCTTGTATTCTTTTTCGCCCCCCTTAAAGTTCGGGAGCACCGTCGTTTCCATGCCTTTCAAATCAATAATCATCATGACCTCTCTGGACAGAGGAAAAAATAGAATTTTTTACGACGGAATCTTCCAAACACACCTAATCGTAATGACGATAGCCGCTCAGGGCAAGTAAAATAAGGGCCGGAGTATAAAAACACCAAATAAAATTATTCGAGATGACCGCCATGATCTCCTGGCCGGAATGATCGGCCCCGGTCATGAGGGAGAGCCCCGTGAGGAAGTCACAGCACGTAAAGAAAATCATTCCAAGCATAATCTGCCTAGCGTTCCGTTGTGGATAAAAGCCCGTACTCGCAGATTTCCATGCGGCGTACAGAGAACATAACAGGAACGGCCCGTAAGATATGGACGCAAAGAACATTATCGAATCGTAGATGCCGAACAGATAAAGTACCGCCATCGAAATTGCAATGGCCAGCGGGAAAAACAAAATCCACGGGAAGGACCGGTCTTCTTCGCTTACCCGCGTATGCCTAAAGACGAGCAAAAGCTGCGCCAGCAGGAAAAAGATGATTCCGAACGAAATAAACTCCCCGGTATTTTCCTCGAAGGGAATGACGTAATTGTGGCCAATTTTAAAGCAGGCGTCCGCACAAACAATCATTGCGAAAGCAGCCTGCAAAAAACGGCGGTCCCGAACGCCAACGGCCCTCTTACCAATAAATATGGTCATTGCGGCTACGATAACCGGAACAAGGAACTTTGTGATATGCTGATATTGGCTCGAATCTTTTAGGCAGGATTCTACGGCACCGCACTGATAAAAAACAGTCCAGTCACGAATAAAGAACGTTATAAACAATATAACGGCTAGCGCAATAAACAGATATATGTATTTTGGAATCCCCATAACTAAGTCCCCTTGATACAAATATAAACTGTTCTTTGGCAAAAAAACAAGGGGAATGGAGAAATAGTTGGTAGAACTTAGGGACGTCATCCTGAGGGGTTCACCCCGATATATGAAACTTGGCTCTTTAGAGCCTTAGTTGAATTATACTCAAAGAGCATAACTCTACTAGGCCACTAAAGTGGCGAGTATCGTTTAGGTTCGTAGGAGCATGATCCAGTGAAGGTATAGGGTTTTGTCGGTAGAACTTAGAGCTTAGATAATTCGAAACTTGGATTTAGGAGTTAGGAATTGTGAAAAAACTGAATTATCTTAATTATCTTTTTTCGGCTTGATTTTCGCGGTCATGTAGCTGAGCACGAGATTTTGCCATACAACGTAGCATGTGGGAGCAAGCGCCACGACCGGGCCCGCATAAAGGCTTGAGACCCAAATCACGAGTGTCGTGTTCTTTTGGCCCATGCTCTGCGAACCTTCGATGGGACGGCGGCCACGTTCGCAAATCCAGCCAAGCCAGAACTGCAAAATGCAAAGCACAAGCGAAACCGCGGCCATGAGCGGGAGCTTTCCGCTATTCCACAAGTCGGCAAAACCCATCTCGCGGATGTCAAAACTCGCCTTAGACAAAATAATGAACACGGAAAACGTCCAGACGAACATCGTGTACTTCTGGAATTTCGCGGCACGGTCGGCGAGTTCCGGATAAAAGTTGCGGAGCCCGAACGCAAACGCAAGCGGAATGCTGATAATCGGCTGGATCGTGTTGAATATTCTCATCGCAATTTCAGACAAGTTTGTTTCCGCTCCCGTCAAGTAGCCAAAGACTATCGGGATGCTGAAGCACGCAATCAGGTTTCCGCTAAGGAAAATCTTGAGCGCCAAGGACGCACTGCCGCCAAGCATTTTCGCCATAGCAGGCGCCGCATTCGCGGGCGGGCAAAGCGCGATAATCGCACCGCCAAGCAGCACTTCGCGCGGCAAATGGAACAACTCCACAATGCCCCAAAGGGCGGCGATAATCACGAGGCTTGCAACAAACGCACGAGCTTCGATCTTGAACGTGTAGCCGTGCGTCTGCGGCGGGATTTTCGTTACGAACGTAAGGAACATCATGATGCCGATCGTAAACGGCAAGAGCGGCGCTAAAAAGTGCGCTTGAGGAATGAGGATGCCCGCAAGGATTGCGATGGGCATGAGAATCGCGCGTAAGTTTCCCATAGCGAGGACAAAGGTAGTAATTTAGGTATGGGCTATGGGGTCGCTTTCGCGGGTGCGACGTATTCTCTCTACATTAAAAAAGCGGAGCAATAGCTCCGCTAATTTTACGTAAAACTTTAACTGGATGCTTCGCGGCTATTCGCCACTCAGCATGACGTATTATCGCAACACCGCAATACAACGCAAAGTTCATTATTGAGTTAGAAACGAAGCTATGCGAAGTTTATAATTCGATAATTCTGTCGTTTTGGAGGAGCTGCTCAAAAGTCTGGCGTTCGCGGATGACTTTAAGTTCGCCCTTCGTGAACATGACTTCGCCAGCGTAACGACGGCTGTTGTAGTTGCTGCTCATGGCGGCGCCGTAAGCACCCGCATCATGGAGAATCAACAAGTCGCCGACCTTCGCTTTCGGGAGCTTGCGCGTCACGACAAAGCCGCCTTCTTCCTGCGTGAACACGTCACCGGATTCGCAGAGCGGGCCCGCCACGACGGCATCGACCATCTCGTTCATTTCGCGACCGTCGCGGGCAATCACGGAAATGCCGTGGTAACTGCCGTAGAAGCTCGGGCGCACGAGATCGGTAAAGCCAGCGTCCAAGAGGTAGAACAAATTATCGCCCTGCTTCTTGACCGCACGGATTTCGGCCATCAGGAATCCGCTTTCTGCAACAAGGTAACGGCCCGGTTCCACTTCGAGGTGGACTTCATGACCGATGCTCTGCTGGATGTTCTTGCGAGCCTTGTCCCAGAGGTCGTAATAAGCCTTCACGTCGATGCGGTTCGCCTTGTCTTCTTCGTGGTACGGAATCGGCAGACCGCCACCCGCGCTAATTGTGCGGAGATGGGACCCCAAGCGGCGGCTAGCGTCGCACATGGCATCGCAAACCTTGGAAAGATGTTCAAAGTCGGAACCCGAACCGATATGCATGTGGAGTCCAGTAATCCACATGCCGTTGCTCTGCGCCAGCTTGATGCAGTCCTTGATCTGCTCGTGCCACACGCCGTGCTTGCTGAGCGGGCCACCCGTGTTGACCTTGCTCGAATGCCCGTGGCCAAAGCCTGGATTCACGCGGAGCGTCAATTCAGACTTCACGCCAAAATCGGCAAGCTGCTGGATCATGTCCGGCGAGCCCACGTTCACGTGGATGTCGTACTTCTTGACAAGTTCAAGAGCGTCACGGTCGAAGATATCCGCCGTATAGACGATTTCCGGGACCTTGCCCTTTTCCTGACCACCCTTGAAACCGGCCTTGAGCGCACGCACAATTTCGCCAGCGCTCACCGCATCCACGACGCAGCCAAGCTTTTTCATGAGCGAGACGACAGAGAGGTTCGGGCAAGCCTTCTGCGCAAAACGCACGTTGTCAAAAACCTTCACGTCGCTCACAGCGCGTTCAATAGTCGCACGGTCATAGAGCCAAAGCGGAGTGCCGTATTCACTAGCCGCTTTCAAAAATACTTCTTCAGGGATGGAATAGTTTTTCATACAGGGGCAAATTTAGAAAATAGAACCTAGAGCCTAGAGCCTAGGGCTTAGGATTATTAGGAATTAGGAGGGTGAACAAGGAGGAATGGAATTTAAGGCTGAAAGGCAAGAGAAAAGAACTCGAATGCACTATCAGGAACGCTTTTTCATCTGCTCGTTTTTTACAAATTGTGTAAAGAAAATGGTGTCAGACATCATAACAACTTATATCCTTTTTTAGCCATTTTTTGTCGTCCGCAATTTTTTATCGACAACATTAAGATCTTTTTTTATTATCTTTTTGTAAAAAGTAAAACGAAGGAAAACGAAATGGAACAAAAAAAAGAATATCAGTCTCCCGAAATGAAGGTCGTCGAGCTCAAGCATCAAAACAATCTGCTGGGAACGAGCATTCCCGGCTATGAACATCTTTTCAACTAAAAAAACTATGCGTCGAGTAATTTGTTCGGCGCTCTTTTGAATTCAAAAAGAATACGGGCTTCTACAAATGAAAAGCGCTGGTTTTTACACCAGCGTTTTCTGTTTTCGATCATATCCAATTATCAAAAATAAATCCATAAATGGTTTATTCCTGATCGCAATCGTTGTCTAAATTACACGTGCTTGGTCTTGTTTTCGCCTTCGTCCCAGTTCTTTCCGTCACAGACAAACTTGTATTCGTAGTCGCCCGGAAGGAGGGAAATCTTCGCGGTCCAAAGGCCCGTCTTCTTGTCCTTCTTGAGCATATCGACATCGACAGCCCAGTCATTGAAGGAACCGGCAACAGAAACGGTCGTGGCGAGCGGACAATCCGCTTCGAACACTACGGCGATCTTTTTCGGAGCAGCGGCTTTCTTGGCCGTCACGGTCTTTGCCGCCTTCGGTGCAGCCTTTGCAGGAGCATCCTTGGTTTCGGCCTTCTTGGCGATGGTTTTCGGAGCCTTCACGGCTTCCGCTTTTTTTGCAGCGGGTTTCGCTACTACAGTTTTTGAATTCTTCGACATAATAATCTCCTCTTAAATTATAGCATAATCAAATTTAGTAAAAAAAAATTTATTTTGCTATATTTGAAACATGCTCAAACAAATCATCGCTCCTAGCGTCCTGAACGCAAACTTCCTCGAACTCGGCAACGGCCTCAAGTCCATCGAAAACGGAGGCGCCGGCCTCGTCCACCTGGACATCATGGACGGGCACTTCGTCCCGAACATCAGTTTCGGCCCGGGCATTTCCGCCTGCGTGAAGAAGGGCACCAAGCTCCCGCTCGATTGTCACCTGATGATCGAGAATCCCGAAAAGTACGTGGGCGAATTTGCTAAAGCAGGCGCAAGCATCATCAGCGTGCACGCCGAAACGACAAACCACCTCGACCGTCTGCTGCACCAAATTGCAGAACTCGGTGTAAAGCCCGCCGTGGCCATCAATCCGGCAACGCCGCTCGAAAGCATCAAGTACGTGCTCGACATTGTCGATATGGTCCTGATCATGTCAGTGAACCCGGGATTCGGCGGCCAGAGCCTTATTCCATATTGTCTCGACAAAATTCGTGAGCTCCGTCAGTTGAAGCCTGAGCTCGACATCCAAATCGACGGGGGCGTCAAGCTCGACAACATCCTCGCCTGCAAGGAAGCTGGTGCAAACATCTTCGTCGTCGGTTCGGCCATTTTCGGAAAGCCGGACCCAGAAACCGTGTGCCGCGAATTTGTAGATTTAGTCGGCGGCAAGCAGTAAACCGGAGCAAGCGCCTTGAGCGGGCATTCCCTTAAAAGCGCTTGAACACGCCGTTCCAATAAAGTATTTTCAGCACGTTCAAGTAACGTCTGTAGTCATCTTTGTCAAGGCACGAATTGTATTCGCAATATTCGTCCATTTCTTTCAGAACAAACGGTATGGCCGTAAAGTCCCTGTTTTTCAGGAGGTTCTCGACTTTCTTGCGGTTTTCCATTCTCTTGTCATGTGGAATTTTCTCGACAAGCTTGTAAGGTATAACCTTCATCGAGTCCAGTGAAACTTTGTCTGGACTTTTCCAGAGGACTTCGGAATAGCCGTCGTTAAAAAAGATCCTTTTTACGTTCGAAATCGGAACATAAAAGCCATAGCGGCGAATGCCAATAAACGAATCTCTGTCCTGGTAAAGAAAATAGCCGGACTTGACAATCATCTTCATGGTCACGACGGAATCATCCGCAAGCGGACGGGCCCACGCCTTTTTTGCACGGTCGTAATAATAATCGACATGAATCCTGATTTTTTCGAGACTGATAAAGTTGAAACGGTTCATTAAGCGTTTGTACTGACTTTGGACATCTGGGGTCGCCCTTTTCAAAAGGGAATCGTTCTTTTGCAGCATGCGATCGTTCAGCACGAGGAAAAGACTTTCCGCAACAAACATGTCTTCGTCATCAGTTATATCAAAAGAACGAGTATCATTGGCGTCCATGACATGACCATATACGGGAACGAATTTGGAATTGGGATTTTCCAGTTTCGAACGAACAAGAGGGAGATCCATCCGTTTCGAAAGAACCGAATCAATCGTCTCGTCAAAAGTTCTTTTCCGCGAAACCGTCGGTTCAAAAGCGTTGGCATCAATAGGCAAGTACAAAAGAATAAATAGAACAACCAAACTAATCTTTTTCATAATCATCCAACCCGATTTTATCTAGAACCGTTCATGCGGTAACGTCTTTCGCCGTCACGGATAATCACGCTGTTGCGTTCTCTCTGAACGAAGGGAGCGTTTTGCTTTTGGGCTGCAGCCGGGAAGGCGTGCGGGATAGCAGTCCGTTCGCAATTTCCCATGACAAACTTTCCGATATAAGCATCGCTTTCTAAATTGCCCACGTAAGGATTTTTATTTGCAAAATGGATGCAATCCTCAGGGTTCTTTTCACTGCAAACTTTTAATTCAACATCCAAACAGACTCCAGACCAGTTCGAAAAACAGCCCACATCCGCCTCGATAGAAAGTTCATTGTTGCCGTCAAACGTCATCACCGTATCGGCACCCTTGATTTCAATTTTACGGCTATGAACCTTCATGAAATCGACATGCTCAAGCGGTTTATTGATATTGAGTGCAGCGATTGTATCTAGCGGTCCGATATTAGTCATTCCGTGAACATATAACGACACCTTCATCTTGCGCGTCAAGTTGCCAAAGCCCACGTTCTGGATGCGCAATTTCGCACGTAAAATTCCGTCACTTCCCACCGTATCGCTCAGCCACGATTCGCGCAGCACAAAGCGGTAACCCAAGTGGTCGTTGATGTACTTGAATCCCGAAAGCGAATCGACACGCGCCGGGTCGTAGTCGAAATCCTTCTGCTTGAAGGGTGTCTTTTTCCAGCTGTCGACCAGGTTGTTGTTCCACTGGATGTTCAGGTAGCTCGTATGCGTGCGGAAGCCCTCGTACGACAAAAATTCCGGCGTATTGATGACCTGGTAATTCTCGGCCGTCGTGAGCGCCTCGCCACCGTAGGGCGTGTTGATGCCGTACTTCTCTAGCCAGGCCACGCCTTCTTCGCGACAGATGGATGTCGCACAGTCGGCACCCCAGGTGCCGTAATCGTACTGCGTCCCGAGATAGCCGTCGTTGAACATTCCCACGCGATACATCGTATCACCCTTCGCCTTCGCGATTTCGGCAAACATCTCGCCGTCGATATGGAAATCTACGCCCCAGTTGTCAAAGCCAAGCACTTTCGCCGAATAGTTTCCCGTGCGCGTGAGAATCTTGAGCTCGGGCGGAGTGTTACGCAACATCAAGTTCGTCGCCTCCGCGATACGGTCGTAAGTGATGTTCGTATCGCTGTGCATCTCGCCGTAGGCGCCGTGCATACCCATCTCGAGCGCTACAATCACGTCGGTATTTTTCGAAAGCACTGGCGCAAGCTGCTTCACATGCTTGAGCACCCACTCGTGATCCGGAGTCACGTTGCTACGGCCATTGTACCACGGGTCGTAACAGATACGTACAATTACATGCCCGTTATTCTTGCGGATATTGTCAAACGTTGTCTGCAACACATTCAACGCATCTTCGGTGAGGTCCTGGTTCTTGCCGCGAATCGTATCGCGTTTCCCGCCTGTCGTGTCAATCGAAAGCCATGCGTTGCTGCTGAATTCAGAAATCTCCGCCCGCAAGTGCAACAGCTTGCCATACGGTTTTTCAATCGCCTTGCCGCCCGAAGGCTTGATGTGCAACACTTGCGGCGTATAGAATCCGCGGTCGAAATTTTCGAGCGTCGCCATCGCATCGGTCGTGTCGATAGACTGCTTCACGAGACCAGCCGCAAAGAGCGGGGCCTGAAAAAAAGCCACCAAAACAAATATCAGGGAGAGCTTAGCAAAAGCGCTCAAACACAATAGGCGAAAACCAGAAAAACTCATACTTGTAATATACATAGTTTTGAAAAGGGAAGAAGAAAGAAAAAGCCTTCCCTTACGGAAAGGCTTTGTTTTGGGGTGTGAAAAAAAACTCAAATCAGAACTGCGTGATGAATTCCCAGCCGATGTCGGATGCCCACAGTTTGCCGTTTTCACGCATATCCCACTGGTGGCCGCCATTGAAGGTGCACCACTTCACAGGGAAGCGCGGATCGACCGTCTTGTAGTCATAACACACATGGCCACCGCCACCAGAGAATTCCGTTGCCTTTTCGCTAGTGCAGTCCGTATGGCCTTCAGGACCGTTGTTCCTCAAAATCCTGTCGCGGGCGCTACGTCCCATGCTCGGCGGACACGTGCCATCGCTCAGGCCCACAGTTCCCATCCATGCAATCGGCTTGCCCGCATTCTTCGGAATGTAAATCACCTGGTCGGCAGTCGCAAATACCACGACACCGCGGAGACGATGCTGGAACGTCTGAGCAAGCGAGTTCGAGTACATGGCGCCAAAGCTAAAGCCGGAGGAGAACACGCGGGACGTATCGACGCAGAGGTTCTCGTTCAAGTAAGTGAGGATTTCGTCAAAGAAGAGGTGGTCCTTGTTGTCACCGCAGCGCCATGGCATCTGGTCCGTGTAACCATGCGGGGCCACAAAAATCGTATTCTTTTTATCCTTGTCGCGATAGCCGTAATAATGTTCGTTCTTTGCGACGTTCTGTGCGGAACCGCCCATGCAATGCATGCCGAACACCAAACGGTAAGGCTTGTTCTTGTCGTAATTTTCAGGGAGATCAAGATAGACTTCGTGCTCGATACCGCCACCCGTGAACTTGAAGTAGTTCTTGAGCGTATTGTCCTTGCCGCAGCCCTTGCTCGGCGTGGGATCGTTCTTGAGCGGATAGCCAAACGCATAAGTCTGTTCCGTCGCAATTTTCGTGAGCTTCACATCGACAGTTGTATCGAGCGTGCCCAGCGGAACGGTGAGCGTATCATAGCCATCCGCAACAAAGCGGAGAGCTTCACCCTTCTCGGCTTCTTTCAAGAGGGCGTTTCCGTTTGCCCGCGAACCGATGGAACTGCTGAAGCCTCTGTCTGTCGTGAACTTGAAGTTCTGCTTGGCATTGCCTACAGAAACTTGAGCAAAATACGTGCCACGAGCTCCGATGCCCTTGCTCAAATCATACGTCCCCGATCCCTGCAAAAGCTTTTTGAAGACCTGATTCCCGAGAGAGTTGTAAATTTTCACCTGCACAGGCGAGGTGCTGCTCTGGGAATAAGACAGAATACCGTTGTTAATGCTGATGTACCCGACGGAATTTCTGAAAGCAGGATGAATAGCGACACCCGGCGAATCCGCAGGAGGTGTAATTATTTCATCTTCGTGAATTGTGAATTTGCCCTGGCGATCCGTCGTGGCGTTCTTGCCTTCCTTGAGAAGGCTCACCGAGACTCCCCTAAGGGCCTTGCCCTGGTCGTCAGAAACGGTTCCTGTGATGGTGTAAGCCGATACTGATCCGCAGAATGCCAGAAGACACGCCGCGCTAAGCAGTTTTGGTGTTTTGGTAATCATTCGTACTCCTTTTTACCAAACACCAACCAACCAACTCAATATAAAACAATTTATATGCAAACATGACTAAAATCACATTCCCTCTGACTCATGCTTATGGATAAATCGTCCATAAAAAGATTTTTACATTTGATTCAAAGCACAAAAAAAAATAACGACGCATGATTTAACCCACAAAAAAAAGCCCCACCAAGTGGGGCATGACAATACTAGCGTCTAAAGTTTTTTACTTCACAACAGATGCAGTGAATCCCTTGTAAATCGCCTGCAAGGCTCCTGCGAGATAAGCGAGCGGGGCGTTCCAGTTGATGGCCACTTCGTTCGTCGCATAACTGCAGCGGTTGTCTATATAAGCTAACGCGGGCTTGTCGTCAACAGCGTAGTTCGGACATTTCCACTGTTCCTTGCCATCGAGGTTGATGTCCTGCTTGCCCAAGTGCGGCCCTCCGACAAGCATTCCCGGCACCGGGTCATCGACCAGGTCCGATTCGCTTATGCGGTGGTGCGGGTTACGCGGGCTCCTGTAACCGAAGCCGGTAACGTATGTAATTTCCATCGGGTTCTTGCCCAAGAGGTAGTCGAGGCACTGCTGGGCACCATCCAAATAGCTCTTGTCGCCCGTAATGTAATAGGCATGCAACAGAACGATTCCGTTATTCGCCATCGCGCTATTGCTGCCCCAGTTCCAGCTAGAAGGAAACGCCGGGAGCCTGTAGGCACTCGTATCGCCCACATTGCGGAGTTCACTTGCAATAAAGCGCAACACCTTGCGCGCATCACCGCCGAGTTTTGCGCCAAAGTCCGCAGAGTCGAGCGCCACATGATAAGCGGCAAGCATGTTCACGTCACCCCACCAAGGTCCATCGCTCCTAAATTTAAAAGACTTCAAATCGTTCAAGAATTCCTTCTTTTTCGTCGCACGGTAAAGTTCCGTCGCCGCAAAGGCGAACTCGTCCTTGCCGTCTTCGCCTGCATGCATATAGTTGCCTGTCTGCACATCGGCTGGCTGCTTGTACAAAGCCTTCGGATGGCGTTTCGCCCAAAAATACGCAACATCGGCCGCCTTGAGCATTTTGTTTGCAAATTCCTTGTCGTACGGAGCATACACGCGTGACGCCTGCGCCATCACCGCCGCAAAATCGAGCGTCGCCGTCAGGCTTTTTTCAATAACATAACGATTGTCGCGGTCGATTTCGGGCATCGTGCTGGTGCCGAACTTGAGCGACGTGAGTTTGTGATAAACGGCGCCGTCCTTGTCCTGCATCGAAAGCATCCAATCCAAGTTCCAGCGGATTTCTTCCAAGAGTTCAGGCATTTTCGGAAACTCACGCGGAATGTTCCAACGGAGCGTATCCATGAACGCCGGGAAATGTTCGTAGAGTTCCAGAAGCGTGAACACCGTGATGCCGGAATTCACGATGTACTTGCCGTAATCGCCCGCATCGTACCAGCCGCGCTGCGACTTGATGTACTTTGTATCAACTTTCTTGGGAATGGGCTTGCCATTTGCCTTCGCCACCGTCGTCGCAGTCGGAAGATCCGCCCCATAGACAATCACATGGTCGTCCGGGTGTCCCGCTGCACGCGCCCACTTGCCCGCATAGCGCGTATCGAGAGCCATTCCCGCACGCTGGTAGTAGAACCACTTGAGCGCAGCCTTCGTCAAGTCCCCATAGACGTTTTCGCCCACCACAATCGGGTTACCGATATAGCCGTCCCTGTAAAGGCGGTACGTGCCGGGCTTCTTGATTGAGGAAATATCATACGTCTGGACTTCTTCGCCGCTGTATTCCCAATCATACACCATCGGGGCTTCGAGCTTGAGCACAACCGTGCCAGCCATGTCACGCACTTCGAGCGGGTTGGCGTCGTTGCCGGGGATAACGACCGTCTTTTCTGCTTCAGGGGTAAAACCGAGCTGGTTCACCAAAGGAACCGCGAAAGACGGCATTGCAAAAGCAAGCGCTGCAAGTAAATGTATCCGCATACAAAACCTCATTTTTCTTTAAAAGATACCATTATATTTTACAAAACGTCCTCACATGAAGCTCTTTAGTGTTTACTGGAGGCAACGGCTATTGTTGTAGGAAGTGGTTAGTGGTTAGTAGACAGTAGACAGTGACGTCATAGCCCAATAGCGTGCAAAACGAGAGTCGCACCCATGCTTGCATGGGTATGACCGAGTGCAGCCGCGGACGCCGAAGGCGTCAAAGCGAAGCGACCCCAGAGGAGCTTTAGCTCCGTGCCCATAGCTCATAACTTAATTTTGAGTGCTTAGGGACGTCATCCTGAAGCCTGTAGGGCTGATATAGAATTGTTGGCATTTTAATGCCTTACAATTCTTAGGTTCGAAGGAGCAGGATCCAGTGATTTCTTGTGGTTAGTGATTAGTAGACTGTAGGCGGTAGGCAGTAGGAAGTTGGAATTGGTCAAAAAAAATCCTCGGCGCTTTTGCGTCGAGGATTTTCAAAGCGTTTGCGAATCTCGCGATTTTCGTGGCTCTTGAGAGTTTCAAAAATCCCGGGATTCCAAAATTTCCGAGAATTACTTCTTGGCAGCGGCCGTCTTGTAGTTGATGCCCGGACGGAGTTCGAGGCCGACCGTCACGAGGAGGGAGACAATCGGTTCGTAATGGTCCTGGGAAAGGTCAAAGACGGCAACGCCAGCCATGCCTTCGTTCTTGACCTGCTGGGCGACAGCCTTCACGGACGGAATGCCCATGAATACGATCGATTCCGTTTCGCTCACGGCCACTTCGGACTTGGAAGCGTCATCGAAAGTCACCGTATAGTCCGGCGTGTCAAAGCGGTTCATGAGTTCGATGTAAGGGAGGTAGCCTTCGTTGCCGCTACCTGCACCCTGATGGCCCGAGCCGAGACCCTTGGCACCCGTAAAGGACTTGCCGTACAGGAACACCACCGGAGCGAGAAGATTCTTGTTCACGCCCGTCGAAGCAACTTCATTCAGCATATCCTGCACAGAGTTTGCGCTCTGGTTCGGAACGAGGCTTCCGGAATCTTCGTTCATGAGTTCCGGCATATAGACATCGACATAGGCGGCACGGTTCAATGCTTCGGCCTTGTAAGGGGCCATGCCGGCAGGGGCGCCCGGGTAAATCACGGCAGTCACCGTGGAGCCCGAAAGACCATCGACCAGCGCATTGAGCAACTTGGCGTAATCATCGGCATCGTCAGCCGTGACGTTCTGCCAGTCGAGTTCCACGCCATCGCCACCGTTCGTAGCAAGCCAGCTCTTGACGTTAGAGACGAACGCAGAAAGCTTTTCGTCCGAACCGGCAATCGCCTTGAGGTTCGCTTCGGCATCGAAACCACCGACGTTCACGATAAGCTTCACGCCGTTGTCCTTTGACATGCTGGCCAAGTTCTTGAAGTTTTCGGCATCGTAGTCATCGGCAAAAGCAACAGAACCATCTTCACTCGGCGTCACGTACATATAGTGAATGTCGGTCACAAGACTGTAGCGGACATCCTTCGCGTAGAACTGGGAATACTGACTCCAATATGGATAGTAACCGATCACCTTGTCTGCAGCCGCCTGGGCCGTCATAGCGGCACAACCCATGGCGAGAGAAAGTGCAATAACTTTAAAATTCATTTGAATACCTCTTCCTATGGGTTAACCAGATGGAGAGCGCCAGTCTGGTCAGCACAGTAAAAGTTAGGATCCGGTTGGAACGGTTGATCAGCAGTAGCCTTATTCTGCTGTTTTTTAATATACAGCGAATCACGCCCCGGATTGGCAAACTCAGCATCACTGCAATAACGATAAGCCCAACCATGAGACTGGCCGAACATTATATATTGCTGAGAAAAGGCTACATTGTCATAAGGAACACTCTCAAGCGCCGCAAAATCGTCGGTGACGCCAATCAGGTTGAATTCCTTCAATTCCATCATGAGAGACGCATCAGCCGAGACATTGACGCACGATTCAGCCGAATGACCGCTTGCACCGCCTATAAATTTGCTACTGCACATTGCAGCAAGGTTAGCTTCATTCGTTGCAGCGGTGAAGTTGGCTTCATCGGCAGCTTTCATGGCGCTAAAGTCCCCGCCATTCTTCGTCACGGTTGATTCGAGATACCGGTTATAATAAACAACATAATCCTTGAGCTGCAAGTAGCGAAGTTCGGGATGCAAGTCTCCATAAACTCTAGCATTGAATCCTGCCGGTAAGCTATCTTCATAAGGATCGCTCACTTCCATCGAGGAGCAAGCAGCCAAAGCACCTGCCATGAGAAACATCGTGTACTGGTAAAGTTTTTTCATTTTCAGCACCTCTTAGAAATTCACCGTTACATCGGCAGAAAGAACGTTCTTGGTAATGGAAATGGTACTACCGGCACCAATGGAAGTGGGCGTACCAGCAGCATCCGTCGTGACAAAATTATAAGTCAAGTCATTGACCAGTCTGCCGTACTGCAAGGACAGGTAAGACAACGGGGCAAGCTTGATGCGGATACCGAGCATAACCAACATTTCTTTTGCATCGGTCAAGCTGATGGCGTATTTTGTTTCTTTGTCAATATCACCTACAAAAGACGCACCGCCACGGCCAAACGTCCTATCGTACTTCTGGAAACCGCCGAGGAAGCCGAACGGTCCCCACACATCGGCAGTAAGACCAGCAACGATACGAGTGGAATTACGTTCCATATAAGCCGTTTCCTTACCCTTGGCCAAAGAACCCTGCAAGAGGATCTGGCGGTCAAGAGCAGCGATTGCTCCGATATCGACACCGGCACCCACGGCAAATTCCGTGAACTTGTTTTCTTCAAACAACGGAACGAAAGTCAGCTGGTCATAGCCCTTTAATGCATAGGACTGCGTGATTATGTTGACTCGGGCATTGAAGAACACCTTGTCGGCCCAGTTGACATCAACCTTGGCGATAATACCCTTGCGGTCAGGCGTAGCCATGCCGAGCGGCAAGGCAAGTCCCACAGACGGGTCGATATCTCTCAGGAGATCCTTTTCCCATTCGAGTTTCTTGGCGACTGTACCCGTGTAACCGTTGCGGTAGAAATGGCCGTTCTTGTAGTTGTTATCCAAACGGGCATAGAGGTTGGCGCTTTCACTGCTCTTACGGCTGTAAAGATCATTTTCACCAATCAAAATATTGCCGCCCGGAGTCGTCATCAAGTTATACGCCTGCAATGTCGTGGAGTTATAGACATTGTAGTAGAGATTTTCGAGACTTGCGGACCCGAAGGTTGACATGATGAGATCGGCCATCGGGTTAGCTGGATTACCATACATGGCATTCGCATTGAGGATGGTCGCATGTCCCTGGTAAACCGGAGAAGAGGCCATCTCGGACCAGAAACTGGAATCCGTCTGCATATAACCGACACTCGCCTTGAAGTCGATATCGTGGATATCACCCTTCACAAAAAGGTCGGCATAGAAGCTCTTGCCATCCTGATCGCGGTAGTCTTCGTTGATAATGGTCGGAGAACTCCAGTTCGTTACAGACTTCACATAGACAACATCATTGCCATTCACTTTAGTTTGCTGCAACTTGTACTCTGTCTTAGGAACTTCGCCCTTGTAATCGCGATCGACTTTCCACTTGGACATGGCAAATTCGCCGTTCAAGCCGAAGGTGACCGGAAGATCCGGGAGGGTCTTCTTGGAATCGAAACTCAAGTCCGCAGAGAACACCATGTTGTTGTCATAATAAACCGTGTCGCCAGAGGCATCCTTGGAACGACGGGAGTACTTGCGGTCAAGCAAATTGACGTAGTTCAAGCCAAGATGGGCGCCATAGGCATCAACACCGGCACGCGCACCGAGGAGGTAACGGTCGGAGTAGTCGAAGTCGAAGAACACCTGGTCATACTTTTTCGCTGTATTGCGAATACGGGCGCCAGTGAGCTGGGCGGTAATGTTATCGACCGCACCGAGGCTTCCGCTGTTATAGACAACGTTGAGGCCCTGCAACAGGCGACGGCTTGTCGTGTCGAGGTTACGCTTTTCGAGAGCTTCACGACGCTTTTCCGCAAAGATTTCCGGTTCCTGGAGAATTTCGGTCTGCGGGGTGAATATGGTAAGCGGGGTGTAACCGACACGCATGTAACCCAAGTTGAAATCGACATGCTTGTTGAGGATTGTACCGTCGTAGCTGAACCAGTGACCGATAACCGGGTTGTTGTTCTCGTCGTAAGCGTTCTGCCAATCCTTGTGCAAACGCAACTGCACGTCAATCATGGTCTCGGAACTCGGACGGGCGGTCAAGCGCAAGTTCACGTCCGTGAACGCCTGGTTTTCTTGAGTCGGGGATTCTTCTGCATACTGATCGGAAGCGCTGAACGAAGCGAGCGCTCCGGCCTTTGCCGTACCGTTAATCTTAAGCCCCAGCACAGCGGCGTTGAGAGAATCCAGCTTTTCCAAGAGGGATTTCTGTTGCGTCACAACCTCTCCCTGGTTGTCAGCGGCAAACGCGGACACAGCCGAAAGAGCAACAGCGGAGGTCAGTAAAAATTTGCGCATGTTCATATTGAAATTCATTCTAGTTACCTCCCATTAAAATTCCACATTAATGGAAGCTTCAAAAATAGACTGGCTAAACTTATGCTGGTAAACTACAGCATTCGAGGCTTTTGGGTAGTAGTCCGGCAAGTTACGGGCAGAGCCTTCAAAATTAAGAGGGATGCGGTAGTCGTTCGTGACGTTGATCATGCCGTAATTGATGGCAAGCCAAGCGTTTTCGCCAACCACGTAGTCAAAGCCCACCATCCAGTGCGTCTGCTTGTTCTTCATGAGCGGAACATCACGGCCCACGAACGAATCCGTATCGCCCAAGCCGTAGTCGGAATCAATCATCTGGAAGCCGGCAGTAAAGCCAAGGCGCGGCAAGAACTGGAGCGAGAGGCCGGCGTTCACGAAGTTGCTCTTGACCGATACTGAAGTGCCGCCAATCATGTCCGTCGTGCTTTCGGAATGCTTGAAGGAACCGGAAATTTCAGAAGCCAAGTTAATGCCAACTATCTTGAAGATATCAGCCTTGAGGCCACCGCCGAATTCCTTGAAGGAGACCTTGTCGATATCCGGCGTTACGCTCTTCACCTGGTTGAAGATGCCCACGAGAGCCTGGGCCTCGACCTTTTCTTGCCAGTCGCCCTTGACAATAGCGCGGACACCCATGCGGTTCCTGGTCGCAAGGCCGTTCGGCAAAGCCATTTGCACAGCCGGATCCATCATCTTGTTGATGAGTTCCAGTTGTTCGAGAGCATAAACATTGGAGCCCCAGGAGTTCTTGTTGTACGGAGCGATGTTGTAGCTTTCACGCTGGCCATCCATAAAGGCATCGTCGTTAGTCCCCATGGCTTTGTTCTTCGAATCGAACCCCACCGGAGAGAACTTCGGAGAGTAGTTGTAGAGAGCGTCAAACGTGGAGTAGAGCGGGGAATTCACGCCGTACTTGACCGTTTCGCCATCCTTGTCGGAGTTGAGGATACGCTGGGCAAAGAAGCTCGGGGACTGAGCCAGGTTGTTGAACCACTTTTCGTCGTTGCGGATGAAGTCGAGCGCAAGTCCTGCGTTGAAAGAGTTTTCGACCTTGTAGCCCACATTCAACGTGGCAAGCAAAGCAGAACCGTTCACACTCTTTTCTGCAGTCGTGAACGACGGTAATCCAGTAGCCAGGTCAATCACTTCCTGGAGTTCTTCACTCTTGTTCATGGACATCGCATATTCGGCAACGAGATCAAGAGTAAGGTTCTTGTTCTGCATAAGACCGGCGACATCGGCACCCACGCGGCCGCTCAGCACGAACGTCTTCTGCAAACCCACATCCGGATTGATTTCCTGAAGTTCGTAAGCACCAGACTGAGGAACACCATCCATATCAACTATGTTGTCCGGTTCGAAACTTTTCGTATTTGCATTACGAGGAAGCAGATGGCGATAAGTGTATGATTTTGAATTTTTATTGTCGAAGATGTACATCGGGGTCACGCCGACATAGACGTTCTTCTGCATCGGCAAAAGTTCGATGTTTCCACCGACAAGCCACTTGTCCGTATTGGAAGCAAGGGATGTTGCATATCCCGGAAGGGAATCCTTCGGGAGGATATTGCCTTCGGCACCGCTAAAGTCGAGCACCGAGACGCGGTTCACGCGGGCAAGGAACGCTTCTGCACGGATTTCACCAATCATCGGGTCGATTTCCTGGCGGAACTGGAGATTGATACCCTGGAGGTTACGCTTATTGCCTTCGAGGAGCTGTTCCTTCTGCGCCATATGGCGCTTGCGGGCGAAAATCGTCGGTTCGTACATGATGTCGATACCGGGATTGTAAATCGTGAGCGGAGAAAGTTCCTGACGGAAGTCACCGACAATCCAGTAGAAATTCTTGCCCACGTTGCCTTCGACATTGAGCCACTTGGCTTCGATCGTCTTGGCCGCTGCAGCGAAGTATTCCTGCATGCCGCCACCGAGGCGCATCATCACGTTCGCACGGACGAATTCGTACGGGCGGAAACCGAAGTTCAAGTCAGCGCTGACGAACTCGTTGCGTTCCACTTCCGGCAGCTTGTTGATACCGGTCGGATCCTGATCCGTCTTGAAACTGGAGCGCTGTGCTACCGCACGGATGCTACCGGTAATTTCGACACCGCGTTTGGCATTCGCGCTATCCGCCTTGGCCTGCAAGGCCTTTTGGTTTTCTGCAACTGCAGATGCCGATGCGGCGACCGAAGCGGTAAGAAGGGCGATTAAAATTCTTTTCATTTTCATATTCATCTTCAGCATCCTCCCTTAGAACCAAGCCTTGGTTTCGGCAGCGATGTAATGGGAATGCCAATTATTTTCAGAAACGGTTTCATCAGAGTGCGTCATGAACTTGTAGCGGAAGTGCAAGCCCACACGGTCAGAGAAGTCCCAGTCAAAGCCTAAGCCGATGGCGAAGTCCTTGTAGTTGATGGGAGCCTTGCCATAGTAATAGTCAGCCTTATTTTCTACAACCTTGTCTCCGACTTCATAAAAATACGTAGGCTTTTCTTTCGTCGGTTTGCTTATAACGTTCGGAACCATATACAACCGGTAAGCATTTTCAGCCCTGAAGGTTTCCAAACCGAGGATACCCACCATGTGGAATGTCGGCGTCACGGCAATCGTCGGTTCAAACTGACCATAGAAGCTCGTCATGAGCATGTCGAACGACTTTTCGGAAACGGCAATCGGGGCAAAAGAAGTCGAAACACCGGAGAGGGCTACAAACGCCGTCATCATGATGTTGCGGTCCGTGCCGAACCAGTGACCGATATCGTAGCCACCCATGAATGCCATGTAGCTGGACCACTTGGCATGCTTCGGGACATCACCCTTCGAAGCCTGCTTGCCGTTCTCGTAAGCAGCGAAAGATTCCCAAAGTTCCCAAGTTCCGCCGTAAAGGCCACCGCGCTGGCGATACATCTTGACGCCATCGCCGGCGTTTTTCTGGACACCTGCACGGGCGATGTAGCGAGAAGCATCGTTACCGTTACCGGAGTCCGCCACGAAAAGCGGCTTGTGCTTGGTCCAGGAGTTGGAGCTTTCCCACATGTTGCGGCCGTTCAAACGGTAGTTGAAAGCGATCACGTCCTGACCGGCATCGATCTGACGATGTTGCGCATACTGGAAGTCAAAGTAGCCGCGGTTGAAAGTCGGCTCCAACTTGAAGTTGATACCCGCCATGTTCGGCGAATAGCGGAGCGCACCGGCGTTCACGTAAGTTTCGTCCTTGCGCCAGCCCGGGAAACGGGACGGGTTGGAAAGAGAATATGGAGAATAGAAGCCCGGCTGGAAGAACACGGCTTCAACAGTCATCGGCCAGCCTTCGACATACTTGCTCTGCGCCTTCAAATAGAAGCCCACCTTCGGGTCAGCCACGCTGGACTTCTTTGCGGCGGTAGAATAACCTGAAGAAGGTTTTGTAGCATCAAATCCATCAACATATGCAGACTGGTAGAACACCGTGGAATCCGTAATGCTCACGCCCAAGTCGGCCATCAAGAAGAGCTTCGAAGTGACGTTGCCCTTCACGTCGACAGAGGCCACGTGGGTGTTGAGGAGCACCGGGCTCATTCCATTATTGATCCACTGGGCACGGAACTCTTCTTCGTAAATAGAGGCTTCATCGTAAGTGACGCCCATATAGTTCACACCGATGGTGAGGTTGTCGGCAATCTTTTCCTTCGCGATACGTCCATGATAGACAGAGGCGCGGAGATCATAACCACCCATCATTTCGAGTTCGCCCGGCTGGCCACCGTACATACGCAGACCGTCACGGGTCGCCATGTCGGCATCCATCGGCTGCGACACGAGGAACTGGGCCTTCATGTCGAACGGAAGCTGGTAGACGTTCACAAAGACGCCACCGAAGGAGCGGTTCGTCCAGAATGCACGGCCACCTTCCTTCACAGGCTTGAACGCTTTTTCCTTATAGTAGGTGGAGACGGTCTTTTCATCTTCGAAGAGTTCGTACTGCCAAACGAAACGCGGGTTCGTTTCACGTTCCCACATGGTAAGCGGGGAGGCGTTCGCCCAGATGACACCGCCTGCGGTAACATAGGCACCGAACACGCCTGCTCGGATATCGACACCGACGTTCAGTTCTTCGTTGATGGTCGAAGTGTAGTAGTCGGTGGAGTGATCGTACAGGACACGTTCGTCATGGTTGCCCGGAGCATTCGTCGGGTGCTTCGCCAAGAAGTTTGAATAAATGCCGCTCAAGTCGAACGGGAACGAAAGGTTCGTAAACAACGTAATGTAGGAGTTCGGCATGGCGACGACGTTCACGTTCAACACGGCATCGACGCTCGTACGGGCACGGTCACTCGTAGCCCAAGGGCTTTCTTCGGAATAGTGGAAATTCTTCAAACGGAAAGCCATGTAACCGGAGACTGCCAGTGGCAGATCGTCCTTGCCGAGGAGAGTCGATTCCATGTTGCCGGAAAGAGTATCCAAAGAAGCGTGCAGGGAATCAAGCTGCAACTGCGGGGGGAGGGCCCACGCAGCACCGAGGCTAGACGCTAATAAAAGGGTAGAAACTGTTTTGCGCATAAAATCCTCTTAAATCTCGTTGCGGAACGGATAATGAGCCGGGCCTTCGTACGGCTTGCCGTGCTTCTTGATCACAACATCGTCAATCCAAACCTTGAAGGATTCGTTTTCATCCTTGCGGACTTCGAGACGGAAACCCTTGAAGTTGGACCATGCGAACGGGAGCATCACTTCGCGGGTGTTCTTCGCATCCCAGTAAACACCGGTATTGCCGAAGAGCTTCAGAGGAATGCTGAAGTGCTTCCATTCCGTCGTAATTTCACCAAGACTCTTGGAGCGGAGCTTCACCTGGAGGGATTCGCCGTTGCTCTTCACGCCATCGTCAACGAGCACGAACAAGGCGTTTTCGCCGCCCTGTGCGCCCCTGATCCAGAATTCGAGAACGCCTTCTTCCAAATACGGAGTCAAATCTACAGAACCCGCAATACAAATAGCGACACCGGAATAGTCGCTTGCGATAAGTTCGATTTCCATGGAGAGTGCACCTTCCATGGCGTACTTATCCGTGAGTACCGGTTCGGGGTTTTCACGAGGATACTGGTAGGTGTAACCACCACCGCGCGGAATAGCTTCGCGCATGACAACGGTGACAACTTCCTTGTCCGGACGGAACGGCTTGGGTTCCTTCATGACAAAGTGAGACTGGTCGCGGTCGCGGTAATCGCTAAAGCCGTAGCCAGCAAAAGAAGATGAAGCAAGAAGCATCGCCGCTAGAGCGGACTTCCAAATGGCTTTTTTTAAGTTTCCATTCATAATAGGTACAAATCTCCAAATTCGGATCACCTACAATATAGCTTGTTTTTTGGCTTTTCTGAACACCCGCTTTGCAAAAAAGGATTTGCAAAACACGATCTATCAACGAAATACCGCTATCTAGGCCGTGCAAACGCTGGACTCAAGCGTAAACGGAAATTTTTTTTCGCCGTACGTTTCCGAATGTTTACAAATTAAGAATATTGACGAACGTCACAATGGACTCAAGCGTAAACAAAAGATACTCAGATTGATATTTTTCTAGTTTTTATTTTTGTGTAGATTTTGAGAACAGTAACTGTAAGTTCAAAAGCTCTCCTGGGGGTTACTATGATTAAACGTCTTTTTTCAGCCTTGTCCATCGGATGCGCATTTGTCGCATGCGACAGCGACACAATTGCACCACCGGAATACAAGCCAGAGTCTTCAGCAAGCATTACAAGCTCCGCCATACAGGTCGATTACACCTTGGGCAGGACCATGAACGCAAGGCTCGGCCGCGGAATCAACCTCGGCAACTCCTGGGAATCGACGGGAAGTGATGACGGCGGCTGGGGATTCCCCATCCGTGACACGGATTTCGAGATTATCAAAGCCGCAGGCTTCAACTCCGTGCGCATCCCGGTCCAGTGGTCGCAAGACGCCGACCCCGTAACCCACGCCGTAAGCCCGACCCGCCTCGCGGGAGTCATGGAAGACATCCAGCTCGCCATCAACAATGGACTTGCCGTAGTCGTGAACTTCCACCACTATTTCCAGCTCAACTGCTATGGCGGCGGATACAGGGACCGAGGCTGCAAATACGATGCCGCCAAATTCGAAACTGAAAAAGCGCACTTTCTCGGCATGTGGCAAAACCTCGCCACGGCCCTGAACGCATTCCCCGACAACATGCTCGTGCTCGAAATCCTGAACGAGCCCACCATCCCCAACGCAGCGATCGTAGACACACTGATGAACGACGCCTATAAAGTCATCCGCGCTGCGGCACCGGGCAAGACAATCATGTTCGAGAGCAACCTTTATGCAAAATTCTATAACCTTTCCAGTCTGCACCTTCCCCAGGACGGAAACATCATCTTTAGCGGCCACTATTACGAACCGTACCAGTTCAGCCATCAGGGTCTCGGCTACGACTGCAAAGGCGACCTGATGAAGGCGAATTCGGCTAATTCAGACTTTGACAAATACGTCAGCGACGCTAGGAATCTATATCCCGACGTGAACGGCAGTGACCATGTGCCCATGAACATGGGCGAATTCGGTGTCGCCGGCGGCGTTGGCACGGCCTGCCCCTCGGACAGTTCCGTCAGCGAGGCAGCCAAGGCAGAATGGGCCAAAAAGACGGCCAAGGCCGCATGGGATAAAGGGATTTCGTTCCATTACTGGTCTTTCGGCCCGACAACCGGTTTCGAAGCCTTCAACATTTACAGGGAAACATGGTACCCGGGATTCCCCGAAGCGTTGATATTCTAAGGGCGAACGAGAGAGCCGCCCCAATGCTCATCGAAAAAGGCTTGGAACAACGGTTCCGGGCCTTTTTTCAGTTCTTCGATGACGTCTGCAATCGGGCGCTTGCCGCGATAAAGCATGCGGAACGCGCGTTCGAAAAAAGCAATACGTTCCGGCGGAAATTCGTCAGCATGGAGACGGAGCGCATGGAGATTTAGGGAAGCGAAACGGAGAGGGTTCCCGAAAGCGCGGCTGCACGGAGGAACATCGTAATCCACCTTGAGCGTACCGCCCACGAACGCGTAGGCGCCCACCTGGTTTCTCTGCTGCACAGCCGTCGTACCGCCGAGCGTCGCGAACTTGCCGATACGCACATGGCCGCCAAGCTGGCAACCGTTCGCGATGACCGCTCCCTCGCCGATTTGGCAGTCGTGCCCCACATGGGCATAAGCCATGATGAGGACGCGCGGAGCAATGCGCGTACAGCCTCCGCCCTGCACCGTTCCGCGGTTGAGCGTCGTGTATTCGCGGATAATGCAGTTTTCACCGATTTCAAGACAAGTCGGCTCGCCCGCATATTTGAGATCCTGCGGAGGTGCCCCGAGAACCGCACCGTCATAAACGCGCGTATTCGATTTGATGGTCACGCCGCCATAAACCCGCACTCGCGATTCAAGCACCACGTTCTCGCCAATCGTCGCACCTTCGTCGACAACGCTCCAGGGGCCAATAACCGCGGACTCGTGGACATTAGCATTCGGATGGACAAAAGCGGAAGGATGGAGCATTATAAGTGGTTGGTGGTTAGTGGTTAGTTGACAAGGACGCCGGAGGCGCTGTTGCTAGCAGCAATTTAGAAAAAGATTCTAGTAAATGCAGGTGGGTATGGGGTATGGGCACGGGGCTTACGCCCCTCTGGGGAATGGGCAAATGCTCAAAAGCGAGCTATTGCATGCGTTTTCCTCTTTTTATATTTTCTTTCGTAGATTTCCTTAATCCCGCTGACAGCGTATTTGTTCCGGGTGGGTAGTTCCACTATCTGCTTGACGCGGCCATCCCTTTGCAGGCTAGACAAACCTCGCAATTCGATGGCAGGCACCCTGTGGGGAAGCAGGCCCCACTGTGATCAACGTAGAGCACCGTCTGCAACCTAAAAAAAATCTTGTGGACGTAAAAACCTTGTCGCAACAGGTTTGCAACGGAAGCGATAAGCTACCGTGGGTGTTCTGCGTCCATCCTTTTAACATTTTGTGGTTCTCCCCGCCTTACTGATTCCGTCTGCAAGCTACAACAAACAACTTAACAAACGGAGTCTCTATGAATAGAGAACAATATACAGAAATGCTGCATACCATCAACAAGATTCACAAGGCTAACGGTGATGTCCACAAATGCATCGCCGAATACCGCCAAAAGTTCAAATACGTCTATTTTTATAACGACACCATCATCAAGCTGATTCTCGGCAATCCTGAAAACGAAAAGATTACGGCGAATCTTTTCAACGCCATTCTCAAGCTGGATGGGGCCAGCAGCATCGACAACTTGACTTTCGTGAATCCGTCCGTAGATAGCGTGCTCTGCAAAAGCATCACCTCGGACATTGTCGCACAAAACAAGCATTTGGAACGTATCGTCATGGAAGTCCAACATATCGAAGACGAAACCTACAACGACCGGCTGGTATTCTACACAGCAAAGCACACCATGGCATGCCTCGCTCACGGACAAGGCTACCTGCTCCACACCTTGAACCTTATCAGTCTGCAAATGTTCGATGGATTCCCTGAATCCAAGGATTATCTCCACAGCGTTCGCCTCAAGAATCAAGAAAACAAAGAATTTTTCAAAAAGCAGACAATCACCCTTGTGGAAGTCCCCAAATTCCTCAAAGGCGATTATGCCTCGGACAACAGCTTGCTCGCCCAATGGCTGCGTTTCGTCGATTCCCTGAACAACGAAAAGCCGCTCGCCGTCCCCGAAGATTCGATTTTCGCCCAATTGCAGAAGAAAATGGAATTGAGTATATTTACAGAAGAATTTCTCGTCCATGAGGCTATGGCTATGAGCGACCGCGAATACGAACTTTACGTTGAAAAAAAGCATGCCCGCAAAGAAGGCCTTGAAGAAGGGCGTGCGGAAGGGCGTGCGGAAGGGCGTGCAGAAGGGCGTGCAGAAGGGCGTGAAGAAGGTTTCACCGAAGGCTGCGATGCAACAATCTCCATTTTGCGTAGCCTCGGCGTGTCTGACGATAAAATCGCCGAAGCAGAAGCTCAGTTGAAAAAAATGGGTCACGCACCACAAAAATAACCGGGAATAAAGTCTTACAAATCCTATGAACATCGGTTCATAGGATTTTTTATCAGACCCCAAAAAAAATTCCTTCGGTACCAAACTTCACCCCAAAGGCACAACGTGCCAGCCCCACTGTTTACTAACCACTAACCACTGTTTACTATATTTTCCCCCATGGGTGGCATTATCATCGCATGCCTGACTGTGCTTTACGCTTTACTGTTCCTATTCTTCATCATAGGACTGTTGAAGACGCATCGCTACAAAGGCCCCAAGGCGACCCCGAGCGTTTCGGTCGTCGTCCCGATGCGAAACGAAGAAGAATTTGCCGAACGCACGCTCGAAGCCCTCGCCCTCCAGGACTACGCCGGCGAATGGGAAGTCATTTGCGTCGATGACCGTTCCACGGACCGCACTAAAGAAATTCTCGAAAAGTTCGCCGCGACACACCCGCGATTCAGGGTGCTAAGCCTCCCCCAGGATTTACCGCAAATCGCAAGCCCCAAGAAACGCGCGCTCGAAAGCGCGTTCAAGATAGCCAAGAACGAAGTGCTTTTGACAATGGACGCCGACTGCATCCCGCGCAAGAGCTGGATTACCTCGATGGCCGGGCGGTTCATCGACGGTATCTGCATCGTGCAGGGCCCAAAGCAGAACAACGGCACGCGTTCGATGCCACACCTCTACCAGAAACTCGAAACTCTCGGCTACACCGCCATGGAAGCCGCGGGCTTTAGCCTTGGCCGCCCGATAGTCGCAAGTGCCGCATGTCTCGCATACAAGAAAGACCTGTTCTTCGAAGTGGGTGGATTCGGCGACCTCATCAACCTTTCGAGCGGCGACGACGACATGCTCATCCACAAGATGATGAAAATCCCGGGAACAAAAGTCTGCTACAACCTCGACAAGGACGCCGTCATCGAAACGGCCCCCGTCCATACGTGGAAGCAGCTGTTCAACCAGCGCGCCCGCTGGAGCAGCAACGGCACGAATTACGAAAGCAAGGCGTACATTTTGCTCCTCACGCTCATTTACACGTACTACATCTGGATGTTCGTGAGCCCCTGGTGCACCTTGTTCCTCGACTGCCCGTGGCAATGGTGCGTTTTCAGCATACTGCCCAAGATTGTCGTCGATTTCGTATTTCTCATGATTGCCTCCTGGAAACTGCATTCCAAGCGCCGCATGCTCGCATTCATCCCGACCGAACTTATCCAAATCCCGATGATTGTCTTTGCCGTTCCCGCAGGCATCACCGGAATGTTCCGCTGGAAATAAGTCGTCAGGAATTATAAAATAAATGTCGTCCTAACGGATTTTTCTCAAATTCCGTAATTTTTTTTTCATTTCTTGAAAACTCTTGTATATTTACTATATGGAATAAAGTTCCAGAATAAGGCGACCTCCAAAAATTGCTTTGGGAAAAAATCTTATAAAGCGAGCGTAGCGGCCATATTAACGTGGCCATTACCGAGCCGGCTGATTTGGATTTTGCAATCCAAAATTTGAGCGAGACCGAGTGACGAAACAGCACGAAGTGTTGCAACCAAATTTTTGAAAATGAATTTTTAGAGGGAACCATAAGTCAAGACAGGAGAAAATTATGGCAGAACTCAAATCCGGGGTCGTCCTTAACGAGGACGAAACACTCGTCATGGAACTCGAAGCCGAACTTTGGGCAACCAGTTCAAATCCGATGGCAAGGATGGTCGGCAACGTCCAAAAATTCATCGCCAAGATTTTTGGCACTCGAATCAAGGGCTACCTTGTCGTCACCGACAAAAGGGTCATCGAAGTCACGGATACCGTCAACTGTTACTGCTTCAACGTCGGCAGGCACGTCAAATACGTGCTCCCCGGCAGCATCAAAGAAATCGGCTACGAAAAGAGCGCCACATGCGGATGCTTCTGCCCCGCCTACCACCTCTACTACGAAGGATTCACGCAAGTAACATCAGTGCTGCTCACTTGCGCAAGCGATGAAGAAGCGCAAAAGGTCGTAGACACGTTCTACAAGGCCGTCTTTGCAAACCAGACTTGATCTATGCAGAAAGCTATTAGGTTCATATATCTAAACACCTATTCGTTTTTACTGCTCATTTGCGGAATAGCAGTAGTCCTTGTGCCGTTCTTTCTGCTTTCAAAACTGTTCGTCATTCCGCAAGTCATCCTCTTTATCGTTTGTATCAAGCATTCATTGCAGACTTTTTCCACATGGAATAACAAAAAGAAAAAATACGCCATCCTCATGGAGCGCAACAGGATACATTTCAGACCAGAGACGTTCAAACCCTACATGCAGGCCCCTTGCGGAAGATTACTGGCAAAAGCCGTACTGGAAGACCTCGGGCAAAAAGACCGCTACAAGGAACTTCTCGAATTCAAGCCTCCATTATTCGAGTCCATAAAGAAAAACTGCACCCGTCAAAAACCAAGAATCTACATCAACGAGGACTTCAAATGACTATTCTGGCATTCATAATAAGTGCAGCGACCGTCATATTGTTGCACAAGGAACTTGTCTCCAAGAACCCGTCGCAGACAAAACGGATTTGCATCACGGGAGTGAACATCCTATTCTCGATTTTCTTCGTCGCGTTCATCGCGGTCATCAGCATGGTCCGTAGCGAGGCGGACGCTTACATCGACCAGCACATCAAAAATCTCGAACAGGAGGTCGGAAAAATTTATCCCGGCGCCTTGGACGAACAGATGAGCACCGTCAAGGTAAAGGAAATGCTCATCGCTGCATTCGAAAAAGACCAGAACCATTCCGTCAATGCCGTAGCAGGGAACATCGCAAAGACATTCATGGAAAACTACACCTTGGCCGTCCTCAAGGCAATCCAGTCCCTCGAACGCACAAGCGACAGAATTTCCATCAAGCATGCGCTCGTATCGGTAAAGGAAACCTCCCTTAGCGAAGCGATGCCCTATTTCAGCATTCTCGAAATTTCGCTTCTTTTCGCTTATTTTGTATATGTCATCATATCCGTCGCCTTTACACGGATGCTCAACAGTCCCAAAGGCGGCAACATCCCTTTCGGGAACAATGCCGAAAAGAACCCGTCAGGAACGACTACGAAAGAATAGCCGCACGGGCCCAATCCATCGCGGATTCGGCATTTGGAATTTTTCCGTCCAGCTGGAGTTCGAAGCTCTGCTTGATAATTTCGCCCATTTGCTTGCCGGGCCTTACGCCCAAGTCGAGGAGCATCTTCCCCGTAAGATACGGCTGCGGCGCGGTTTCCAGCAAATCGAGACCAGCGGACACCTGCCACAATTTCTCGGGGAAGCCTTTATCGTCCGCAGTCGCGTAAAACTGCCGGGGCGTAGCCTTCACGAGCAAGCACAAAAGCTTCAAACCGCCGAGCTTAACCGCCAAACGGCGAAGCGCGGGAGCATCGTCAACAATCGCAAAATCAAGCCCGCTGTACGCATCCAGAAGCAACGGAACGTTTTTCAGCAAATGCGTCTCGTTCGTGATCCGTTCGAGGAAGTTTAGCGAAGTCCCCAGATTACCGCAGAGGAACGCCGCAAAGGCAAATTCCATCGCCTGATTGTCCGTAAGCGAAACCCCTTCGGCATCAAGCTTTTCGCGAATGCATTCCATGTTGTCGAGCATCTCGCCCAGCGCATCCCAAGAGCCATGCAGCGGGAACACCTCCGGGAAAAATTCGTTCAGGCGTATGTCCAAAAAGGCTCGCAGGCCAAGCGAAGGCTTGCCCGGCTTCATAAGCCACTTCTTGAATTCTTCGAACAAGCGCTCGATGGAAAGGTCCGCAAGCGAAAGCGAACGGCAAAGTTCGACCGTCTCGGGCGCAAGCGTAAGCGCAAAGCGGCTCGCGAACTGCACCCCGCGCAAGATGCGCAGGGAATCTTCGACAAAGGCAGGCCCCACATGACGCAATAGCCCCTGCTTCAAATCGTCGATTCCGCCATACGGGTCGCACAAAGTAAGCTCCGGCAGTTCCATGCCCATCGCGTTAATCGTAAAGTCTCGGCGAAGCGCCGCCTCCTTGAACGAAAGTTTCTCGTCGGTATGCACCACGAAACCGCGATGGCCGTAACCGACCTTGCTTTCGGTACGCGGGAACGAAAAATCGAGCGAAAGCCCCTTCATCGCCAAATGAATGACGCCAAAAGCCTTGCCCACCAAGTTAGTACGTCCGTATTTCTTCAAAATGGGGACAAGTTCATCTTGCGTGAGGTCATAGACTTCGACATCGTAGTCGCGGCAATCCTTGCCCAAAAGCGCATCGCGCACCCAGCCGCCCACCAAGAAAGCCCGGCCGCCCGCTTCACGAATTTCCCCAGCGATAGAAAGCAGGCGACGCGGAATATCCGGTTCGTAGCGTTCACCGGCAAGAGTCAAAAGCGAAGGCATTACTTGTTCGCCTCGACAGACGAATCCGCAGCAACCGACTTGTAACGGTCGTAAATGCTCGTTGTCTTTTCTTCCGAAGAATCCTGCAACAGTTTCGAAACAGGGATGACGCTCTTGGACGAATCGGCAAGTTCCGCCGATCCCGTATTAGCATAGCGCTCGTAAATGCTACCGGTCGATTGTCCCGACTCGTTTTTCTTTTTCGATTCGTCATCGCGGCAGGTACGAAGCTCGTTTTCCATATAGGCACGCTGGTCGGGCGAATAATTCATCGTGCTCAAGCGGTATTCGATTTCTTCGCAGACAAGTCCCTGGCGTTCGCCGGCACAACCCGCAAACAGAAGGGTCAAAGCAAGAAAAGGCAAAGTCTTTAAAACAAACTTGTTCATAACAATCTCCTCGCGGGCCATCAATGGATTATCAGGAGTTTACCCTTCTTCGCCTTGGAGGCGCCACGGATAACGTACTGATAGACACCGGGAGCGACAAAATCCCCGTTTCTCATTTTTCCGTCCCATTCGGCACGGCCGCCGACAACTTCATCGCCTCTAAGCGAAGCCACGAGCTTGCCGCCTCGATTATAAATCTCTATAACCGCATCGTCCGTTATATTTTCGAAAACAACATACGGCTGGATACGCGGACGGAACGGATTGGGATACACCTTGACATCCTGGCGGGCATCCGAAGTCATGTTGCCGTCAGTACTGCGCAAGTCGTTTCTCCTGTACCGCGTAATTCCTGTTTGATGGGCAAACCAGACATAGCCTTGAATCGAGTCCACTGCAATATCCTGGACTTTGTCGCTCAAAAGTCCTTGACGCGTCGTAAAGTGAAGAACGGACAACGTATCGGGACTTGTCGAACGCGGAGTCAAGCGGAACGCCCCCTGCGTGGAAGTTCCTACCCAGAGGTTACCGCGGCTATCAACATCGATACTTGTAAAACCGGATCCCGTCAGGCCGTTCGTCGAAAGAGGGCTCATCAAGGAATCCTGTTCCGCATTCCAATACTCCAGCGAAGATGTCGTCACGATCCAGAAATAGCCGGACTTCGGTTCATAAACTAAATCCAGCGGTGTCGAGCTCGGGCCGTAATATGTTTTCACAGAATCGGGATGCACAACAAGTTCGCCGCCCCTTCTATTCGGAGGCTGGAACGTGAATACATCCAATCCACCATCCGCATCGGTAGCAGGCTGCGCACGCGTTCCCACATACACGACCCAGTCGCCTTTTTCGTTCACACGAGCAAGCATCGGACCGCCAATGGAAGAACTTCCTATGTTGTTCGCACAAGATATCGAACCGTCTTCGCTAACGTAAATCAGGCTATAATGCCCTTTATACGAAGCCGATGTCGTCAGGAATCCCGAGCCGTTAGGAGCCGGAGTTGTCGAAATGGCAATTGAATACCGCATATTCTCAAGGAAACTGTCCATGCAATGGTCCGCATTAGCCAAAAAACCATGTTCAAGATTATTTCCCCATTCGGAATACAGGAAATACCCGATACCCCAAATGTGGTAGAATGTCGAACCGCTCGGCTGAACGGACAATACCTTCATGTTATGCCCAAGCGCATCCGTTCGGTTACCGAGCCCCGAAGAAAGCGCTCTTCTGGGTTCGCTCCAGTTATCGTCAGAATTGTACGAAAACCATCCATCCATGGAAGCCGCAAGAACACCTCCCTTCGGAAGGGCTTGGAGTTCATAAGCGCCTTTAAGCGGGAAATGCATATAGAACGTATAATCATAAACTTTCTTTCCATCGTAAAAGAAAATGTTGTCCGGTCCCGCCAGAATAGCCTTTTTCGATGGAAGCAGCGTCACCCACTGCACCTTGGACCTGTAATAGTAGCGTTCGACAGTAGTCTCCTTCTTTTCGACCTTCATAATGGAGTCCCGCTCGTACAAGACGGAATCCTTCAAAGTCTTCCCGCGAACGACAACCAATTTATCTGATTTATTGAACACGGAAAACGTATCGATGGCTACAAGGGTCTCCCCGTCCTTGTCCCAAATTCTCGTACCTTCCGTTGAAAAGGTCTGCAGTTTGTCGTCTTTCCAGGCAATACACTTGATATCGGCGCTGTCACTAGAAGCGTTTTTGACAAGCTTCCAGGAATTCGGGTTGTTCAATTGCGAATCAGATTCCAGTTTTCCCCAATCCATCTTGCGCACGTAAAGGGACGAGCCCATGGCGACATAAAGCGAATCGCCGCGAGTCTCCATCGCGCTTATCGGCGTTATCGAAAGGTTCACATCCCTAATCCTTTCCACAGTCAGAATAGAAGTCATGTTCCTCAGGCTAAAGAACGAAAGCCTGTCTTCGAAAGCAAGGACCATGATTTCGCCATTCACGCCCCCCACACGGGCCATGCCAGGGATTAAACGCACTTTGTTTCCGGCATAGGAGCGGCTCTTGATATGCCAAGCTCCATTTTCGCCCAACAAAGAAATAATGCCATAGTCACTCACCGAAAAAACACCGAAGGCGTCCGATATAACGACAGCGCTTATGGACTGGTCGCCCAATCCATTAGACGTCGTATAAACGTTATCGACAGAAAGCGTCCTATAGCGGACACCGCCACCCGTAGCCATGATCAGGCCTTCTCCCAAGGGTACAGCCGCCCTTATCGGGAAAGGACTTGTATAATTGACCCAGTCAGCGAACGCTGTCGTGGCAACGAAAAAGATACAGATAAGCTTAGATAATAATTTCACACTCTAAAATTACGAAATTACAGAAGTTTTTCAACTAGCACTTTCGATAATTTCACGCAATGTAGCATCATGCCCCGTTATCAATTTGAGTTCTTCCTTTTGGATCTCCATTTTTTCACGCATTTTTTCAAACGCGGCCACACGTCGCGAAACGATATTGCTTTTCGAAAGCCCGATCAGACGGCTCAGGTCACGAACGCCAAGGCCGCCGATTACTGACAATTCCACAATCATCCTGTCTAGCGGATCCAGCACATCGAGCAGGTACTTGAACTCGTTCATGACCGCATCGGAACTCACCCTTTTATCGGGAATCACAAATGTGCATATATCGTCCCCCTCATAACCCACGCGCACGTCGCAAAGGCTCGCAAGCCGTACAACGCGGTCCATGTTCTCCCTACGGTGTCGGGTATAATGGCAATTCAAAAGTACCGTCTCGAACCACGGCAAGAGATTGATTCCATTGTTCAGTTCCCAGGCCTTTCGGCAAAAGCGGAGCGCAACTTCCTGAAACAGGTCGTCCGCATCTTCCCTTGTCCCACACTTTTTGAGACACAATTTGTATATTCTATGGGAATATTTTTTCCAAATGGTTCCCACCCAGTGAGGAGGACTATAACGAAAGGGACGTGCACGTGACATAGATGGTTTTTCCAATATTTTCTACTTCTTATTACGGATTTAATTTATGAAAATTTTAGACAAATTTGTGGATTTTGAAAATTTTGCAAACAACCGTTTGCAAAAAGCGTCATTTTGCATTTTATTGTTTGCAACGGTTGCGTTTTCACAAGAGTTCAACATGAACAACATGCCGCCTCCAGAGGCTAGCATGCGCTATTCCGCAGGGACCCTGCAAAAAGGTTCAACGGTCATTGTGGATATCGTCATTCCGGACAACTGGCATGTGAACGCGAACATCGCCGCCGATGAATTCCTGAAGCCCTCGTCCATCGAGATTTCCGCAAAAGGAATCCACTTTGGGGAGCCCAAGTGGCCCGAACCCATCAAGGAATACAGCGAGGCGCTCGACCTCGAAAACCTGGTGTTCAAAGGATATTTCCAGATTAAGCTCCCCGTGGATAGCGTCGAAGCAGGTTACGACAGCTTAACGACGCAAGCGACATTCCATTACCAGGCTTGCGACAATTCCATTTGCCTCGCGCCATCCAGCGTCACGTTCGGGGTAGGCGCCACAGGGTTCAAGAGCAAGACGCAGCAGGCACCCGGATTAAAAAAAAACGATGACGAAGGCCAGGGCAATGCACCAGAAACCTTAACGGATCCCGCAGAGAACCTCGCCGGGGGCGGTTTCACAAGCACCCTAATCCTGCTTTTGTCCGCACTGTTCGGCGGCCTGATCCTGAACCTCATGCCCTGCGTGTTGCCGGTGCTCTCGCTCAAGCTGTTCAGCCTCATCAAGCAGGCTGGCGAAAGCCGCAGCCGCCTCCTCGCACTCGGTACCGCAACAACCGTCGGCATTCTCGCCAGTTTCTGGCTCTTGGCCGCCATCGTCGCCGCCGTCAAAGCCGGCGGCGGAAACGCCGGATGGGGCATGCAATTCCAAAGCGCTGGATTCATCGCGTTCATGGTCGTCATCCTGAGCGCTTTTGCCATGAGCTTTTTCGGCGTATTCGAAATCTGGCTCCCCGGTAGCGCAACGACCAAGATGGACTCTGCCGGGCGCAAGAACGGTCTCCTCGGGGCTTTTTTCACAGGAGCGCTCCTCGTGCTTCTAAGCACGCCGTGCTCGGCCCCGTTCCTCGGCACCGCCATGGGATTCGCCTTCACCGCCTCGACCCCAGTGTTGTTCCTGTTCTTTACCGCAGCAGGCGTAGGGCTCGCGCTCCCCTACATGCTCGTGAGCGCATTCCCAAGCGTCCTGAAAGCATTCCCCAAACCCGGCGCCTGGATGGTCATGCTCCAGAAAATCATGGGCGTTCTGCTACTCGGCACGGTCGCATGGCTCTTATGGGTCGTGCGCGAACAGGCGGGAAACTTCGGCATGGCCATATTCGCCGTCATCGCGTTCCTGAGCGTCATTCTGAGTTTCGCCATCGGGAAAATAGCCCCGCCGGGAGTCACATTTATCCGGGAAGTCGCCTCCATCGTGATTTCCATCATTCTCCTCGCCGTTTTCTGGTTCACGTTCGCCGCCCCGAAATACGAAGCCGAAGTTGACGCCATCTTCGACGCAAGAGCGGCACAACTCATCACCGAAGACGGATGGTACCGCTACACGCCGGAACTCATCGAAGACTTCGCAAAATACGGGCGCACGGTCTTTATCGACGCCACCGCCGACTGGTGCCTCACCTGCAAGGCAAACGAAGCCGCCGTTTTGAACCGCAAAGATTTTAAACAGGCAATGGACAGCTTGAACGTAGTACTCATCAAAGCCGACTGGACCCGCGAAACGCCCGAAGTCACAAAGCTCCTCAAAAGCATGGGCAAGTCCGGAGTCCCCGCCTACGCCATCTACCCCGCCGGCGACGCTTCAAAACAAATTGTGCTACCGGAGTTGCTGACAACAAATGCGATTGTAGAGAAGATAGTAGGAAGTAGGGAATAATTTCAACGTTCTTGAATCACGCCCATAAATAAATTCACATTCCCTTGCGTAACGGACAAGACGGCCTTTTGCTTGCCTAAGTGTTTTGGCCATCGGACTTGCAATTCGGTGTAAATGCGAACATTTTTCGTTCCAGGCAAAGGCGTAGTGATATTTATTATTCCGTTTTGTGAGATGACACTTGCTTGCGGCGGTGAAGTTTTAGATACAGCTATAGAAGATGCCGAAACAGGACGTGTTTCCGAAATCGCTATAAATATCACACCAGTTGAACTGCTAGACATTTCTTTCATAAATGGCTCACCCATAGTCACGTTAAACGTAACATATTCTTTGTCAGGCGATTCTGTTATATCAGAAAGAGTAATGTTCATATCGAGACCATTCCAGAAGACAAAATCTTTAGTCTCAGAATTTCACCTTTAGAGAGGTATTTTGCGATTTGCGCGTATATCGGCTGTCCGGTAAAATTTCTACATTCCACAGTGCTTTTGAATTTGTTTTATGTGCAAAAGAAACTATAGTCAAAAGCGGCGGCTCCCGGAAACGGAAGTCGCCTTTTTTGTTAGAATTTTAGCTGAATTAAAAAGTTTTACCGGACACTAATAATATATATTGTTTATATGATCAAAATTTTATTACAGTTGATATTAGCATTATCCATTGTTTGTCTTGCACAAACAAGTTTTAGCATTGCTCCCGAAAGCTCATCTGCTGCAGATTCGCAAAATTCATGTCCTAGCATTAATCGTAAAGGTATGCAAAAAACAGAAAATGTTCCTAACAGACCCGACAAAGACAAATGGAAGTTCAATAAAATCAATATTGAAGGAGTTGTAGATTCAGTGGGTGTAGATACATTCTTTGTTGAGAACAAATACGTCGTTTATTACAATAATACTCCAAATGTTGGAAAAATTATCAAAATAAAAGATGTCATTCTAGAGGGACCCGACAACAACATGAAACTAATATTTGATTCGAATGCAGTCTTTGTTCCTTTAGATTTAAACATTTCCAAAGGGGATTCAATTTTTATTACAAACTATTCCGCAACATTTTTCCTAGAATGTTATACACATACTAATTTACACGGGGAATTCATGGGAGAGTTTTTCGTCAATTCTCGCCCAACTACAATAATTCCTTACAAACCTCGACAAGCAAAAGTTCCTACCGTAAAAAAACGCAATAGAAACGCAGCGGGTAAATTTCTAAAAGATACTCCATCAAAAATAATCAAGTACTAATATTTTCGAATATGCACAAAAAGGGTGGCTTTGGGCCACCTTTTTTCGCTTTACTCGAAGGCGATGCCGCTATCTTTTTCCTTCGCGTTTGTAGCGGTCGATGCATTCCTGATAGAAGTCGAATGTCTGCTTGGCAATCGTTTTCCAGCTGAACACGTCAATGGCGCGCTTGCGGCTGACTTCGCCCATCTTTTTCGCGAGTTCCGGGTTTTCGAGAATCTTGTTAAGTTTGTGTGCAAAGTCCGTCTGGAAGGCCTTCGGATCTGCCGGTTCAAAGTTCGTCGCGGACACGGCCTTGAGCGGCACAAGGTAACCCGTTTCGCCATCGACGATGATTTCCGGGATGCCGCCGACAGCACTGCCCACAACCGGCGTGCCACAGCTCATGGCTTCGAGATTGATAATGCCGAACGGTTCGTAAAGCGAAGGCGTCGCAAACACGGTCGCATGGCTGTAAAGCACGCGCAGTTCCGTATGCGGCACGGCATCCTGAATCCAGACAACGCCATCACGCGTCGCTTGAACCTTTTCAATCAAGTGCTTGCATTCATCGGCAAGTTCCTGTGTGTCCGGGGCACCGGCACAAAGCACCACCTGGGCGTTCTTGTCAATTTGCGGAATCGCCTGGATCAGCTGGCTAATGCCCTTCTGGCGCGTAATGCGGCCCACGAAAAGCACATATGGGCGCTTCGGATCCACGCCCCACTTCTTCAAAATTTCTTCGTCGAACGTCGGCTTGTAAAAATCCGGATCAATGCCATTGTAGATAACCTTCACGCGGTCTTCCGGCACTCCGTACAACTTCATCACGTCGCGCTTCATGCCTTCGCTCACGGCAATCACGCCGTCGGCCGCTTCATACGCCGTGCGTTCAATCCAGCAACTCATGTTATAGCCGCCATCGCCGAGCTGTTCCGCTTTCCACGGACGGTGCGGTTCTAAGGAATGCGTCGTGAGAATCAGCGGGCACTGTAACAAACGGCTCGCCACTACGCCACCGAAATGGCTATACCACGTATGGCAATGGATCACGTCGATATCCTTGAGCGAAGACATCCACTGGAGATTGATGTCTAGCGGCTTCAGGATTTTCTTGAAGCGTTCGTCAGCCGGATTGCTATCCAGCTTCTGGCTAAAGCCAATCGCGCGGATGTTGTTCGCATCATCGTTCTGCGGGCCAAAGCAGCGTGCTTCGATGTGGCAGAGCTTGGAAAGTTCCTGGCTGAGAAATTTGACGTGGATTCCTGCACCGCCGTAAATTTCTGGCGGAAACTCGTTAGTAAGAATAGCAGCGTTCATTATTCAGTAAACAGTGGTTAGTGGTTAATAAACTGCGGATAAGAAGAATATCCGCAAACTGTTTCCGCAGACAATATTAAAAATTTACACAGCGAAATTCAATAGGCTTGCCGTACCGAAACGTTGATTTGTCTCTTTCGTCACTTTACAAATTCTTGCGTTTTTTCAATTGCGCGCACAATCCTTGCCGGGACACCATTCTGTTTGGCTAATTTTGGCCATTCCCGTACAGCATTCTCGATTTCGGCGATAATTTTCTTGTAGCGCCCTTGCTTGAGCCCTGCAAATTTCGCAACCGCCTTGAAATCATCAAGCGTAAATCCACCACGTTTGCCGTTAAAAGTCATCTGGTGCGAACCCGTCCACGCGCCTTCCGGATTGTAGGCGTAAGTCATGTCGAACGCCGGCGCTAACGACCACACACCGCGCTTGTCCATGAGGAACCCGATATTTTTCGCATGGTCATCCTGATTTCTCGCACAGATGTTGAACACAGCACGGCGATACATCTGTTCAAGCGCTTCGTAGCCCAAACCAAGACGCTTGACAACGTCTAACGCCTGCTCGTAACTATAGGCTCCGGGCATGTTAAAATCGTAATGGGCAATGCCGCAAAGGGACTGGTAATGCAGCTTCTTTCCGCCATATAAACGGTCAAACCGCCGCGTCATAAAATGCCTATGGCCGCAGCATTCGTAAAGTTTGCATTCCGTCATGTCGATGCCAGCATCCTTCACCATTTGCGAATACGTGTATTCGATGGCGCCATAACCGAACATGTCCGCGGATTCCTTGTCGCTATTGTTTTCCACATCGTCGAGTTTCAAGAGCCAATAGCCGAAATCGGGCGATGCAGCCACCTGTCCCGAGCGAATCTCGCCCGTCTTTTCGTTGTACGCCACGAGAATTTTTGCACGGGCGCCTCCCGCCGACGTCCCCACCCGAAGAATCTCCTCAAAGGATTTTTGATTTTTCTTGCTGAGAGACTTCGTCGAAAAACTCTTGCGCTGGTTCAAAACCTCGGCTGCAAAAGACCTCAAGTTTTCCACATCCAAGGATTCATTTTCAGTGGAATCCGGCCCCAGCAAAGGCAAAAATTCCAACGCCCCCATGCCGCGGTTCCCCGTGTAACAAAGACGCTCAAGCGCAGTAAAACTTTCCGTATTGCGACCTTGGCGCAACAGCCAGGAGTCTATGACCTTGTTACCAAACTTGTCTGGCAAAGAGTCCGCGAATAGCCCCGGCAATCCATGAAAAGTCCGCGAAAGCTGCGGGAACAAATAAATCCGCTTAGACACAGGCATAACGATTGGCGAAGGTTCCACGCCCGCACTAATAAAATTCGGGGCGTACTCGAACCTAGCAACAGACTCCCCTTCCATCATCGAAAGGGCCCCGATAGTCGTTCCCCAAAGTTTGACTTCTACCGCAATCATCTCCTACCGTCACTTGTCCTCGTCCCACACCCAATCATTTTTACGGTCCAGTCCGGCACCGTTTTTGCGAGCGCCATCCGCAATGTAATCGGCAGAATTATCCGAAACAGCGATAGCGTCATTCGCCTTCTTGCCCGCGGTCCTTGCCCGACGACGCGTTTTCATTTTTCCCATGTACAAAAGTTGCATGGGAGAAGGGGAATCGTCCGGAAAAATGTTCAGGAATACATCCAAGGTCCCGCAAGCTCGTAACACTTTGACCAAATTCAGAACCTGGACAGATTCGCCTCGTTCAATACGTTCTACGGTTCCCTTGCCCACTCCAGCCTTTTGAGCGAGATCGGCCTGAGTCCAATTGTTCCTAATACGGAATGCCGCCATGCGTTTTCCAAAAAAGGCAAGAACCGCTTCGTCTGTCTGCGCAGAATACATTACCATAAGATATTCCCTCTGTTCATAGGGAATATATAAAATTTTTCTCAAAAAAGCAAATTTTTATTTCATCAAATTAAAATAGAAATATATTGGTTTAATAGTTTACTCTCTAAATTAAGAGAATTAATATTCTTTTTTACACAATCATAGAATACAAAAAAAAAGACACCCCGACCGGAATTGGCCGAGGCGCTTGGTGTTTGGAGTGATTAATGAAGTATTCTAGAAGTTCTTGCACTGGCCTTTCCAGCGGCCACGCTCGCCAAGAATTTCGCCATTGATATAGCGACCGCTCGAACCGACAAAGTCATCCTTGCGGAAGTCTTCGCCACCGAGGTGCCAACGCATCCAAGCAACCGTTGCAGCCATGCCGCCCCACGGACCGGAACCGTGGCCCCAGCCGCATTCGCCCTGCTGGCATTCATTGCCCTGGCCGCCCGTCATCTTGATGAGGCATGCCGGAACCTTGACGCCGGGGTTGTTGTAGTCGGCTTCGGCGTTCGGGCGTTCCATACCGCCTTCGCCATACACGATACCGATTGTTTTGCCCTGCGGAACTTGAGACATTGCAGTATGTCCAAGGTCACCGCTATTGTTGAGCATGGCGGTAATAACGCGTTTGTCTTGAATGGCCATTTGTTCGGATTCGAGTCCGCCCATGGAGTGCCCAGAACAGCCAACAACATTCATGTCAAGTTTCTGGTACAAAGGATCGTTCGGATCGTTATTCTTCTTTGCAAGCCAATCGAGAGCGGGCTTGCCCTGCGAAGCATTACCCGGAGATTCGCGGAGTGCAATCACTACAAAGCCATGAGAAGCGAGACGACGGATCATTCCACCGTATGCACCCGGTTCCGTGCCGCCACCCGGCCCCCACACGACAATGCCATGCTTTTGGGTCGTAGAAAGCTGTTCCGGATAAGCAAGGATTCCACCGCCATCGTGACCGGTGCGTTCAATGTACTTGACTCGCATCAGGTCCTTCGTTTCGTCCTTGCCTTCGGCGAGGAAGATTCCTGCCGGCTTCGGAGCTTCGCTGGAACTAGATTCAACAGCCTTTTCGCTAGAGCTGGAAGCTGGAGCCGCAGCACTGGAAGCTGGCGTGTCGGCGCTGGATGCCGGAGCAGTAGCAGAGCTAGAAGCAGCGACAACATCGGCACTGGATGCAGGGGCATCCGCGCTGGAAGCCGGCACAGCGTCTGCGCTAGATGTCGGAAGCGGATTGGTTCCAGGACCGCAAGCATCAGGCAGGCTAGAAGCCAAACAAGATTCGTCGCTGCCAGATCCCATCTGCGACCCAACAGCAGTACTGGAACCTGGGACAACATCACCCGACTGCGCGGAATCACTAGAGCCCAAGACATCAGTGCCTGAGCCGCCACCGACATCGGCACTGGATTCCGGCAATACAAATTCACTTGAACTAGACGGAGCAAATCCGCCAACGTCATTCATCGGCGCTGTAGTCGACTCATCGCCGCAATTCAGGAAGACCAGCGAACTGGCCAACACCATTGTCTTGAAGAGTTTAAATTTCATTTTGTTCTCCTGTTTAACCTTAACCTGATTAGAAATTATTTAATTATCCACCATTTTTTTCACATTTTGAACAAAGTCCCATTGACAAAAAATCCAAGGAGCACCATTATTTAATTTATACAACATCGTAATTTTAACTCGAAAAATATGGAAAACGATTTCGGGACATTTCCCTCAAACAAGGATTTTCGCGAGGACTGGCGGACGGCAAGACAACGAAAAGAAATGCGGACACGACAGCAAAAAAAGAAAACGTCCCGACCGCATTGGCCGAGACGCTTGGTTGTTGGAGTGTGGAAATTAATTACGATTTAATTGAAATTTTTGCACTGGCCTTTCCATTTGCCTTGCTTGCCGATAATATTGCCGTCAATGTACTTACCGCTCGTGCCAACGAAATCAGGCTTGCGGAAGTCTTCGCCACCAAGATGCCAACGCATCCAAGCAATGGTCGCAGCCATGCCGTCCCATGGACCAGAACCATGACCATACCCGCCTTCGGAATTACGTGGACCACCAGTCATTTCAATCATGCAAGCCGGAACAGTTGTTGCGCTATTGTAATCCCTGATAGCATTATCGTGTTCCATACCCTTTTCGCCAAAGACAACCGCAGCCGTCTTGGTAGCAGGAATATTCTTGAATGCGCCTGCGCCTTTGTCACCGCTGTTGTTGAGGAAAGCCGTGATAACTCGTTTGTCCTTAATGGCCGCCTGTTCGGATTCGAGACCGCCCATGGAGTGCCCGGAGCATCCCACGACATTCATATCAAGTTTGCCGTAAAGCGGGCTATTGGTATCCTTGTTCTGCTTATCCAGCCAGTCGAGCGCCTTGATAGCCTGGGACGCATCGCCCGGAGATTCGCTAAGCGCAATCACTACGAAACCGTGAGAAGCGAGTCTGCGGATGATGCCTTCGTATTCTTCGGGCTTGCTTCCGCCGCCCGGGCCCCATACGACAATGCCATGTTTTTGCGTGTCGGAGAGCTTTTCCGGATAACAAAGGATTCCGCCGTTGTTCCAGCCCGTATTCGTCTTATAGACCACCTTCAGCTGGTCTTTTTCTTCTTCCTTGTTATCCGCAAGGAATATGCCCTTCGGAGCTTCGCTAGAAGAAGAAGCCACGGCTGAACTTGCCGGAGCATCGCCGGAACTGGAAGCCGGAGCAACAGCGCTCGAAGCTGGAGTAACCGCACTCGATGCAGGTGTCACCGCGCTAGATGCAGGAGCAGCACCGGCACTAGATGCCGGCGTAACATCGGCGCTCGAAGCCGGGCCCGGAACGTCCGCGCTAGACGCAGGGACGTCCGAAGCCACAGCCGAAGACGAACTGAGCGCCGGATTAACCACATCCGGCGAACCAGCAGAACTCGAAGATTCCCCAGGGCCCATACCTCCCATGTCAGGATTTGTTACTGCTGATGAGCTCAGTCCGTCACCCCCGTCAAACGAGGATGAAAAAGCTAATGATTCTGGATTGTTTATTGCCGGTAACGATGCGTCATCCGAACAATTCATGAAAGCGAGAGCGCTTGCCACTATCGCGCATTTCAAGATTTTTGATTTCATACAGTACTCCTCTTAACCAAAACCTCGCATTCATCCATACGCTACTTCTAAGATAGTCCCCAAAAAAAGAGGAAATTTCATTCTTATTACATGTTTCATGGACAAAAAGTCCATAACGGTTTTAAAAAACGAAAAAGCCGGAACAAAAGTTTCCGGCACATCACCCTGACTTCGCGTCAGGATAGGACACAAAATGAAAATATACCGCTATTACCGCGGTGCATAAATGCGGGACATAAATTCGGCGCGCGTCTTTTCGTCCGTCTTGAAACGGCCGAGGAGCTGCGTGGTCACCATCATGGCGCCCGGCTTTTTCACGCCGCGCATCGTCATGCACATGTGACTTGCTTCGAGCACCACGGCAACGCCTTTCGGTTGCAACACCCTCTGGATGAGTTCCGCAATCTGGCGCGTCATGCGTTCCTGGATTTGCGGCATACGGGCATAAAATTCCACTACGCGCGGGATTTTCGAGAGGCCGACCACGCAATCGCCCGGAATATAGGCTACGTGCGCCTTGCCCGTGAACGGCAAAAAGTGATGTTCGCACATGCTCGCGAATTCGATGTCCGGCACGATGATCATTTCGTCGTACTTCTCGTGGAAACGCGTCTTGAGGATATCTTCGGCCTTCATTTCGCCCGTAAGGCTCGTCATGAGTTCGGCGTACATCTTTGCAACGCGCTTTGGCGTATCGACAAGACCTTCGCGATTCGGGTCTTCGCCCATGCCTTCCAGGATCATCCGGAAGCCGTCTTCCATCAACTTTAAATTCATAATGTACCCGCAGCTATGAGGTATGAGGTCGGTCGCCTACGGCTCCCTTCGAGGTATGGGGATACATCTAGAATCGCCAAGGCGACGTAAAGATAGCAAAAATCAGCGGATCGTAACAGCCCTAGTTTCGCTCCCGTAACGGATGAGGAAGTTCCCCGCTTTCGGCAAATCCACAACCATCGAGGACTTCGTCGTCAGACGACGCAAAACACGGCCCTGCACATCCATCACGAGAAGCGTGCGACCCGCAACAAGCCCGGAAAGTGCAACGCTATTCCCGTTGACATCGACACGCAAACTGGATTTCACGGCTACATCCGGGAGCGCTATACGACTTCGGGGGCCAACGGTAAACTGATCGACAACACCAAATTCTTCAATATAGGAATCATTGATTTTGACATTCTTGATAATATCATCACTCCAATACACGCAGAAAAGTCCCCCGTAATTTTTCGCCAAGGAGCAACGCGGGTTCACATCAAACATGACCAAACCAGAAATAACATGCCCGTTTCCTGCAAAAGTTCCATGGAAAGAATTCCCTATATTTTGGCACATGTAGTCCCATACAACCAAACTATCATTAGCAAGGTCCACTTGGGAACCTTTTAGCACATTTTCATTAACGACAATATCATTTTCAAGAGACGCACATTCCGCAAAATTTCCATTTGCATTATTCGAAAATTCAGCAAACCAATACAGTTCTTCCCTGGTTTTCAAAAGATAGCAGCCATTCGAATTCTGCTCCGGTTTTTTAGTTTCAGGAGTCCATTCCGCATACAGATTCAGGTTCCTATCATCACGAATTTCTTTTATTTCGGGGCCGCCAAGACTAAAGGATCTCCACCCACGGAATACAGCGCCTTCACGGACCGGATTGTTCAATACAAACGGCGTATCCAATACGGTATAGCTTTGGGGATTGTCTGGATGATTAGTTCCGCCATACAGGTGATAAGTCACCGTATATGTAGAAGGTTTCCATTTTGCATAAGTTGTAACGTCTTCCGTATTCCCCGCGGGAATTTCTGTAACTTTATTCTCAAACAGGGAATCCGTGAACCACCCTTCAAAATCATATCCGTCGCGAGTCAAGTTTGGCAATTTAAACGCCGAAGAATCGGCAGCCCAACGAACGGTTCTCGTCGTATTGGAGTATTTAACAATATTTACCGAGCCGTCCTTTGCATTTAGTACAAAATTTATCTTATAGAAACTTTTCCATTTTGCATAAAGTTTCCAATCCCCGTTGTATTGGGTCTTTACAGTATCCACTTTCTGCGTAAAGTCGTTATCCGTGAACCATCCTTCAAAAGTATCGTTTTCCTTTTGCGGATCCTTCAAGACAATCGCAGCATCACCTTTGGCATAGCCAGTAGGGTTTTCTTCATTGTTCACGCCACCGTTCATGAAATAGCGTATTTCAAACTTATAGCTCCCTCCAACTTTTGGAAAACTATCCGTCCCTACGTTCTGTACCCAGCTAGATCCGTTCTCGCCCGCCAAAAGAATTTCCAAGGCTGTCCCGTCCTTGAACTGTTCACGACTAAGCGATTTGGCTTTTGATATAGTCGTGTCCGCGGATTCCATGCACAATGCATTTTCCACCTCGAATACGGCTTCGCTTGCATAACAGGTAAAACCCTTGCCACGCACAATGCAATCCGATTCATTTCCTTTCAGTTCGCCGGCAAAATAGACGTTCCTCAAAAGCGCGACATCCATCTCGGCGGTAATCCCGCCGACATTTTTTCCTTCAACACGCCCGACACTATAAGCATTTTCAATAAGGACTATCCGCGAATAATCCTCATCTTTCAGCAACGACAGCACAAACGACGGCGAAGCAGACGGCAGTGCGCACGGGCAATTATCATTTGTCGCCTGAATCGCACCCACCAATCCACCGGCCTTATATTCCCCGTGAACAGAAGCATCGGTGTAAACGTTACTGATCAACATCGGCCCGACAGCAGTTCCCACAATGGCGCCCGCCGTCTCATCCGTAAAATAGGAATCCTTCAATCCCAGGTTTCTCACGACAGATTTGTCGGCTCTCCATCCGCCCTCTTCGCCAGCCTTTATAAACAGCCCGGCATCACCCCTCAATCCCGAAATGCTATAGCCGTTACCCTCGAATGAGCCCCTGAACACCAAGGGAATCCACCATACATAATCGTCCATGGCGACATCGCCATTGGCGTCCAATAAATTCTTGTTCACGACAATATCGTTCTGAAGCGAGACGCACCCCTCAAATTCATACCAGGAATGATATTTTTCCGGCGGTCTGGAGAGCTCCATGATACCGTAAAGTTCCTCGGCGCTATGGATAAAATAACAGCCACGTTCATCTTTTTGCGGCGTTTTCGGAACAAGCCCCCACCGCGCATAAACGCTGAAATTCCCGAGAAGTTCACCCACATAGCTTGCGCTGTACCCCTGATAGCCTCCAAAACTGATATTCGTGAATCCGGAAGTTTTAAAATTGCGACTGTCACTTGATTCTATGAACCAACCTAAAAAGGCATACCCTTCACGCGTAGGGTTCTTCAGAACAACCGACATAACTTCGTCGTTGACGCCATAGCTCGTCGGGTTATCGGGATGGTTTACACCACCCATCAAGTTATACTTGATAGTATAGGCGTCAGCCATAACAGGCAAAATCAATGACAGGACTGCAAATCCGCACATTCTTTGAAAAACACGAAGCATAAAATATCTCCTTATCACAAGAAATAAGATATAATAAATCGCTTTACATAGGGCTATTTGTCTTGTAAATTCTTGACATGTTCTAGGAACAAAAAAATCCCGCAACTACACAAAAAATACAAAAGCGATAAAGCAAAACAACCGACTCGACACTATAAAGCGCCGGGATCGGTTGTAAAAAAAACATGTTAACAAATTAGTTCATTTAAAACTGGGGGCAAAGTTCCTTCAGTTCAACCATCGCTCAGCTCGTCACTCAGAACCATGCCTACTTCAGTTTTTATTTCTTTTTCGCTAGGCTGCAACAGCGCAAAACAGTGCTCCAACTGAACCACCTTAATTTCTGGAGCACAATATTCTCTTTTTTTCATAACGTACTTATTCTTCCTTCGATTCGGTATTATCCCAATCTATAGGAATTATTCTGCTATTGTCTAGCAAACTTGTTTCATATTCCATTTCAACAACCGTCATTTCCGGTTTACAATATAACTTTTTTTGTTCAATCATAATTAACTTTTTAGGTTGTAGGTTATAGGGGTTAGTGGATTAGGACAACAAAAGAAACACTCTTATTTCTTGGTACCATTTCCTATAGTCCTCTTTCCGTAATAGGCTCCCTTTGCGGCACGGTTTACGTTGTTCACCTTTCGACCCTTCAGGTCGTACCAACGGTCAATCTTGAACTCACCCGTAGCCGTATTCAGACGGCCAACAGCAGTCGTTTTTTCGTTTTCATCGACAAATTCGACACCGATTACATCCGTATTAACGCTACTGAAACTTGCGCTGTACGAAGCATCATCCCACGCACGAACCGCCGCCGGGCATTCCAGCATTACACTAGCATCGCGCTTCGTAAGGTAAGAACGCATCGGGTAAATATATGCACCCGCCGAAATTCTTCCAAATTCGCCCTTGGAAATATTTCCTTCATTTCTGCCAGCCAGACCATAGGCAAGGCCAAGTGTGGTGTCTCCCTCAGCCCATTTTTTGTACGAATAGACACCCTTGAAAATCCACTTGTCAGTTTCATCAACATTTTCTGCAATTGGACCGGTCTGAAGTATCGCTTCACCTTCATTCAAATCAAACGCCAGCGTTTCTTCTCCTTTGTCCAAAATAATCGCATAAGGCGTATTCGCCTGGGGAAGATTGTCCGACCCGATATATTTCATGGTTGCCCTCCACGAGCAGCCATCTTGTACAATCTTCTTAAGATAATAGAACTTAGCGTTGATTTTAGTCCCTTCCGGCAAAGTGAACGGCAACACAATCGTAGAAGGTATAAGCGGAGTAAACGTACGATTATATTCAATCGCCCTCACTGCAATTGCATCAGGAATTTTCACTGTATCTGAACCATCGTAGCCGTCGTTGATATGAGCCAATTTTACACCGGACAAAGATTCATAAACATCTATAGCAGTAAAACTTGTTTTTTTGAAAGAAGTTACACCCAAATGCAATCCATAATTGGTCCCGCCTTCATTTGACTTGAAATGGAGAGTCAAATTTCGACCAGAACTGTATATATGAACATTCGAATCCCAAAAATTACACGATTCCGTTTGACCTGTTATCGTCACGAGTTTTTCGGCGTTTGCATCGGCACCATCGTAAATGACTAAAGAATCCCCATCGTCTGCAGTACACGCAATCCCAGAGATACTCAATACAAGCCCCTCCGGAGCCGTCAACACAAGAGTTCCGTCACTATTATTCGGATAAGAATAATAACCGTCCGAATAAATATCGAAAGAGGGAACTATTTCAGGGATAACCGCCTGAACAGTATCAGAATTAGGCATGGCAATCTCAAGAGGGTGGTTATTAAACGTGTTAAAAGTGGCATTGACACGGACATCCCCCTCAGGCATAACGAACTGGGCCTGGTTATGATACCATGTTCCTCCGGTCACTGGAATGTTCACATTATTCACCTGACATTCGATAGATTGAAGCACAAAGCCGTTCTGTGTATCGGGATGGGCAGTCAACGTCACGACATCTCCGGGTTTCGCCTTTGAAACATTGGGAGTAACAGTACCATTGTACATGTCTGCGATGATAACCGAATATTTAGTATTAGGATCAATGACCTTGACGGTCAATTGGGGAAAAACAGGTCCTCCCTTAAGATAGAGCGTCAGCGAATTGCCTGAACTTATCTCATCTACAGAACCTGCTTTGCTCGACCACAGTTCTGTTGCACTAGTATTTGCGCCATCGTAAATCGTCAACCAATCCCCACTCTCCCCATCCGCTTGACCAGAAATCTGGAGTTTTGTATTTTCGGGAGCCGTCAACGTAAGAACGTTGCCATCATAAGGCGGTCTCGGTTCCCTAACTTCAAACGATTGAACACCTTCTGGAATCGAAACGGTAAGAGGATCCACCTTAGGCATATTGACATACAAACCATTTTCGGCATTCATCTTCGTTTTTTCAACATAATTGACGATGACAGAAATATTCGCAAATGGCATCGTAAAGGAGAACGCTTCGCTAGTGAACCACGAGCCACCCGTTATACGCACGCAAGTGGTATCGTTTTCCAATCCTACAGCAATAAATACTTCGTTCAAAGCACAACCTTCTTCAGGTTCCACTTTCATAGACACTTCAGTTCCGGCAACAACCGAAGCCAAGTTTGTCAAGTTGTGCGTTACATTTCCACCGCAATCGCCTCTAGGCACTATTGATATTTTATGTGGAAAATCACTAGCATTCACAAGCTTCACGACATGGGTATATTCCAATAATGTCAAAACTTCACCGGAACTCGTATTCCCTATCATCCGGGGAGCATCAACGGCAACAGGGTCTTCGAACGCTCCTATGTAAGCACTAAAATCATCTCCATAGTAAGGATGCCCTTCGCTATCTTCTAGCTGCATGAGTTTTCCTGCAGGCGCTCTCAATATAAGCGGTTTAATCGGAGCCGTGCTGCTAGCACTAGCAACGATTCCCCTGTTAACCGTAAACGACTCCGCTTCAGAGGGAATGTCAACTTCCAGAATTTCATTATAAGGCGTTTCGATAGTCAAGCCGTCTCTAGCCGTCCATCCTCTTGCATAAAAAGGTTCAATCGTGACATCCGTAGCGGGCATTGTGAAAGTGGCGTCATTACTCGTGTACCATGTACCGCCCGTTACAGCTATGCTCTTATCACCATCCTTCACTACAACCCTGTTGAGCACTCTATTTTCGCCAGGAGTTGCACTAAACGAAACCGGAGTATTTACCGTTGCCGATTCGACGGTAAGGCTGACTGATCCGCATCCACTGGTGCAATAATCATACGAATACACATCATAATCTTCATAATGATAAACGTTATAACTATAAATATTACCAACAGAAATACTATGATTTTCGTTGGGATCGGCAACAACCGTTTTTAAAACAAAAGTATTTTTAACACCCTTTTTTAATGCGATTGTTACATATTGCCCAGAACTGACATATCGTCCGTAAAACCCATCCACATATGTATTTCCATAATAATTATCTACAGTCTTACTGAAAAGTAAAATGGCATTGGTATCGGCACCATCGAAAACCCGCACGGGAACAGTTTCATACATAGCAACAAACGGTCCAAATTGGAAGATGCGCCCTTCCGGAGCTTTCAGCACAAGCACGGCATCATCATCAATCCCATAACTTTCAACCGTAAACAGTTGAACACCGTTCCCGATTGTCAACGTATCCGTCCCTGCACCCTCCATTCTGAAATAGCCATCGTTTTCGTCGAACGATAACTGCCCAGCCCACGCAGTCGTTGCCGAGAGGCAGAACACCATCATGGCAAAAATGTTCAAAAAGCCGTTTTTGAGTTTCATAGTTTATTCCCTTCTATATGAAAAAGACACGCCCAACGAACTGGGAGTGCCCAAAAATTTTTTCGACAAATTCAATGCACTTTTGCGCAGCCACATCCTCACAAGAACCATCTCCGCAGCCAAAGCTACCGATGCAAATTCTTTGCCTACTTCGTAAGGGATTGCGGCTTATATTTATCATAATTTAAACATACATTTTGTACCAAGTCAAGAATTTATTTGTAAAGAAAAATTAAGGGAAACGCCGCTAACGAATAGAAACAACCGACACAGCCCTAGTCTCGTTCCCGTAACGGATGAAGAAACGTCCCGATTTCGGCAATTCCACAACCATTGAAGGCTGAGTCGTCAAACGATGCAAAATACGCCCTTGCACATCCATCACAAATAGCGGACGCTCCGCAACAAGCCCTGACAACGAAACACGATTCCCATTTACGGATAGCCGCAAACCGCGTTTCGACTTCTCCATCAAACGCATAGGATTCTCTACAGTTACATTTCGGTTATCGAAAGCGCGTCCGTTAAGACCATCATACGAATCCATCACGACAACATCCAAAACCTTCGCCGAATACGCCAATCGACAGACGACCCCGGCATAACGCTCCACTTGAGAACAAGCATTGCCCCACAGCAAACCCGAAATAGAGTGCCCGTTCCCATAAATAGTTCCACGATAAGATGCTCCTTTCAACCGCGATGCAACGGGATACCAGAAGAGATAATCCTCTCGCGTCAAGTCCGGCATAGAATCCTTGATCAAATGTTCATTGACAACGATATCGTTTTCAAGCGTGCCGCAAGCCAAAGATCTACCATCTACGCTATCGGCTTCGTTCACAAAGTCAGAGAACCAATACAGTTCCTCTTTGTTCGTAATCTTATAGCAACTGTCATCGTTCATTGCAGGTTCCTTGGGCATCGGCATCCATCCTGCGTAAACATCGACATCCCCGACTCGCTCAATCGATTTTGCCGACATGCCGCCAAGCGGCCTCGGAAGCCATTCATAAAAGCGGAACCCTTCGCGAGTCGGCACCTTCAGTTGCACCGGAAAATCTTCAATCGTAAATGTTCCCGGATTGTCCGGATGGTTAACGCCGCCATTCATGTGGTATGTAATCTTATAGACAACCAGTTTCCACTTGGCATAAACCGTAACATCTTCCGTGTTGTTCGCAGGAATTTCCGTAATCTTTTGCGTAAGCAAGGAATCCGTGAACCAGCCTTCGAAATCAAACCCTTCGCGGGAGGCTGTTTCCAGAACAAACTTTCCAAGCTCTGCCGACCAAGTCGTTACAACAGAATCCGACAAAGACCCCAAATAGCGATTCCCCTTCAAAACAACGGCACTCCCAGCGGAATTAAGCACGCGCGTCACCAAGAAACTACCTTTCCATTTGGCATAAAGCGTCCATTCCCCATAATTATCCGTATTTACGACTTCGACTTTCTGGGTGAACAAGCTGTCCAAAAACCACCCTTCAAAAACATCGTTTTCCTTTTGCGGATCCTGCAAGACAATCGCCGAATCTCCCACTTGAAAAACAGACGGATTCTTCTCGCTGTTCACGCCGCCATTCAAGACATAATGAATACTCGACTTGCCTACCTTAAGAACAGGGTAAGCGTCCTTTCCGATTTCCTGGGCCCAGCTACCGCCATTTACGCCCTTGGAAAGGCTATCGAACACAGTACCATCCGCAAACTGTTTTTGCGGAACTATAGAACCACCGCGCAGATTCGACTTATCTGTTTCTGCACAGAAACTATTTTCAATTTTAACATGAGTGTCAATACCCAAATCCCTATCATAAGGGTCATTGATATCGTAAGGCAGATAATGAGCAACACAATTCCGCTCAATTCCATCCAGCGTTCCCGCAAAATAGACATTTCTCACGAGAACGTTATTCATGCTCCCGGCAATTCCGCCAACAGAATAACCTCCCCGAACAAGTCCAAGGCTATAAGCATTTACTATCTCAACCAAATTTGAATCAGAAAAGGCTGTCTGCCCAACCACTGGCGAATTAACATTACCCACTATGCCACCGCCATAAGTGCTTCCATAGACAGCAGCATCGGAGTAAACATTAATCAATTTCGCTGGACTATAAACCGTCCCTGCAATCCCCCCTGCAACGCTCGAAGCGAAATAGGAATTGACCACACCCAAGTTGCGCACGACGCTGGTCTTTTTCCCAGCATAGCTTTTCGATTCCCCGACTGCAGAAAACAAGCCATTTTCGGCTCTCAATCCAGAAATTTTGAAACCATTCCCCTCGAATGTTCCCGAAAAGCCAAATAAAGGCCACCAAACGAGGCTATCCGAAACGACTTTTCCATCCTTGTCTAAAAGGTTCCTGTTGACTACGATATCGTTCTGGAGAGAAATGCACCCGTCAAAAAAATACTCCATATAAACTTCAGCAGTCGTCATATCATTCCTGGATACAGAAAGAATACCGTACAGTTCCTCGGCATTATGGATAAGATAGCACCCTCGTTCATCTTGCTGCGGCGTTTTCGGAACAGGTTGCCACATTGCAAAAATCGTAATATTTCCCAAATTGCGTACCGTCCAACCCGTTAGTTCACGACGGGAATAGTAATCTACAGGTATATTCGTGTAATTAAACGATTCACCACACCCACCCGACATGGATGCCACAAAACCATTAGATTCGGCATCACATGATTCATAATACCATCCCTTAAAAACATGGCCCTCGCGCGTCGGCTCATAAAAAGTCACATCACCCAGATAGCCCTCGTAACTCGTCGGGTTGTCCGGATGGTTCACGCCACCATTCAAGTTATAAGTGATTGTATAGGCTTCAGCCGTAACAAAAGCCGCCAGAACAAGAGCGACCAAGCAATATATTTTTCTAAAAAAGCCACCCACGGAAACCACCTCCTTTCGCATCATTTTAATCTATATAAAGTTTTTCAATTAATAAACACAGATTAAAACTTTGCGTTGTATCCGATGTAAACATCACATCGTTCGAGGCGATTCTTACCGCGTTCCCTACTACCTAAAACCTAGCCATTGCTTGCTAGAACTGTGACTGGATCCTTCGCGGCTATCGCCACTCAGGATGACGTACTCTAATCCCTACACCACCCACACGACTTCGTTGCCGGTGCGGGGAGCTTCGGTGCGGTTCGGGAGTCCGCTCTCGGTGTCGGCATATCCAATCGCGACGGAGGCGTAAACACGTTCGTCGTCCTTGAGCCCGAGGCTGCGCAAGTATTCCAAAAGCGTCGGGTCCTCGTTCAGCCACTTGAGCTGGTTGATGTAGCAGCTGCCAAGGTCGAGTTCGTTCGCGGCAAGCATCATGTTTTCGACAGCGCAGGCGACATCGGCCATGTTGTTGCCATATTCCTTTCTGTTCGCGACCACGATAAGCACAGGCGCCGTATAGCAGAACGAATAGTTGCCCTTGCGGGCGAGCGTGATGGAATTCTTGAGGCTTTTGTAAAGGTCTTCGCGGAGTTCCATCGCGGCAAAAGCGGACTGCACAAGTTCCTTGAGTTTCGCGATGGCTGCCGCATCCGAAATCACGAAGAAGTGGTTGCTTTGCGCGTTACCGCCGGTAGGCCCGAAACGCCCCGCCTCGACAATCGTTTGCAATTTTTCGAGTTCTACAGGCTGCGCCTTGAATTTGCGCGTGCTGCGGCGAGTCTTGATAGCTTCGAGGGTATTCATGGCAAACTCCTTTTTCAAATGATAAAATTACCATCGCTTTACATATATCGCTTGCGCAAGCGGATACAAATCGTTCGGGCATTCAAGCATATTGGAATGCGGATTCCCTATAGCCGCATCCAGTATTTTCCCATAGCAATAATGAGTGCTAGAATCCTTTTGAGATTCGCTCCACAAAAGCAAAAGATGTTTTTGACGGTTGGTCACACAATTCACGGTATCAGGATCAAATGTATCCCTTATCGAACTCACAACATTTGAATTTAAGAGAGACATATTCACTTGTTTCCATTCCGTCGTGTCGGGAATATAGAAACCTTTCGGGCAGCCCGCTTTCGCCTGTTCAAATGTCTTGTACGTGTTTTCGCGGTAGAGCATCGACTTAAAGGGCTTTATAGGGAAATGGGCATTTTCATAGCTACCGGAACATCTGTTGCCCTCCTCGACCCAAAGATACCACGTCGGATAGAACTTTTCAAAGGATTCGCTTGCAGGCTTGATATCCAACAAGTCAACAGAATCCTTACCCGGCACAGAAAAGATGATCAGCTTGCCCGCATTCAGAACGGCGTCATAAGTTTCGTCCCCGTATTTCACATAGTCGATAATCAGGGAGACCCTTCTTTTCCATCTGTTATCTTCGATTATCCGGCCCATTTTAAATCCATACGTCGTGCTGTCAACAACAACCTCGTATGTAGAATCGTTCACAAACGTTCCTCCCGAGAAGATGGTCTGACCGACCGTCTTCACTTCATAGAATGTTACATCCGTGAGCTCGACACTCTTTGTATAATCGCTCTCCATGCAACCGTACATTTTCTTGGAATTTTCACCTTGCAGAACACTTGTCCCTGTCCGCCCGTTTTTGCAATAGTCCTTGTTCTTTTCATTGGCATCGTAAAGCGCAATTTCCGTCGTATCGGCTTTGGCCCAGTTGTACAAGACGCCACCAGTCACACCGCGGCTGCGGCAGATAAAGTATTCATCGCCGTATTTCTTCATGTTCCAGACACTATCTGCATTGCACGAATCGCCCACCAGAATCGGCTTGTAAACGCTATCCTCCGGGACTTCACGCCATACACTCTGGTCACAGTAGTAATACCTGCCTTCAAATTTTTTATAGGAATCCCAATTGTCCCTATTGCATACGATGCCGTTCGCCTCAATAGCCGTAGTCAACTTCCATTCATTCTCGGAAGATTTGCATTTGTAGTATTCACCACTCGGCATTTGACCATATTTGTCGCGATCCGTATTGTAACAAGCACCTAACTCATACGTCACCGAATCAACCTTTATCCACTTTTTCCAGTGGCAAAGTACCAACAAGCTATCCATCTTTTTCCGTTCGCCTTCATTGTCCTTGCATTCGCCATAACGGAGCGTTGCCAGGACATTGACGGTCGGCGTATCCAAAACAGTCGCCTTAAAGTCCTTCTTGACTTCATTCCACTTGCAGTTATCCGACTTGTCGCAATTGCAGACGAACATCTTTTCGTTCAAATAACCGATGGAACCATACGAGCTAAAAGACCTTCCATCGCAACCGAAATACTTATACCTCAAAATGGAATCCGTATTGGTCAACTTTTCCCAAGTAAACGAATCATACCTGCACAAGTAAGAACGGCCTTCATTTTCAATGTATTTCGTATTGCCGTACTGACAGGTTCCCAGCGTATCTTCAAGAACAGAACGCAAACGCCAGCCACCATAATCATAGACAAACATTCGTCTATAATAAACGCTATGCTCGTTAATGATCCTTAGGGAATCTCCGTTTTTCCAAGAACCGGCCAGTTCATACGCCCAATTAAAAAATGCCGTATCAAGTTCACCCAATCCAAAAGCAGTATCTCTTGTCATGCTTTCAAAAGAATACCAAGTCGAGGATTCCGTCGGCATTTTAAACGTCGAAAGCCAGGCATCCGCCCCGCGCGCTTTCATCGCAGAACTGACAAGCCCTTTCTCGGCAAACTCTTTCCGGAACTCCTTATACTCGCTATAAAAAGCGCTATCCGAGATTTCGTGTTTGCAAAGAACAAAAGGTGTCATATCGTAAAGACCCGGATTACTGTAATAGCCCCCATGGTCAGTAAAGCGCCAATTTGCAAAATCGCCCAAATTCATGCGTAAACTTTTCCCAAGTTCCTCATAGGCTTTCTTTTCGGCATCGTCAAAGCTGTAGTCTTTATTACGCATCAAGGTTTCGATACGGCCCGAAATCAACGTCCCGTAAAATTGCATCTTCAAGTTTTTATTGTTTTCTTTCAGATGTACGTACTGCGGAAACTCCATCTTGGACTTTTTCCCGAGCGGGAACACTGTCACGACTTTCACATACGGAAATTCGTAGTCCCTAGAATCAACGGAGAACGCGCCATCATCTCTGCCAGAGGTATCTATCGGCACCTCAAAAGAATCGACCGGATTCAAGGAGCCGTCCACGTTTACGATTTTCACATACTTGGGAATCATGGAGGGCATGTATTCTATGGACCCCTCCATTTCTGTCGGCGAAAAAACAAGGCCTTGTTCGTCCATCCGGTAAAGGACTTCTTCTTCGGTGTCGTCGGAGCATGCGGCAAGGCCAAGCATCGCCACGAACATAAAGACAACCTTTTCTAATTTCATTTTTCCTCCAAATAAATTCATTTATCCTGGACACAAAGAACTTGCGCCATCGGATACAAATCTTTCGGGCAATCAACAATGCGGCGCCCCTTTTCCTCATAAGGGAAAACCGATGCAAACTCGTAGCATTTCTGCGTCTCGGCATCCTTTTCCGTACTCGTCCAGAAAATATCCGAATACATGAAATTGGACTGGAATGTACATTCCGTCTTCTTTCCTCCGTCAAACACCCATACAATCGGAGAATCATTCCTGTACACGATATTGTAGTACGTATAAGCAATGTAGTTGTCTTGCATGAATTCTTCCGAAGTCGGGACATGGAATCCGTCTGGACAAAATTCCTTTGCATGTTCCCAATCCATATAGGAATTTTTGCCGTTCCAGTTCAGATAAAGCGTATCTCCCATGCTCAGCTTGCGGCCAGAACATTCACTGCAATCTTCCATCCAAGTTTTCCACTCTGCAAAGAAATTGTCAAAACTTGCGCTCTTGTTCTCTATCGAACTCGGCAACATCAGATTCTCTCCCGATTCGCGTTCGCCATGCAAGAACAAGCTCCCATTGTAAAAATATGCATCATAGCCTTTGCCCAAATAATCGACATGGTCCAGGCGCCCCTTATCAAAACGATAGACAACGTTATCTACAGTCACCGTATAAAAACCGTCAATCCATTTTCCGCCAGCAAATTTTTTCTTGTCATAGGATTTAGGCATGGTAAAAGGTTCATACGCAAAATCAACTTTAGCCCATCTATATGTACTCTCCTTTACCACACAGCCATAAAACGCCGACGCTTTTTCGCTCCAATAAAGCGTCTTATTCGTAATAGTATCGCAAATGCCCAAGCTGTCGCGGAATTCATAGGGAACCGACTCCAACGAATCCAGAGCTTTCCACTGGTTTTCATAATCGCATTGATAGTACGTCTTACCGACTTTCTTTACCACATGAAGCAAGCTGTCACTACAAATGAAGCCGTCTTTTTCTATCTGCAAAAGCGAATCCTTCGCAATCGGATGCCAGCGCTCTATCTTGCACACGTAATACTTTCCGTCATAAATCTTTTTCAAGTTTTCCTGTTCCACCTTGCACACGTCCATGTTAAGCGTAGGCGGGTTCAATTCGGATTCATCCATCTTCCGCCATATTCCTTGATCCCTGCACCACACCACAGTATATCCATTCTTGTCCTTGCAACTGGGAATTTCACAAATAAAATAAGAACCATCGTATTTCTTGACACGTTTATCGTTCTGGTAATTGCAAGAGTCACCATGATAGGCCGGCGCCGGGATCTCGACCCAAGAATAACCCGAGCCTCCATATTCCTTGTAATCGAGACAACCGTAATACCTGCCCGAAATTTCACCCTTGCTGTTATCCGCCGAACACGCTCCCAGCAGATAAGACAGCGAATCCTTTAATTGAGTCCATTTACCGTTAGTGCATTTTACATACATGTCATCAAGTTTTTTCACCACACCTTCCATGAGATTATTACCAAGGCATTCACCTATCTGCAAAGAGACATTTGCATCAAAATATCTTGGATAGAAGGCGTCATTTACCGTATATTTTTTTCCATTATACTCATCCGTCCACTTGCAATTCAAATTGGTAGTGCATTCGCAAGCGTATAAAGTATCCCTCAAATAATAGGCCTTGTTCCACGTATTCCCGCGGCCACAAACCCCTATAATATAGGTCAGCAACGTATCGCGATTCGTCTCCTTTTTCCATATATTCGATTGCCGTATGCAGCGGTAATAAGATTCCTTGTCCTTGACAAGCGTATCCGTATCCATCAGGCAAAGGCCCAGCGTATCTTCTATCAGGGACTTCAAACGCCATGAACCGTCGTAAATAAAGTAACGTCCGTTATAAGCACTCTTATTGTTCTTGATTTTTAAATTTCCTTTAGTTTCTCGATTGAAGGTTATTCCATACGCACGTTCAAAGAAATCAAAGTCCAACGTCCCAAATCCCACAACCGTGTCCCGCGAATAGCTCTTGACAACTTTTCCTGCGGAATCATCGAAGCTCAGTTCGTACGTGGAAAGCCAAGCGTCTGCAGCACGCACCATAATCGATGATTCAAGAGAACCCTTCTTGCCGAACGCCTTGCGGATTTCCTTGAAATCGCTATAGAAAACGCTATCGGAAATTTCGTGCCTGCACATAATGTACGGCATCAAATCCACGTGCCAACTCATTTTGTCCACATCGACATTGAAAGCCGAAGCGAATTCAAGCAAAGCCTGCTTTTTGGCCTTTTCAAAATCATAATTCTTTTCGAGCGCCAATTTTTTGATGCGTTCCGAAGCAAGCGCCTCGTAAAAATCAAGTTCAATCTTGTCATTTTTTTCTTGAAGGCGAACATACTGCGGAAATTCCATCTTCATCTTTTTTCCGGACGAAAACACCGGAACAACTTTTACGATTGGATATTGATAATCATGCTCCCCCACCGCAAAATAATAATCGCCGTGATCGTTTTCAAGCGACGCCTCGAAGGAATCCAAAGGGTTCAGCGAGCCGTCAACACTTACAATCTTGACAGACTCTAGCTCCATGTTATCCAAATATTTCACGAACCCATATATTTCCGTAGGAGAATAAGCAACGCCGCTTTCGTCTATTCGGTAAAGGACCTCTCCATCGCCATCGGAATTGGAACACGCCACGAGGCCCATAACAGCGAGCAACGTAAAAAACACCTTCTTGAATTTCATCATTCCTCCGATTTCTTTTAAATATACAAACAAAACTTTAAACAGAGCATAAAAAGGGCATGACAAATTATTCAACACTGTCATGCCCGCAAGGAATTTAGCTCTATTTTTACTTCTTTATCACTTTATTTCCGTAGTACGCACCGCGAGCCTTCGGTCTGCCGTTCAGCTTACGTCCCTTGAGATCGTATTCCGGCAGCATCTTGAACTCGCCCGTACGGGTATTGAAACGCCCGATAGTTGTCGTTTGCTCGCCGTTTTCGTCTTCGTCAACAACGATATCGATTTCACTCGGAAGGCTCATCGACGTCATCGATTTCGCACCCGCGTAATTAGACTTGATAGCACTTGCAGGAGCATTCTTGATGAGGTACGCGCGGAACGGATAAATATAGGCGCCGGCAGCGGCCTTTACGAACTGACCAATCTTGATACCGTCCTTTGCTTGACCCGCAAAACCGTAAACACGGCCAAGTTCCGGATCGCCTTCTTCCCATTTCTTGTAGGCAAGCGTTCCACGGAATTCCCAGTCGCAATCATCAATGGTCGCCACAGGTTCCACGGTTTTCCGGAGCGTCACGCCACCATGGACAACCAGGTTCTGGTCTTTCATCAAGATTAAGTAAGGCGTATTCGCGCTAAGGTCAACATGGGTACTGGATGTATCCGTCCAAAGACGCTTCATGCGGACCACCCAACTCTTGTCATCTCTCTGCTTGAGACCGTTGAAACGGAGCACCTTCTGGAGACCTTCGATATTCGAGGTGTTCACGTCGAACGGGAACACGAAAGTAGAATAGACACCCGTTGTGAAGGAACGCGCGACATCGACTGTATCGACATCAATATCTTCAGGAATGTCGACAATGTCTGAGCCTTTGTATGCGCCATCGATATTGGCACGTTTTCTGCCGTCTGCATCCGTCATTACAAGAAGCGGATGTATGGCGGGTCTAAGCGTCTTGCCGGCGATGGCCGCCACTTGTTCTTCTGTGAGGGAGCCTGTATAGTAATTGCCTTCGCCATCAGTAAGAACCTGGCCATCTTTAACAACAAGTTCAGCACCAAGTTCCGGCACTTCCAACATATAGTTACTTGCGAATATGTAATCTGATTCGTCTGTATAACCAAGAGTTATTTTTGCAAACAAAGCGTCAATACCGAAACATTGTTTGCATTCCGGACTTGTTACAGAAACAACGCCACCATTGATTGTCAACTGTCTCTCAGCTTGAATACCATAAGTATTTGACGTACCGGTCGCCTCAGCACTAACAACACCCCCATTGATGGTCATATTGCCAGCAAAGAAAGCGTGATTACCTTTAGATGTAACAGAACCATCATTAATAGTAATTGAACGTCCTTTAATACCATAAGAATTACTTGTCGAAGAGACTACACCGCCATTGACGATGACCTCGCGAGTTCCGTTGATTCCGCTTGTAACAACGGACCCGCCATTAACAATGATGTTTTCACTAGAACTAACACTACTCTTTTTACCGGTCAAAGAGATGGAACCGCCATTGACAACAAAAAGGCCGCTAGATGATAAGCCACCAGATTTATCGTCCGAAACAGTAAGGAGACCTCCATTGACCGTAAAGTCACCCGTAGAATAGATACCACTCACCCCCATTGTCTTTACAGAGACAGAGCCGTTAGTAATCGTGAAGTTATCGGCATAAATACCATGACCATCTTGGCCCAAGACTGTCGCACTAAGGTTACCTCCATAAACAGCAACACCGCCCCTCGTCATCAATATTGCATAATGATCATCACAAGAACTATAAATATTAAATTTACCAGTCTGCTCTTTCTGCCCATAAATCGTCAATGTTCCCAATAATCCTCGGATGGCATGGTAATCATCTATTGGATTTTCACTAGTTCCGACATTCACTGTAGCACCATCGGCAAGAATAATACGCACATCTTGGGTTACACTTATTTCTTCACTAAAAGTGATTTCACCTTGTGCAACATACCATCCTTCTCTAAGATGAGTTTCTCTTTCCGTCAAATCGATATAGCCATCGATAGTCTGCTCCTCGCCATTTTCATCGATATAAGAGAAGGTCCTCGAAGGATACAGTTTCTTATCAGCAATAGCTGCAATTTGTTCAGAAGACAGCGTGCCGGAGAAATAATTGCCTTCTCCATCCTTAAGTTTTAGGCCATCCTTAACGACAACGGAACCGTTCTCGGCATAATAGCGGCAAACTCGAATGTAGTCATTCCGGTAAGTATAGCCAAGCGAGATATCCCCGCTATTAGTATAAATTCCGTAGTATTGTTCGGCATCATCATTATCTTTCGCAGGTATATAAATTTGGCCTCCATTAACATTCACACTTCCCGCCTTGATGGCATATTCCCCCTTCGCCTTTACGAGTAAATAGCCTCCATTTGCAGTCACATTTTCAGCGTCAACGCCACAATTTCCTTCAGACTCTATATAAACTTGGCCACTGTTCACAATTAAATGTTCAGCCCTAACATCATTGACGCCCGATGCATAAAAGAAAACACAAATTCCGTTTATAACAAGATCATTAGCGATGATGGCATTGTCGGGGTCATTTGAATGAGCAATAAAAAAGCCTGATCCTGCTTTTTGTCCATAAATTGTCAATTTACTTTGAGCAGTACCCTTGATAGCAGTTTCGTTCAGGGGAGAGGCATCCGTTCCGGCATGCATTGCCTTGCCATCACAAACGACTATACGAACATCACCTGAAATATTCAAGGTATTATTATAATAGATATCACTATCAACTACGTACCATCCATCCGTAAGTTCCGTTTCGTTGCCATCCAGCACGGTATAGAAGTCTATCGTCTTAGTGTACCCATTTTCGTCAATGTAATTGACGGGAGAAAGCACCGGCTTAAGCGTCTTGCCAGCGATGGCACTAGTTTGTCCAGAAGTGAGCGTACCGGAGTATTCGTTACCATCTTCATCCTTAAAGGACTGGCCTTCCTTGATGATAAAAGAACCAGTATTGACATAATAACTGCTAGCACTAATGAAATCAGAGGTATTAGTGTAGCCGAGATTAAAAACACCGCCGTTGACGTAAATGCCATAATGAGGGAGATTCAACAACCCTCCGCTTGCCGTTGCCTTAATCTTACCACCATTGACATTCAAGTCCTGAGTCTTTATACCGTAATCACCCTTTGCAGTTATGGAAACAGATCCGTCATTTATAACCACACTTGAGACATCGATTCCCCCACTAGTTTCAGGGATGGTGAGAACGCCGCCATTGATAGTCAAATTTTGGGTTTTGATACCATAAGTACCCTCCGAAGACGCTGTGATTGTTCCTCTGTTTAAAGTCAAATTCTGGGCTTTGATACCGTTATACGCCCCTGTACTTGCGGAAATTGCAGTAACGGCCCCCCCATTCACGGTGATATTAGCAACATCAAAGGAATTATTTTTTGCAACTTTAATTCCATTGGTTGTATTTGTACGGATTGCACCAGTCTGATTACTTTGTCCATAAATGGTCAAATTGCCGTTTTCTCCATAAAGGGGGCTATGAGCGCATATCTCGTTGTAATTGGCGTAACACGTAACATTCATCGTAACTCCATCTGCCAATATGATATTTACATCGTCTGATATTTGCAAAGAGTTAGAATAAGTAATATTGTCATCAACTAAATACCAACCGCTAGTGAGTTCACTTTCATAGCCCGTAAGCTTTGTAAGGTCTTCTATAACCTGCGTATTGCCATTTTCGTCAATGTAAGAAGTCGACCACTTGGCATATGCAACAGTACTTTGAGTAAGTGGAGTCGTAAAGTCAAAAGGAGTCGTTAAATCAGCATCGGCATACCAACCGAGGAAGTTAAACCCTGCACGAACAGGATCAGCCGGTTTGGTTGGAGTCTGTCCAATCTCAATCTCTTGTGCGGGAACTATCGTTGCATATTTACTACCCGTGACAAAGCCGATAGCGTTGCAAGGTTCAAGCGTCTTGCCCGCAAAAACAGCCATCTGTTCATTATAAGCCGGGCCAATAAGAATATTGCCATCCTCATCCTTGAACGCCTGGCCCTCTTTAGTGGTGACTGGGTTGTCCGCATAATAACGATTAGCCGTTATGCGATCAGATTCATTGGAATAACCTAAGGCAATATTGGCAGAAACGATTCCATAATCGATAAAATCACCATTAGACGCAGCAGAAACGGTTCCTCCATTGATGACAACATTTTTCGAAGCTCGGAGGCCTATACTATTAAATGCAATTGACGATACTGAGACATCGCCTCCATTAATGAAAATATTTTGGGTAGCATCAATCGCATGATTCCAAGAATTGTCGGCTATGTTCTCTGAATTCACAGAAACAGCACCCCTATTGACGATTAAATTTTTTGCATAAATTCCATACACATAATTTGATAGACCTGTATTTTCTACAATGACAGAACCTCCGTTGATGGTAAAATCGGAGACAATAAAAAGACCTCTTTTTATTATTTCTGGATAACTATTCTTTGTATAATTGGTATAGACACTAAACTTACCAGTCTGACCTTCTTGACCATAAATCGTCAAATTCCCATTAACCTGAAAAGCAGCATCGCCCAAATTTACAGGGTTTTCTTTTTTTCCCAGATGAAAAGTTTTTCCATCAAGAAGGACAATATGGACATCACCCCTCACTACAATATCGTTATTACAATAGACATCATTTTTCAGTACAAACCATCCACCCTTATTGTAAGTACTAGTATATTCATCCATCACCTTGTATTCGGTAATAGTCTGCGTTTCGCCGTTCTCGTCAATATATGAGACCGGGTCGGCAGCCCACGCCACCGAAGTGCAAACGAGAGCAATAAGCAATGTTAGGGTCAAACGAGCCCAACTAAACATTCTAGCCGTTTTCATACGAACAAGTTCCTTCTTAGAAATTTTGTAGTAAATTTATAATAAAATTAGAAATAAGTCAATCCGGCTTAACTTATCTGTTCGCTTTTTCCACCTATTATCAGACAAAAAAAAGGCCCCGGCACGGAAAGTGTCGGGGCGACAGGCAGTGCAATTATTTATCTAGCGAGAGAACCAAAATTCTGGACTTACGCTTTTGATTGTAGTGTTCACGCTTGCTCTTTGGCAATTCGTCGACAGTCCCGTCCTCGAATCCGAGTTGATAGAACCAGTCTAGCGCCTGCGTCGTAAGCAGGAACAGCGTCTTGTAGCCCTTCATACGCCCAAGCGAAATCAGGTGGCGCACGATGGCCTCGCCAATCCCCGACTTGCGGTAGTTCGCGCCGACGGCAATGCCCGCGACTTCGGCCATACCGTTCTCGAACGCATGGAGCGCACCGCACCCGTGGATGCTGTTGTCGATGCTGTACACGACATAGTCTTCCAGTTTTTCGGAAATGGATTCCTGCGTGCGGGGCACCAGGTATCCCTTCGCAATGTAATCCTGCATAATGCGCAAGATATCCGGAATGTCCTCGACATTCGCCGGCCGAATGCTCGAATACTGATTCGCGTACACCATGGTTCCGTCACCGCGGGCGCTGAACACTTCTTGCAGCACGCTGCCCTGGAATTCGCCGCTCAACAAGTGAACACGGTTCGCCCCCGCCTCGCAAGCGTTGATGGCGTTCATCAGGTAATCCATCTGCGCAAAGTCGAGCACGTCGGAATTGAGTTCCAGAAGTTCCTTCGCCTGGTCCACATCCATAGCAGAGATGAGGCCATTGTCCGTCGGTTCCAGATATTTCGTATTCTTGCCCGTCACGAGGCCGTCGAGCTTGATGCCGCTCTGGCTACCGATAAAGAAGAGCTTGCCGACCTGCAGGTACTTGCAGAGTTCCGTCGCGAGTTCCGTACTTGAAATGTTATAAGCGTGCCCAATCTTGTTCCAACCAATCGGCGGAATAATCGGCACGAACTTTTCGTTCATGAGCTGTTCCAGCAAATCGCGCTGGATGCGCTCGATGCGGCCGGTACGCATGTAATCAATACCGTTGATGACACCCATGCTGCGCGCCAGAATCCAGTTCCCCTGAATTCCGCTGAGACCGCTCGCCGTGAGGTGACTCATGATGCGCTGCGCAACGCCCAAGGACGCCTGCTCGATAAGCGGCAGCGCTTCTTCGCTCGTAAGTCTAACACCGTTATGGAATTCCGTCTCGAGATCCCAGGCCTTGAGTTGAGCGTCAATGCTGTTTCGCGTTCCCGGCACTATAATAATACGGATACCGGCCTTGTGCAAAAGGGCGATGTCGCGCATCAGCACGGGGAACATCGGATGGTCCATGAGGCTATCGTCAATCTTCAGGACGAAAAGCTGCCCCTTGAACCGGTCCATGTAGCCAAACACTTCCCGGATGAACCCGGCAACTTCGAAGTGCTGAGAATAAAAATCGGACGGTGCATTACTCATGGGTTAAAAAGTAGCAACAGAAAAAACGAAGGACAGACCGTCCTTCGCATTTTGATTAAAAATTCGGCATTTTTCCTGCGACATTCCACCCGCTCACGCCACTAATTTGCCGGGAAAACCTGCAACAGCTCCACCTCGAATATCAAAAGCGAGTTAGGAGGAATGGACGGAGGAGCGCCCGCTTCGCCATAGGCAAGCGCACTCGGAATCCACGCCCTCACCTTTTCGCCGACATTCATCGCGAGGAGCAAATCCTGCCAGCCCTCGATGACCGCCGTCACCGCAAACTCCATCGGCGCCCCGCGCTTGACGCTATTGTCAAATTCCGTGCCATCGAGCAACGTACCCACGTAATGCACCTGCACCTTGTCAGCCGCCTTGGGCTTGACTCCCGAACCTTCCTTGAGGACTATATACTGTACACCCTTGGTCGTCACCTTGACCTTTGGATCCCGGATGTTCTTCGCCAGGAATGCAGCCTGGTCGCCAAGCGCCTTCCTTGCCGCGGTCGCATCGTCAACTTCCTTCTGCAACTGCATTTGCGCAAGCAGGTCCTGCAGCGCCGCTTCGGACTGCGAATCCGTCATCAGGACTTCGCGGCTGGAATCGATGACATCGCGCATGGCGTCAATGAGAACATCGAGCTTTACGGGAACGTTGATATTCGAGACGGCACGCCCGAAATCGACACCGAGCGCATAGCTGTAACGGTCAACGGCGTTGTCCATGTACATTTTCTGTTCCTGAGACGGAGGCGGTTCCGGCGCAGGCGTAAGTTCAGGAGCCTTGGGAGACACCTTCGCTCCCGGAGCGTTCACGCTCGGGTTGACGGCAGGAGTAGATTTGCCCCCACCACACGCGACAAGGGCACAGCCAATAAGAATTACCGGAAAATGACGAAAGAAATTCATAATTTCGGCTCCATTTCAAAAAACATGCCACATAAAAATACTTTTTTATGCCCTAAATACGCCAAAAAATGTGCGAAAAATCGCAATTTATCGTAAAAGTAAACAAAAACTCACATTACCCCTTTAAAAATCCTTACTTTTATACTATTTTTGTCCTCAAAGGAAAATTAGTCCAATGAAAAGCAGTTTTAAATGTTACATAGATTCCGCAATAGCCCAAAAAAGGCTATTCGACGTGTCGGTTGATAACGTTAAAGATTCCCTATCCAAGGTCATTGCAGAATCTTCCTCCCAATGTGATACCGGAATGCTTCTTACCAAAAAGCCCGAACCCGTCTATTCTACCGGCTGGCTTAAAGGCGCCCTCTCCTATCCTTGGGTTCTCGTGAGCGTCATCATCCCGTCTTTCCTCGAAGAGATTTTCTAATACCGCCACAATCGCATCGTACAAGAATTTACTGAACGCCCGCCCCAAGCGGGCTTTGTTTATTTTTATTTTTGGTAAAAACGGAGATTTTATGGCAGCACTCATTCTAGACGGCAAGGCTCTTGCCAAAACTACTGAAGAAGAACTCAGTGCCCGCGTGGCAACACTCAAGGAAAAGACCGGCAAGACCCCGATTCTCGCGACGATTCTCGTGGGCGACGACCCGGCAAGCGCGACTTACGTCAAGATGAAGGGCAACGCCTGCGCCCGTGTGGGCATGGAAAGCATCCGCGTGGTGATGGACAAGAACACCACGACCAAGGAACTCCTCGACAAAATCCAGGAACTCAACGAAAACCCGAACGTGCACGGCATCCTCCTACAGCATCCGGTCCCGCGCCATATCGACGAACGCGCCGCCTTCGAAGCGATTGACGCCCGCAAGGACGTGGATGGCGTGACATGCCTCGGCTTTGGCCGCATGGCGATGGGCGAAAAAGCCTACGGTTGCGCAACGCCCGCCGGCATCATGAGACTCCTCAAGGCCTACAACATCCCGCTTTCTGGCAAGCATGCCGTAGTCGTCGGCCGCAGCGCCATCCTCGGTAAGCCGATGGCGATGATGCTTTTGAACGCGAACTGCACCGTGACCATCTGCCACAGCAAGACCGAGAACCTCCCCGAATTCGTGAAGCAGGCCGACATTCTCGTTGGTGCGGTCGGCAAGCCGGAATTCATCAAGAAGTCCTGGATCAAGCCGGGTGCAGTCGTCGTCGATGCCGGTTACCATCCGGGCGGCGTGGGCGACATCGAAAAAGGTCTCGAAGACGTGGCGTCCGCCTACACTCCTGTGCCGGGCGGTGTCGGCCCCATGACCATCAACACCCTCATCTACCAGAGCGTGGAATCCGGGGAATCGTTGATTAAGTAACCTAGTGGTTAGTAAACAGTGGTTGGTGGTTAGTGATTAAGGTTATCCATCGCGCAAGCGTCATCCTGAACGCCAATGAAAGACCCAGTGTTTTAAACGACTGGATTCTTCGGCTTCGCCTCAGAATGACGAAAAAAGGCGCCCTCGTGGCGCTTTTCGCTTTGTGCACTTTGTGGCCCGTCCAGACATTTGCCTCGGAACTCCACAAACAGATGGTGCGCGACATGAAAAAATGCGGCAGCACCACCGAAGAAGTCACATGCGTCGTCGAAGGCAAGGACGGATGGCTGTTCTTGCAAGAAAGCCTCTTGAACGCCACCAAGCGCTGGAACGACAACACACCGCAAATCATCGCATTCAAGGACTCGCTCGAAAGCCGCGGCATCAAGCTCATCGTCGTCCCCGTTCCAGACAAACTGCAAGTTGTCCCCGAGTATTATTCCGACAAGGCGAAAAAAGGAATCAAGCTCCCGCAATACAAGAAGTGGATCGAGAAGCTTCGCAAGCATAACGTCACCGTTATCGATGCGCTCGACAAGATTAAAGAACTTCACAAGAATCTGGGCACCGAAACACCCATGTTCGAACCTTACGAAAGCCACTGCACGGGCCCCGCCAGACTCGTACTCGCCAAAATGGCAGCCGATTCCATCGCACCGCTCCTCTACGGCATGAACCGCAAACGTTACCCGCTACGCGACACCATTGTCGATGGCACCGGAAACCTCTACGACTTGCTTCACGGCAAAGAAATTGATTACAAAATAAAGGAACAAAAAGTTCTGGGCACCGACGGCTACAAGTACCGCGGCTCCAAAAAAGCGCCCATCATCATCATCGGCGATAGCAACGTCGGGCAAGGCAAATCTTACGGAGCGCAAATCGGAGCGTACATAGCGGCCTTGACAAGCGTCGAAACCTTTACCATCAGCAAAGTCGGCGGCGGCAACATCGGCCCGCAAATGTTCAAAGGCAAATCCAAGTTCCTAGAAGGCAAAAAAGCTGTCGTCTGGGTATTCGACGGCCGCGAACTCTACGGGCATTTCAAAGCGCCGGAATTTTAAATCGAAGAACCTATCACTCTGGAGGGCATGAAGCACCCGATAGAGTCTATTATTTTTCATATAGATCCTATACTTGGATGACAGTACAATTCGTCATTCTCGCGTAGGCGAGAATCTCAGACCATCTTTTTTTGTATTTTGCACAAAGTCCGAACAAAGCCAATTTCATCCATAAATTTTATGAAAGATTCAATTTTTCCTGAAGAAATGCATAGACAAATCTTACTCGTCGTATTAGCCATGCTTTTGTTCATGTTCGGCACAAGCCATGCTTTGGTTAGAATGGGTTCCGGTTCTCCTTGTCCTACAGGTTTTGAATGGATTGAAGGAGAGATTAACGAAGATCTAGAAGGAGATTTAAGTCATGAACCAGGAAAATGTGTAGAAAAAACTTATAAAATTCCGTATATCGGAGAAAAGATAAAAATAAAAGGCGTCGAGTATAACGTTTTAGAACTTTTTAACCAAATTGACAAAGTCTGGACAAACATTACGCAAGCATTGCAAATCAAACGAATTTCAGGGGCTCAAATTCAATTTAACTTGCGAGAAGTAAAAAAAATAGTCAAATCATTGAAAAACAAAGACAATCTATTTTCAGCTATTAATCTAACATTTGCAAAACGATGGAGATCGAAAGAAAAACCTATCAAAGTAGAGCTTTTCAAAAATCACGACGAATACTGCACATTTAATATTGACGGTTTATCAATAGAAATTGAATTTGTTCTAAAATCAGGTTTTCAAGAAGTTCAATTTGAATCGTTAACAAAAAAATCAAAAATCAATTCTTCTTTATTATTCGAATTAGAATTTGAATGGGAAAAAGATGGATTTGAATTGATAACCAAGTTTAAGTCATGGACTATAAAAGCCCCCGGATTATCGAAAAAAAACACCAGTTCATTGCCTTACGAGCCTTATTATGTCAACGGAAACCAATTGGAAATCTACATAACTTCTAATGAGGTAAGCACCAATGTCGCCGATTATCCCATAGGGTTACAATCTTGCGCCATCAAATATTTGGATAAAGTTAGCATTCCTTTTTTCGGAAAAGTACAGTTTGCTAAAGACAGCAAACGATTAAGTACAATAGAAATTTTTAAAATGATAAGAACATTCCAAGTGCACATGCAACTAGCGTTAGAATATGGTTTAACGTTTGATAAAAGCGGAAACGCAGGATATATAAATATTAATGAAATAAAGGATGTTTTTGACAAAATTCCCAAAAAGAAATTTCCGCTAGGTAGTATCGCTGTACTTAATGGGTCTTTGATCGAAAGATCTGATAGATATGACAATCTCCAATTTTACAATGTTATGGGACAGGAAGACCTAAGCAAAATAAAAAAAGCTAAACTACACAACAAATACAATGTCGCATTGTACAAAGTAACTATCGATTCACTTCAACTCGATAAGAATGTAGATACGAGTTTAATGGAGACTAGCGATTTTAAAGTGAGTTTAGATGCTTATATTGGAATTGATTTTCGAATTTCTGATGGAAATTTCTTCATGAACAATTCTTGTTTTATAGGCCAGATTGTTTTGACCATCACCTCAGATGTTAAAGAACTGAATATTCAACCCTATAAAATCCAAATGGGGGATGAAAATTCAAAGAATTATGGCAAACTACGTTACTCCGTAAGCATTGGTGCAGATAATTTTTGGTGTGAGTCGATAAAAATTTTTAACCCCTCCATGGTTATAGATTTCGAATCTTTATCGCTAAAGGATGATTCGACAACAGTACCTTTGAACGGAGAAAACAAAATCAACCGTTTTATTTATGACTTTGAACGCAACAAATGGAATTTCCCCGAAATTCTAAAAACACATAAGCCCATCTCAAATGAGGCTTCTAAGTAAAACATTCGCCATCGAAATAAAGCACATTAAAGGTTCTTTATAAATTCCTTGGCGTCGCAGGATTCGACAAGACTTTCGCCGAGCAACTTCTGCAAGCGCTGCAAGTCGGAGCGGTCATTGCGTTCAAACACGACCACTTTCTTGAAACGGTCGCGGTGGCGCAACAGGAATTCCAGATTGTTGACGTCCGTTTTCGGGAAACCATAACCGATAAAGTAAATCTCTTCGGCGTTTTTCAGATAGTAATCGGCCTTGGACCATAGCAAGTTGAAAAGGCTCCCGCGCAAGAACGATTCCTTCGCATGCGCCATAGGGATGAATATCGGAGTATCCTCGCAGTAAATCGGGAAACTGCGGTCTTGCGGCTCGACTTCACAGACGTTTTTCAGGTCGAGTTCGTCGCTTGCGCCCTTGACGGGGAACCAGTTGAGCGAACCATGTAACTTGATGAGGTCTATGGTGCGACTCGACTTGCCGCGTTTTGCGGAGCGGTCGGCAGGATCGATTTTAACGCCATAATCGACGGAAACTTGTTCGCAAAGTTCCTTGTCGTTTGCAATCGCGGTTTCAATCAGCGTGTCGTAATTGAACGAGAGCAGAAGCGTTTCGCGAGAACCCGATGCGGAATCATTTTCACAAGACACCAAAAATTTCTTGAGAATCGCCGCCGACGAAGCGTCTAGCACGTTGTCGCTACGGATGACGCTTGCAATAAAGCGCAACAGTTCAAAGCGGAGCGATGCATGGTAAAGCCGTTCGCGCTCGCCCGGAAAAATCTGCGCCGAGAGAATGGACGTTGCCAAAGGCTCGATGCCAAGATAATCGCTATCGCCGTTGCAAAGCGTCAAAAAACGCTTGCAGTAATCGCGAAAATGCGGAAACTCATCCGGAATTCCAAAAGGGATAAGTTCGTTCAAGTCGCGGAGCGTGGGCATCTGCGGCGAAAAGGACTTGCTGAAACCAGAGCCAAGCACAAAAATACGGCGATAACAATTCGACTGCATCATACCGTTAATGTATAATTTTTTAGATAGAAGTTACTAGTTAATAGTTACTAGTAGCTAGCAGAATTTCTAGCCCATACCTCAAAGGCACGCAGTGCCGACCTCATACCCCATAGCCTAAAAATGCAGCCAGCCCGTTTCCATGGCGGTCACGGGAGTTACTTTCACATTGCCTTTTTCGGGCACCTCAAAAGCAAGCCCCGTCAAGAAGTTCATCCAACATTTCGGCTCAAATTTAAAACTGCAAAAATGCGAGAGGCACGGCACAATCCACGCGTCATGCGTCACAAAGATGTTGAATCGTGATTGCGCTTTTTCAAACATCATTTCACGCATCTGTTCCGCACGCTCGTGAAACGGCCAAAAAGCATCATGCTCGCCTGAATCCAGCCACTTGCAAATGCCTTCGTAAAAGCCTTCTCGCAAAGTCTGCTCGTATGCAGGCACATCACGAACAAAGAAATCACCTAGTGCATCAAGCGGCGTGACATTTACACCATCCGCAGCAATTCCCGATGCCATTCCTGGAATCGCAAAGTTCCCAAAGCCCGCCAACTTGCGACCTTCACCAATGCACTGCGCAGTCTCGATGCAACGACCTACCGGACTCGAAAAGTACACCGCATCGCCAAACGCCGGAATCATTTTCCCAAGCGTTACCGCCTGGCGGCGACCGCGTTCCGTAAGCCCCACGTGCGCACCAAAGTCTTTGTCTTCTGGCGTAATGTGGTTGCGTTCGGCATGGCGCAACAACAGATAAATTCTGGAATTCCAGTCCACCTGGGCAAAAAAATCGGAAAATTGTACAAAGTCGTTAGTCATTGGTTATTAGTTGGTAGAACTTAGGGACGTCATCCTGAAGCCTGTAGGGCTGAAGGATCCAGTGAAATTTTAGTTGGTAGAACTTAGTCTATAGTCATTGGTCGTTAGCCTGCAATTGCAGCGGAAATTGGAATCCACAAAACATGCCCAAGGGCAAAGCTTACGACGCCAAGCGCAAATCCGCACAACACATCCGTCAGCCAGTGCACGCCGAAATACACGCGCAAAAGTCCCCACGTGAGCGGCAACAGCATCATAATCCAGCCGTACTGCGGCACGCAATAGAATACCGTACTCGCCACCGCCAAGTTGTTCATCGTATGCCCCGACGGAAAGCTGTACTTGTCGAGCGGCGGAACTTCGGCCTTGATTTGCGGATTCGCGGCAAACGGGCGCGGACGCCTGGTGCTAAGCTTGACACCTTCGTAAATCACAAGACTCATAATAAGCGAAACAAGCGCCTGCCAAAGAATCGGCAAGAAACTTTCCCAACCGATTTTCCAAATCAAAAACGCAATGAACAAAGCCCAAATATAGCCGTCGCCCAGACGCACGTAAAATTTGAGGAACTTCGTCGTCTTCGCGGAAAAATGCCGATTCGTCCAATACACCGAAACGCGGTTATCAAATTCAGAAATTTTCTTCAACATCGAGTTAAATGTAGATTTTTACGCTCACCACACTGCACCAAAATACTATTATTTAAATGTAATAGGTGGCAAGCATCAGGTCTGCTCCACACTTCGTCATCCTGAACGACAGTGAAGGATCCAAACATTTAACAAAAGAAATGACTGGATTTTTCGGCTACGCCTCAGAATGACGATATCAATCAAGTCCTGCCAGCCAAGCCGAATGCACCACTAATCACTAACCACTAACCACTGATTACTAAAATGCGCGTACTCGTTTTAAACTGCGGCAGTTCCTCGGTCAAGTTCGCCGTCATCGACACCAAGACTAAAGAATCCATCGCAAGCGGTCTCGTCGAAAACATCGGCGTGAACGGTCACACCAAAGCAAAGGGTCCCGAAGGCAAGATTGACTTCAACTTCGACTGCCCCACGCATGCCGAAGCCGTCGATCAAGTCAAGAAATTCCTCGACGCCCAGAAGCTCACCGACACCATCGAAGCTATCGGCCACCGCGTCGTGCATGGCGGCAAGTACATCAAGAGCGAAAAAGTCTCGCAAGAAGTCATCGACTACATCCGCAGCATCACGCTCTTTGCACCGCTCCACGAACCGGCTCACGCCACCGGTATGGAATGCGCCACGAAGTTTTTCCCGGGCCTCCCGCAGGTCGCCGTGTTCGATACGGCTTTCCACCAGACGATGCCGCAAAAGGCTTATCTCTACGGCATTCCGTACAAGTTCTACGAAAATGACGGTATCCGCCGTTACGGCGCCCACGGCACAAGCCACCGTTTCGTGACTGCCGAAGCTTGCAAGGTGCTTGGCACCAAGCCCGAAGAAACTTGCCTTATCACGGCTCACCTCGGCAACGGCTCCAGCTGCTCCGCTATTTTGAACGGCCAGTGTGTCGATACCACGATGGGCTTCACCCCGCTCGAAGGCCTCATCATGGGCACACGCTCCGGTAGCCTCGACCCGGCCATCCTCTTCTACATCGCAAAGAAGTACGGCGAAGAATACGGCACCATCGACAAGCTCGACCATCTCGTGAACAAGGAATCCGGCTTGCTCGGTCTCTCCGGCCTCTCTAACGACATGCGCACCTTGACGCAGGCTGCAAGCGAAGGCAACAAGCGCGCCCAAATCGCCCTTGACGTTTTCTGCTACCGCCTCACCCGCGAAATCGGCGGCCTCGCCATGGCTCTCCCGCGCATTGACGCTATCGTCTTCACGGGCGGCATCGGCGAAAACAGTTTCTACGTCCGCAAGCAGGCTTTGGACAACTTAAAGATTCTCGGCTACCAAGTTGACGAAGAACGCAACCTCAAGAGCGGCAAGGAATCCAACCACCTCATCACGAAGGACGGCACGCCGAAGGCAATCGTCGTTGCAACAAACGAAGAACTCCTCATCGCGCTCGACACCGAAGCACTGGTGAAGTGACGCTCGAAAAACGAGCGTCATCCTGACGCCAAAGGCGGAAGACAACCTTAAAAGGCGAGCGTTGCATCCATACTAGCATGGATATAACCGAGCCTTAGAGGTTGGGGCTTGCCCCATCCAGTAACTCTTGTAATAAAAGAAAGGCTCCGCATCGCGGAGCCTTTGCTTTTTAGAATTTAACTGGATCCTTCGCGGTCCATGACCGCTCAGGATGACGCTTGCAGCGTTACTTTATCGTCCATGTCTGGTTGTTAACGCGGAGGATCTTGCGGCCTTGCACTTGAGCAGACGCGTTGCGGACTTCAGCCGGGTTCACCGGGAGTTTTGCCTTCCAAACCATGCGTCCCTGCATGTCCATGATGGACACATTTCCGTGCTTAGCCATCACGGCATTCTGCCATGTGCTCTTCGGCTGGGCAAATTGCGGCCTCAAGGCTTCCGGCTTTTTCCCGATAATCACATACAAAGGAACAGTCACGTTAGCATTATCCGGATCCGAGACTTTTACGCCAATGGCGAACTTTTGTGCATCCTTGTACTTGACACCTTCAATGGACTTCACCGTAAGCACGGAGCCCTTCATCGAGAGAGACACATACTTTGTCAACGCACTCGTTTCATTCGGCGTATATGTCAGTTCGTCGCCATCGACATCCTTGACCAGCGAATCAAGATCCCACTTGACCTTCCATTCGGACTTGTTGGACACATAAATCGTATCGGCATGCAAGAGCATCGGCTTGTCGTTCACAGGCTTGATGTTCACGCAGAATTCAAAACTTGTGGAACCGGATTTCTTGTCGGTTGCGGTCACGACCACATAGGCCTTGCCCGTAGAATCCGGAGCGGAATTCACTTCCAACGTACCGGCATCGTTGATTTCGACCTTAAGCTTGCCATCCTTGCTCTTGGCGCTGAACGTAAGGGGATCACCTTCCGGATCCTTGAACCAAGAGGATACCACGGACTTCGGGTACTTCAAAGCCCTGGAAGTCGGGAAGTCTTCTGAAACCGTCGTATCCAAAGTAGCGGTCTTCACGACAACGGTCGGAGCCAAGTTACGCTTTTCGACAGAAATGGTCACAATAGCGGGCTTTGACTTCGTGCCATTGATAACGTCGTAATAGCCAAAGTAATCGACTCCTTCGAAACTCGCTTCCGCCTTGTACGTAAAGCTACCGTCCTTATTGAGGGTAAGCGTACCATGAGACGGCTTCTGGGCAAGCTCGGCTTCCATTCCCGTAGTGATACCTTCCGGATAAACGTCATTCGCAAGGACACCCTTCTTGGCATCTACCGTAAGGACGCTATCGTTAAACGCCGTGTATTCGTCCTTTTCGGCGTGGGCGACATCCTTCGGAGAAACAAGCTTTACAGGAATGTTCACTCCGGTGGAATCAGCGCCATCCGTTGCGTACAGGTAAACCAACGCAACGCCGCTGGAGTCCAGAACCGGCTTCAACGAGATAAAGTAGAACTGGGCATTCACGCTATCGAGTGCAGCGTCAATCTTGGTACCCTTGGCCCTATAGGTCAACTTCTGCGTTCCTTCAACGACTTCGATGTCCGTAAAGACAAGGGACGTTACCGGAACCTTGATCTGGGAAACGGTATCCTCGTCGAAGTTCATATCAAGAGAAAGAGTATCCTTGAGGAACGCGCTATCGGCAATCGCGAACGTAGGCGCGTCATTGACCGGTTTCACGTGAATAATGACGGTCCCTATTTCGCTCATGACAGAATGATTTGCAGTTTCGACAAGAACATACGTGAGCGTGTCGTCACCATGGAAATTCAATTCCGGACTATAGACAAACGAACCCAACTGGGTGAACTGGGACAACTTGCCATGCTTGGTCGAATCGACCGGAATAACGATGAAATCGTCGCCATCCAAGTCGGAGCCATTCGCCGCAATGCCACGGGCTATAGGAACGGAAAGGTTCGTGTCCTCATTCGTTTCATATTCAATCTTCGCAGCAACCGGAGCAGAACTCTGGTCCTTGATTGTCACGACAAACGTAGCCTGTACTAAATCAGACTTTCCATCCGTTGCACTGACAGAGACGGTAAAGCTCGTATCCTTCTTGACTCCGCTGGGAACAAGTTTCAACGTGTCATTCAAGGTAATGCTGCTAAGCGGAGTAATAATCCTCATCAAGTTGGCAGACATATCGACCGCAAAGACTAGTTTGTCATTATCTTCATCAGAGAAGAGCTTGTTAAGGGCAATCTTCAATGTATCCGCTTCAGGCAGTGTATCCAAGGCGAAGGTGCCAGCATCATACGGCGAAAGCACTTTCGGAGGATGGTTTTCCGTAGGAGGGGGATCGTCCGGGCAGCTAGGATCACCCGGGCAAATAGGACCTTCACCATCGTTCGTAATGGTCACTGCAAATTGAGCCCTTACCGTTTTCGAACCCACTGCCAAGACAATAAGCGTTACAGAGGTATCCTTATCGATTCCCGTAGGAACATAGACAAGAGTATCTTTTATGCCCGGCGAGGCAACAGGCTTGACTTTGGTCAGCACAGGCGCCGTCATGGTCGTCGCAATCGTCACGTTTTCGCCTTCACCGGCAGAGAAAACTTTCGTAAGGTCGATCTTCAACGAATCGACCTTCTTCATCGTCACTTGCTGGGTCTTGTCGTACGGATCGAGAACCTTGAGGCTATCTTCTTCAACCGGAGGTTCCGTTTCGCATTCACCCAGAGAAACCGCGGAAAGCGTAATGACATTCCTGTCCCTGCCCGTACCTTCAAGATCCCTGGCGATGACGTCCTTATAATTCAACTGGACAGCCAACTGCTGGGTAAGGTCCAAAGCGACCTCTTTTCCCCAGCCAGCTTCCTGGGCAAGGTTCCTAAAATCGATAAACGTCGGCGTAAGCTCATCCTTAGCCGGTAGAATCACGCCATAGAAATTGTAATCAGTAACACTGGATTGTGTAAAATCGACACGGAACGGATTGGTCGCCTTATAGGTGAGACAGATTCCCTCATAACTGGAAAGATCAACGGGAACATCTCTCCGGTTGGTCTGCTTCCATGCAAAGCCAAAACCTGTGGCACTTGTCTTGCCCGCAGGCGCATTCATGTTCAAGGTCGCCCTAAACTCTTTGTAACCTTCCTGGGTATCCGCTAGTTTGCCATAAGTCTGCAACGTCGAATCTTCATAAGTGTACCAATAAGCAGGCTGCATAGTATTGCCCCTTGGCTTATCATAACTCCAAACAGACGTACCTGCAAAACTTGATACCGCCCCGGCAAGCGCCATCGCAACAGTCAATGATAGCGATTTCATAATCATTTCCTCCACTAATCTCAGTAGTCCATCGTAGTAAATCTACAATAAACTTATGATAATGTCACTATCGTTTTAAAAAAAATTATCCCAAATTGTCCAATATTTCGTACCTTTCGTACATTTTCTCGAGCATTTCCTCGTCATCTGCAATCTTTTTCTGCAATTCGACTATCATTGATGCGTTCGTATAGACTTCGGGCTTTGAAAGTTCTAGCTGGAAATCGGCGATTTCCTTTTCGAGTTTCTCGATTTTTTCAGGGAGCGCGGCGTATTCTCGTTCCTCGTTGTAGCTGCGCTTTTTCTTTTTGACGGGCGTGGGGGCCGCGGATGAGGCGCCGGCGCCCGGGTTGGAACGGGCCTGCTTTTCGGCTTCTTTTTCGGCGGCAATGCGAACGGCATTGGCGGCTTCCTTGTCGCGGATTTTCCTGTTCGCCTCGTAATCGGAATAGCCGCCGACAGCCTCGAAGACGTGTCCGCCATCTTCGATGGCGAGGATGCCGGTCGCCACAGAATCGAGGAAGGCACGGTCATGACTGACAGTCAGGACGGTGCCGTTGTAGTCCGCCAAAAGTTCCGCCAGAAGGTCGAGCGTTTCCATGTCCAAATCGTTCGTCGGTTCGTCAAGCACGAGCACGTTGCTCGGGTGGCTAAAGAGGCACGCGAGCAAGAGTCGGTTGCGTTCACCGCCCGACAGCGCGCTAATCGGGCCGCGGGCGCGATCGGCAGAAAACAGGAAGTCCTGCAAATAACTTAACACATGGCGCTTGACGCCGTTCAAAGTAATGTAAGCTTGTCCGTCACCGATGTTCTCGATAAGCGATTTATCTTCGCGCAGGCGGGTCCGCATCTGGTCAAAATAGGCAATATGCAAGTTGCTGCCCAAGCGGACTTCGCCCGATTCCGGCTGGAGTTCGCCCAAAATAAGCCGCAAGAGCGTCGTCTTGCCGGAGCCATTCGGCCCCACGATGCCGATGCGGTCGCCACGGCTGATTTCGGTCGAGAAGTCGCTAATGAGAGGGCTTCCGTCGTACGAATAGCTCACATTCCTGAGGCGCGCAACGAGGCGCCCGGAACGGTCGGCTTCCGTAATCTGCATGTTCACATTCCCGGTACGGGAGCGGCGAGCCGCGCGTTCTTCGCGCATCTTGATGAGGGCGCGGACTCGCCCCTCGTTGCGCGTACGGCGGGCCTGGATTCCCTTGCGGATCCACACTTCTTCTTCGGCCAATCTTTTATCAAAAAGCTGGTTCGCCTTTTCCTCTTCGGCCAAGGCCTGGTCCCTGAACTGCACGAACTTGTCGTACGGGAAATCCCAGCTGCGCACACGCCCACGGTCGAGTTCAAAAATGCGGGTCGCCGTCCGACGGACAAACGCGCGGTCATGGCTCACGAACAACACCGCACAGGAGAGACGCGTCACAATACCTTCCAACCACTGGATGGCGGGAATGTCGAGATGGTTCGTCGGCTCGTCGAGCAGCAAAAGGTCAGGGTCTTCGGCCACGGCACGCGCAAAAAGCACACGGCGTTTCTGCCCACCGCTCAAGCTGTCGTATGGAGCATCGGCATCGATGCCCGTTTTGCCGAGAATCGCCTCGGCAGTCGCATTGTGGGCGCCATCGTCCAAAACTTTCTTGGAAATCACGGAACCGCCGCTCACCACGGACACGCGCCCCATGACAATATCACGCACAGTCCCGTCGAGATGCGCCGGAATTTCCTGAATCATGCGGCTCACGCAGAGTCCGGACTTCTTTATGATTTCGCCGGAATTTACCTCCATCTCGCCGGTCAACACTTTCAATAGAGTGCTCTTGCCCTCGCCATTACGGCCCACAAGGCAAATGCGGTCTCCAGCCTCGATATCAAAAGAGACATTATCCAAAAGCGGTGGACCGCCGAAACGCAGTAAGATATTCTGTGCAGATAATATGGGCATACGCCTATAAATTTAGCTTCTGCAACGCAGATACAAGAAATGCCGTGCGTTTCTGCACGGCATCTTGACAGTTAAACAGCCTTTCGCTAGAATCCGATGTTATTGATTACTTTGGTTACAAGCCGCATTCCTAAAGAATTTTCAACGACAATAACGATTCTGCCTTTCGCTCTCTCCGGAAGGACGCCTCCCGTGGCGCCAAACTTGCCAACCAGCATACCGTTAACATCATAGAGCTTTACACGGGAATCTGCCGGAGCCCCGGAGACTTCTAGACGGCCTTGGATCGTACGTACGCCGACATTGGGCTTCGCCAAACGCATATCGCCGCAATATGTTGTCGAATCTCCTTTAACAACAGAGTCTTTCTTCGAGGTATCGGTGACCGCCGTATCTTTCTTGGCCGTATCGGGGTTCGAAGCCACATACGGGAGATTCGGCGTTTCCCAGTCAATCCAGTCTCCATAATTATCAATCTTGAATCCCTTGCCGTTCGTGGGCTTCACGTGGATATCGGTATTGGCATCCTTGTTGCGGAGGAACTTGTCCACGAACGCCGTCACGGACTTGGTCTGGCTACTGGCCGCCTGGCAATGCTCGTGACCGCCGGTAAAGTCGAAACCGATACGGTCCTCGATTCCCATGGCCTTCCACACTTCGGTCGCCGCCATCATGGACTTGTAGCCCGATTCGTCGCCCAGCCATTCATAGCCGGGGTTGCCGAGCGCAATTACTGCACGCGGGGCGATCATGGCGATGAGTTCGTGGTGGTCGTGCGGGAGCTTGTACGGATCCTGGCGCTGCAAGCTCTGCATGAACCAGCTGTAGTTCGTGTTGTCAATCTTCTCGATGTTCGTACCGCGGCTCGCGAAGTCCGCGGAAGTACGCCAGGAGTTGATGCCGCCGCCGCCCGATTCCTGGGCGATGGTGAGCGTCACGCGTTCGTCGAAGGCGCCCGCGAAGAGGGCCATCTTGCCCGCGTACGAGCAACCCGTGACCGCAATTTTGCTCATGTCAAGATTGTGGTCCTTGGCAATCAGCGCAAGACCGTCAATCAGGCGGCTCACGCCCCACGACCATGCGGAATAGTCGCCGTTCTGGTTCTTGTTGCCGTAGAACTTGTAGAAGCCCACGTTCGTGTCCTTCTGGCCGTTCATAGAGTATTTCGCCACCTGGTCATGGCTGAAGGGCACCTGCACGAAGCCGCTGAATATGCTAGACGAAAGCGAACCCGTGCCGCTGTTCATGCCGATGATAATCGGATGCGGGCCTGCGCCCGACGGGATACTAAACTTGGACGTAATCGTCGCCGTCTTGCCGCCTTCCTTGACCGTCACCGTGAGAGTACCGCCGCTGTAAGTGGCGCTCACATCAGCCGGGATAGGCTTGTCGCCGATTTCGTACTTCTCGATATCCGCCTTGATTTCGTTACGGCGCTTGCTCCAGTCATCGTACTTGGTGACCTTTGAACCGTCATGGAATTCAAACGGATTGGGCAACTTTTTATTGGATTTGAGTTCTCCAGCCTTGGCTCCCAAATCCTTACCACGGTTTTCGACATCGAAATTAAGCGGAATCTGTGCAGAAACCACCGAAAACAACCCCAAAACAAGGGCTACTCCAACAACCTTATTCATTGTACACTCCTTTACCAACATCCTTCTTGGCACCCATTTAGAATATATTCGACATTTTTCCATTTTAACCCGGCACCCCCAAATTATTCATTAACAAAATGTGAATGGAGATTTCCATTTCTATAAATTGTATATGCCTAGTCGGTATAGGAAAAAAGCAACATTATTTCTAAATTTCGAACTCGTGAAAGCCCTAGTCAGAACATTCATTCTCTCATTGTCCATCGGCACCCTATTGCCGATGAAGGCTCCTGCACAGGAATCCAGCGAGGAATTCCAGCGCATTTCGGTCGTTCCCGTACTGGGCTACACCGAAGAAACTCAGTACCAGTTCGGCGCCATGGCCATTTTATTCTTCAAGCCATCCTTCGAGGGCGGAACCATTTCAGAACTGGACCTTTCGTGCTACGGGACATCGCGAAACCAAATTACAGGTTCTATTTCTCCAAAGTTCTTCTTTTTAAGGGACCGCCTCGCAACCGACATCGACATCCACTATGAAAACTGGGTCGGCAACTACTTCGGTGCAGGCAACAATCCCGACTACAACGAATTCCGCAAATTCGACCGAGAGACGTTTTACATACAAGCTCTCGTCGAAGCGAACTTCGGCACAAGCCAGTGGCTCCCGGCATTCAAATACGGCCCCTATGTCGAAATCAACCACACGAGCATCGAATTCCAAGCATACCACGGAGACATCGAAAAGCCCCAAAATACGAACGGCTGGCGCAACGGCATAGGCTACCACTTTTCGCTCGACACCCGCGACAACACCAACTGGGCACGCCACGGCTACCTGGTCCAGTGGGGACACTACTTTTACAACAAAGGTCTCGGCGACTACAGCTACACCCAGCAGGAACTGGACATCCGCGGATATTCTGAATTTATATGGAACACATCCATGGCCGTCGGTCTGCTTTGGCAGCGCGTAACTGGAGGCGCCCCCTTCGACAAGCTTGCCGGATCCGACGGGCTCAAGCGGTTCCGTGGAGTCGAGAAGAACTACTTTTACGGCAACCAGGCGCTCTTCTTGCAAGCCGAATTCCGCAAGAAACTCTTTTGGCGCATCGCGGGGGACATATTCTTCGAAGGCGGAAAGACCGGCGACTACTTCAGCGACCTCATGCGCAACAAGTGGCACAGGAGCCTTGGCTTCGGGGGGCGGTTCGCCCTCAACCAAAAAGAAAATCTCTACGCCCGTTGCGAACTTTCATGGGTTGATTTCAAGAACATCGGCATGACGATGTACGTTCGCGACGCATTCTAGGGGTTAAGAACGTCATCCTGAATGCGAAGCTGATATATGAAACTTGGCTCTTTAGAGCCTTAGTTGAATTAGGTTCGTAGGAGCAGGATCCAGTCACAGTTCCAGCAAACAACGGCTAGGGGTTAGGGGACAAAAAAAGCGGATGCAAACCCGAAAGTCCGCATCCGCCTTTTTGAGATAGAATAATCAACGCTATAAGGAATTAATCCTTAACACTGTTCCAGTCCAGCACGCCCTTCTTCAGGAGGTAGATGTACCCCGCTTCGAGGATGAGGAGGAATCCGAGGAGGATGAACAGCAATTCCCAACCGCCAGCAAGGAACTGGATGGTCCAGGGGTAGATAAAGGCGACTTCAAGGTCAAAAACCAGGAAAAGCATGGCGACCATGTAATATTTGACCGGATAGCGCTCGTTGGCCGTACCGGAAACGTGAGCTAGGCCACATTCGTAGGCAGAACCCTTGATAATCGTGTGCTTGAGCTTGCCCGGGTGCAAAAACCAGTTGGCAAGAAGCAAAACAGCAGGAATGCAGAGAGCCATGATTACAAGAACCGTCATGGCGAACGTGGTGTCGAATATTTCAACATTACTCATAGTGATTCCAAAGATAGTAAAAAAGTTTTTGCTAATTCAATGCCATTTTGTAAACTATATTTGGTATATCATGATGAAGCACATCTTTTCTTTTATCCTTTTGGGTACATCGGCCCTTGTCCTCACCTGCTGCAGTGACGACGCCCCTAGTCCGGTATCGTCGGTTCCAGTAGCTGATATTTCTGCGTCTTCCACTTCTACCGCTCCCGGATTGTCGTCCGCCGCAACCGGTTCACAACCGAAGAACTTATCCTCTTCCACTATAGTCGTAGGCAAAAGAGACACGACGACAAAGCACGAAACGGTAACCGTCCCCGGTTCGGACGTCCCGTATCCCGATATATACGATAAGCCAGTATTCTGCTTTACCGAAGGTTGCGAAAAGACGGTCAAGCCACCTTCATCGTCCTCGAAGGCTACAAAGACCTCCTCTTCTTCCAAGAACTCCATTGTCATTGACGAACCCGAGAACAAGGCTCCCACCATCAACGGCATGTCGATGACCGACATGCGCGACAACAAGACTTACCAGCTCATGCAGATTGGCGGCAAGCTTTGGATGGCCCAGGATATCAACTACCAGGTCGCGAACAGCGAATGCTATAACGAAAAGGACGCCAACTGCTCGACTAACGGAAGGCTCTACACATTCAACGCAGCCCAGAAGGCATGCCCGCTCGGCTGGCACCTGCCCACCAGAAACGAAGCCCAGGCAGCACTTAGCGACGAATCTGTTCCGTGGAGCTACAGCGGCCGTTGCAAGGACGGCACCTGCGACTTCCTCGGCGACATGGGCTTCCACTGGACATCCGCCACGCCGCAATCCGGCGACAAGAATTTCGACACGAACACCGGCGACTCCTACACTGTCATCATCGTGGAAAAATCCCCGGATTACGTCAAGGAAGAAGACAATCCGAAGTTCTTCCAGGTGGACAGCAAGACAAAGCGCTTCAGCGTTCGCTGCGTCCAAAACTAAATCACAAAATTTCCTCCTAACACAAAGGACCTTGCGCAAGCGAGGTCCTTTTCCTTTTTGCCGGGGATTCGCCCCAACAACTTTACTAAATTCGTTCCTATGTTACGTTCAAAGTACCAGATGTTTGCGGATTCCTTGTCCGAGAACGTTTTCAAGACGAAAACCCAGTCGAATCCCATCATGCTGGTGGTGCTTGCCTACCTGCTGCTCATCGCCATCGGAACGGCGCTTTTGATCCTGCCGCAATCCACCACACGCCCCATAAGTTTTATCGAAGCGTTCTTTACCGCCATGTCCGCCGTCTGCGTCACCGGGCTCTCCGTCGTCGACATTCCCTCGACCTTCAGCCAAACTGGACTTTGGTTCCTGGTCATCCTTATGCAGCTGGGCGGGCTCGGCATCATGACGGCATCCACGACGCTTATCCTGCTCGCCGGCATGCATCCGGGATTTAGCCACCAGTCCGTGTTTCTCTCTGAATTCACGCAAGAAGGGAGCATCGACGCTGGTCGCATCCTCAAAGCCGTCATTCCGTTTACATTTGTTCTGGAACTCATCGGCGGCACCGTCTATTTTACGCAGTTCCAATCGATGGAACTTTACGACCGAGTCTTTTGTTCGATATTCCAGGCTGTGAGTTCTTTCTGCGGCGTAGGATTTACGTTGTTCCCCGACTCGCTCGAAGGCTTCCGCTACAATCCCGTCATGAACATCACCACCTGCATTCTCGTGCTTGCAGGCGGCTTTGGATTCCTCGCCATTGCAGAACTCCGCTACCTCTTCGATTTTAAGCACAAAGAAGTCCGCCGTCTTTCGTTGCACACGCGCATCGCCACTTACGGCACTTTTATCGTCATCGGCGTAAGCATCGCCGTCTTTGCGTTCACCGAACACAACAACCTCTTTAGCGGTCACACCTTCAGTGAAAACGCACAATCCGTAATGTTCATGGCGTTTACGAGCCGCACCGCGGGACTCAATTCCGTCAACATTCCCGACCTCACGCAAGCCTCGCTATTCTTCTTCATCATCATCATGTTTATCGGAGCAAACCCCGGCAGCTGTGGCGGCGGCATCAAGATTACTACGGCAGCAGTCATCGGGCTCCTCGGTGTGAACAGGCTCCTCGGCAGGGAAAAGACCCAGGTCATGGGCCGCACCATTCCGAACAACACCATCGACAAGGCCATTCGAATTTTCGTCGTCGCCATCGTCGTGATTGGAACAGCAACGCTCATTCTACTTTGCACCGAAATTCCGTCCGGCACAAGATACACCGCCGGCAGCGGGCCATTCCTCGAAATACTCTTTGAAGTCGTGAGCGCCTATGCCACATGCGGGCTCTCCATGGGACTCACGGGCGAACTTACGCTTATCGGGAAAATCGTCATTTGCTGCGTGATGTTCATCGGTCGCATGGGCCCCTTGTTCCTGATATCCGCCGTCGCCGCCAAGCTCCAGGACACCGCCTGGTACGCCGAAGAAGATATAATGGTCGGTTAGAGGCTATGGGGACGCTCGTAAACTCGCTGTGGGGTCGCTTCGCTTTGAGGTCGCCTTGCTTTGCAAGGCTTTGAGCATTTCCATTTACAAAACCCCATACCCCAAAGGACCGCAAGGTCCGTGCCCATACCCGCTTCGGCACCCTCTCGGGCGCAGTTGGCAGAACTTAGTCGGTAGAACTTAGATAAAACACATCAAAATCCATTTTTTTTCACTCTATTTTCCAAATACTAAGTTCTAAGCTCTAAGCTCTAAGTTCTATATTTACCGCATGGCTTCTAGACAATTCGTTATTATCGGTCTCGGAAATTCGGCAAACTATCTCGCCCGTCACTTGACGTCGCTGGGTCATGACATCATGGTCATCGACTCGCATCCCGAAAAAGTCCAGGACTTCGCCAGCATGGTCTCGCAAGCTGTTGTCGCCGACAGCACCCGCAAAAAGCAACTTGCCTCCATCCCGTCACTTACCAAGGCAGATAGCGTTATCGTCTGCATCGGCAGCAACCTGGAAGCATCCCTCCTCACCATCCTGAACCTGAAAGAACTCGGAGTCAGGCACATCATCGCAAAGTCGAGCAGTGCCGAACATACGAGCATCTTGGAAAAGCTCGGCGTCACGGACATTTTCCACCCGGAACGCGATGCCGCCATAAGCCTCGCCGAACGCCTGAACCGTCCGAACATGGTCGATTTCCTCCCGTTCATGGAAGGCTATTCCATCGTGGAACTCGTCTGCCCCAAAAACTTTATCGGCAAGACTTTGAAAACGCTATCGCTCACGCACAAGTACGGCGTGCAGGTCATCGCCATCCGCGACCCGCAGGAACCCACGCCCAAGATCGGTAACATCGCGGACGTCATCCTGCAAGAAGACGACGTGCTGTTCCTCATCGGCCCGAACGAAGCTCTTGATAAACTAAAAGATTAATTTTCCGATGTCGTGCCCGCCGGAGCCTGTGCTGAGCGAAGTCGAAGTAAGCGGGCACCTCCCTCACCGACTGAACATTTGTCACACAATCCGAACATATAAAGCGAAGTCCCCGTCAAGGTAAATCCGGCGGGGATCATTTGTGTGCAATCCGGTGGCGGAAGCATCACGTCAAACACCTTGCCGCACTTTTTGCACTTGAAATGACTGTGCGGCGAACAGTCCGCATCGTAACGTAGAAAGCCGTCACCAAAATCCAACGATATCGCCAAATCGTTCGCCAGCAACAGTTCCAAAGTGTTATAGACCGTCGTCCGCGAAAGTGACGGGTATTCCGGCTGGAGTACCGTATAAATTTCATCGACGGTCGGATGAGTCTTGACGCTCCGCAAATAACGGAAAACGCAGACCCTCTGCAACGAAGGTCTGATGCCATGCTGCTTGAGTAAGCTAGCCGTCTCCTGCATCATCACGCTCCTTTAAATCAAACACTCCAAAAAAAAACGGTTCCCAGAGCGATTTAGCCCGGGAACCGTCCCACACCTCAAAAACTACTTGAAGTAACGCCCGAGCAAGCCCTGGAATGCACCGCCGTGGCGGGCTTCGTCCTTGCACATTTCATGAACCGTGTCATGGATGGCATCGTATCCAAGTTCCTTCGCACGCTTCGCGAGAGCGAGCTTGCCTTCGGTGGCACCCGCTTCGGCGGCAACGCGGAGTTCCAGGTTCTTCTTGGTGTCGGCATAAACGACCTCACCCAAGAGTTCCGCGAACTTGGCCGCATGTTCGGCTTCTTCGAAAGCGATGCGTTTGTAAGCTTCGGCAACTTCCGGGAATCCTTCGCGGTCGGCCTGGCGGCTCATGGCCAGGTACATGCCCACTTCGGTACATTCGCCTGCAAAGTTCTCACGGAGGCCCTGGACCACTTCGGCATCGAGCCCTTGGGCGACACCGATTTTGTGCTCGTCAGCCCAGACGATCTTGCCGGCTGCAGGCGTCTCGACCTTTTCGAAGAACTTGCTCTTCGGAGCGTGGCACTGCGGGCATTCATCCGGTGCTTCCGGACCCATGTGAACGTAACCGCAAACTTTACAAACCCAGACCTTCATTTTGACTCCTTTTCCGCTTGGCGGAATTTAATGTAAAAATTCGTTAAAAATCGTTATTGACTTTATAATCAATTTTGTAACAATTACAAATATATAATAATTTTAATTATTGTCAAGTAGGATTAATTTTTTTTTACGATAACAAAAAAAAGACCCGTGCGGGTCGATTTAAAGTTTTCTGTATTTTTAAGATTAGAATGCCGGAGCGGTTTCCGCGCTTTTTTCACGGACGCGTTTTTCGGCCTCGTTAGCCAGCTGGCGATGCGTGACAGAACCAACGGCATAATAGCGGTTACCCTTTTGGATTATGGCCGTATAGGCATCCAGCGCTTTCACCGAGAACCATTCCTGGTACAGGTTATGAACGTTTTCCTTGAGGGTCGAGGATTCGCTGATCGCCGGGACGCCCGAAGCCTTGCCGTACTTGAGCGTAAACTGGTCGGACATATAGGCGACCGCTTCGAAAGCCTTATTCAAGCGCGCACGTTCGACACGGCCCGTACGGATTTCAAATGCATAGAACTTGTCATTCTTGTTGAAAATGAAATCGACTTGAACCGGCAGTTCACCGAACATATACACGGGAATCACCACGCGCTCGCCAATCCCGGTCTGGCCATAAGGTTCGTAGCCTTTCTTCATCATTTCTTCGATGACGGTCTCGCGGGAGGAACCAAACGGAATGCCTGCAAAATTATTCTGAGACTGCGCCTGCGCACCGAGCGAAAGCACAAGAATCAAGAAAGTAATGATGACTCCAAGTTTAGACACGATTGGCTCCTATATCAATGTAAAAGATAGTAAACTTTTTTCATGGAAATAAAAATTTTCATAAAAAAAAAAGATTTTTTAGACTAGTATCTATATTTGAGCACATGTCAAGCACATTTGGAAAGATTTTTTCTGTCACGACGTGGGGCGAATCCCATGGTCCCGCTGTCGGAGCCGTCCTGGACGGATGCCCCGCCGGACTCCCTATCACCGAAGCCATGATCCAGGCGGAACTGAACCGCAGACGTCCCGGCCAAGGCAAAATGACGACCGCCCGCAACGAAAAGGACCAGGTCAAGATTCTTTCGGGCGTTTTCGAAGGCAAGACGACCGGCACGCCCATTTCGTTCGTCGTTTTCAACGAAGACCAGCACAGCAACGACTATGCAGAAATCGCCAAGTGGTACAGACCGGGCCATGCCGACCTCTGTTACGACCTCAAGTACGGATTCCGAGACTACCGCGGTGGCGGCAGAAGTTCCGCCCGCGAAACTATCGGTCGTGTGGCCGCAGGCGCCGTCGCGAAGGCTTTCTTGAAAACGGTCGCGCAAACGGAGTTCATCTCGTGGGTCGCTTCCGTCGGCGAAGTCGATTGCCCCTCCGTCGATGTGAGCCAAATCACACTTGAACAGGTGGAAGCCTCTCCCGTCCGCTGCCCGGACGCGGAAGCAAGCAAAAGAATGGAAAAAACCATCCTGGAGGCGAAGTCCAACGGCGACAGCGTCGGTGGAACCGTCTCGCTCCTCGTCAAGAACGTTCCGGCAGCCCTCGGCGAGCCTGTATTCGACAGGCTCGACGCGCTTCTCGCGCAGGCCATGCTCTCCATCCCGGCATGCAAGGGTTTTGAAATCGGGAGCGGCTTCGCCGCAGCCCGCATGCACGGCAGCGAGCACAACGACGAAATCTTTTTCGACGGCAACACCTACCGCACGCGCACGAACAACGCGGGCGGGAGCCTCGGCGGCATCTCCAACGGCGAGCCGATTTACTGCCGCCTGGCGTTCAAACCGACGGCAACCATTTCCCAGTCGCAAAAGACCGCCGGTCGTGGTCACGAGAACGGCGAACTTGCCGCCAGGGGCAGGCACGATCCTTGTGTTGCCGTCCGCGCACCCGTGATTGTCGAAAGCATGGCGGCGCTCGTCCTCGCAGACCTTTACCTGCAACAAAAACGCAATTGCCTTGATTAAGTGAAAGCGCTCTTCGTCAAACGGTCACCCCGAATTAAGATTGGTGAGCTCGCCGAACCGAAGTTCTTCCGCCTTGCATCCGCATTCTACAGAATCGGGTACAAGTTGCACCACAAATTTTTTTTGCGGCCACAACCGCCATTACACGTTCCCGTCATTATCGTCGGGAGTTACTTGGCTGGCGGCGCAGGCAAGACGCCTTTTACCATCTGGCTTGCAAGGCGTTTTCAAGAACAAAATAAGCAAGTTGCCGTCCTTTGCCATAGTGCCGCCTGGGACGAATTTATCATGTTGCAAAACGAACTGGCTCAGGACTCGCGACATTTCCCGAGCCACCGACATTCCACGGAAATAAAAGTCATCGCGACAAAAAACCGCTACAGGACCGCCAAGCAAATTCAGGACAAATTCGACATCATCCTCTGCGATGACGGATTCGAGGATTCCCGTTTCACAGGCGCCGTCCGTATCTGTCTGGACTGGCAAAGCCCGCCAACATCCTGGAAAACGCTTTGGCCAAATGGTCCGTTCCGCAGCTTAAAGCAAGACCACGACGAAAACGAAGTCATACATATCGACTGTTACGGCAAAAACGGTTCCACACCCGACATCCGCTTTTTCATCGAATCACTAACAAATTACACACCAGCCCAACATATCACGGCAACGGTTACATGCGGACTTGGTTCGCCCAGGCGCTTTATCGAAGACGTCCGCTCGTTCGGCGTGAACATCGAAAAAACGATTATCCGTCCCGACCACGACAGGCGTTTTGCACAGGTCGTCAAAGCCGAACTTTCGCAAGACAGGAATGTCGTCATTTCGCAAAAAGACGCCTGCCGTTTGCCCCAAGAACTCCAAACGCACCCCAAGCTCCACATCGCCATCCAAAAAATCGACATTTCAAAGCCATTCGCCGACATAATCCCGATTTAACGGAATCCCTTTTTCAGCATTTCTTTTTTTATTGTATTTTTATATTAAGGGAGCCTCTACAATCGCTTTGGAAAAATAGCACGATGAATCGCAGCCGGGCTTTTTGAAAAAATTTTCAGAGGCGCCTCATAAGAAACAGGGAGAAAAAAAATGACTTTACGTCAAAGATTTTCAGAACTTCTTCAACTGATTACCCAGAACATTCCCGAAAGAGAATACTACGTACAGCTGGGATTCCTCACAGCACTTATCCAGGAACCGTTTTACCTGTACGGCCGCCCCGGTTGCGGCAGTTCGCTCCTCATCCGCAGAATCACGAGCGCATTCAAGAATCCCAAAATTCTAAAGCTTGACAAGAAACAAAAACTGCTCCCTGACAACATCGATGATTACAACCTGGTCATCTTTGAAAACTTTACGCCGGGCGACGAACAGAGCAAGAACAATCTGCAAATCGCTATCCACGACCACGAAAAAAGATCCATCATCATTTCGGGAGACCAGAAGCCCGAATCCGCATTGAGCAGGTCCGAAGTCAGTGACCAGGTCACGCTGACCATCATGCTGCCCGACAACATATCCTCCGACGCGCTCTGCCAGCTTCTCCAAATTCGCGCAGACGAAACCAACATCTCTGTCCCTACCGAGATTTCCATCAGCGCCGAAGAACAAACGCAATGGATCAAAGGAATCAACAAAGTCACCCTCTCCTCGAATACACTCGCCGTCATCGGCAAGGTTGCAGAACTTTGTTCCAAAAGCGGAGTCTATGTATCCATCCGCAGGTGGATTGCGCTATCGAACATGATCAAGGCCATCGCGTTCCTCAACGGCAGATCCGAGACGAAACTCATCGACACGTTCTTCCTCGGCACGTCCATCTGGGGACGCAGCGCGTCCAACACCGCCATTTCCGAAAAGTACAGCGAAATTCTCAAGACGCAGCTCTACAAAGACACGCCGAGCCTCCTCGAAGAGCCCTACGACGCAGACGATTTGCTCATGCGCGTAAGCCACCTCGTCCACAGTTCCAACAACTTGTACGAAACGAAACCGTTCAATGGTGAAAAATGCCTAGTTTACCGAATAACGGTCGCAGGCGAATCCGTGCCGCTTTACGCACCGCTCAGTTACATCGAAACCGACATGGACTTCAACCCCTATAACGAGCTCCGCCAAGTCGAAAAGCGCGTTCTCTGCAACTATCACGGCACCTCCAACTGCACAATCACCATCGACCCGCAAGTCCGCGCAAGCGGACTCCGCAGTTCCGTCAACCAGTCGAAAAGCACTCCGTCAACCAAATTCGAAGATTACGCAACGCTCCCGACATATATCCTGATGGAAAACGCTCCCGAAATCATCGAACAAAAGAAGGCCGACCGCGACATTCTGAACGAAGAAATCAAAACATCCATGGAACGCGAGACGGCAAACCTGATCGCACTCCGCAACACATACAAGCTATTCAACGAATCGAAAGACGACCTGTTCTGCTTCACGCAAATGTTCAACAGCGTACAGGACGCCATCAAGACGCAATTCGACAGGACAGCAAATACAATCAAGACCATCAAGAAGGCTAGCGAAATCATCGCCACGTTCTCGAGCATGCTCAAGACGCCAAACCTTGTCGGCAAGCCGCAAAACCAACAGTCCAAGCAACAGCAAAAGATACCTCCCAAGACTCAGCCGCAAGCACCGCAGCCTCCTCAGCCGCCCAAGCCTGCCGCAACAAACGAAGAAAAGAAATCCTAATTTCCGATATCGAGTCTTTAAACAAGGTTTCTAAACATCGCTACCAGTCATTTCACATTAAAAGGGTCCCGGTCTCATCTTGAGCCGGGATTTTTTTGATTAGCGCCCCTGCAATTTTTCCATGGCGATAATGCTAATAAAACACAAATTATTTAACAACACACTCAACAACTTCATAAACTGCTTTATTATATTTTTCTTAAGAAAAATTTTCAGTCACGTAATTAACAGGTTGGATACTTTGAAAAAAATATTCTCGTTCGCAGGAACATTTCTATTACTGTTCCCTTGCTTGCTCTCAGCAAAAAACATGGCGGTTCTAGAAACGCTTTCCCCCCAAGACTCCCTGACGATGCAGGAACGCCTTTACCTGACGGACATTCTCCGCAATCAAGCCGTCAGCACGCTCCCCACAGAACAGAACTGGACCATCATGGCTCCCGAAAACATCAACGTGACGCTCCCGCCAGGAGAAACGATTGAGAATTGCAAAGGGAACTGCCTCGCCGAAATAGGGAAAAACAATGCAGCCGATTACGTCGTGCAGGCAAGAATTTCCCAGTTCGACAAGTCCCTCGCCATAACGGCTGAACTTTACGAAACGGAAAGCAGCAAGCTCATCGCAAGTTTTGTAGGCAAAGGCGAATCCGTCGAAGACATCGAGAAAATCATCAAGGAACAGTCCCCCGACTTTTTCAAGAAAGTCCTCGTGAACGACCCCAGAACAACCGGCACCAAGGACGACGAGACCCGCCCAAAAGCCGACTCCACCTATGCCGAACTGGACAGCAATAAAAAAGCACCCGACGAACTCAAGACCGGCACATCCGCAACAAACGTCATGGCCAAACGTTTCTGGGGCGGTACTACGGCAGGCATTACTTACAACGATTTCCACAGCACCCATTTCGGGTTGAAAAACATAAAGCATAAAAGCGATTACAAAATCACCGTGAACGGCTCCGACGACCTGTTAAACAGCTTCTGGGGAATCGGATTCAGGATCGGCATGAGCGGCTTGTTCATTCCTTCACCTTATTTCAGCCTTCACGGAGACCTAGCGTTAGCCCTGAGACAAGGCACCGGGAAAACAAATTTATCCGTCATGCTGGCATGGCCAGACGCCGAACGAGCAAAGCAAAAATCCGATTTGAAAATCGAATACTCCGCAACACAACTCAACATCGACATGCCCATACTCGCACGAGTCTCGATACCCAATGCGATGTACTTCGAAGCAGGACCGATGGTCTCGTTCAACGTTTATTCTAAAAGCAAAGCCGAGATTACCGATATCTTCGGAACCGAAACGTACGAAGAGAACGGCGACCTGAACGTTGCCGAATTCGACATCGTCACGGGAGTCGGTGTTACGCAAAGTATCGGCAAATCCATGATCGATTTCGATTTGCGCTTTGTCATCGGCCTTACGCGCATCAGCGACGGAAAGGATTCGCCGAAAACATGGCAAGGGCAGTTGAACGTTACTTACTGGTTTTTGTAGGGAGGGATAAGATATGCAGTTTAACAAATTAAGTTTTAAAGCTTTAATCCTGACTTTGACAGGAATCATCTCGTCGATGGCTGCAGGAATAGCCCCGTTGACGTTCGGCAATGCAAGTACAGACGCCGAAAACTGGAACTATCTCGTCAATTACAGATTGTGGAGCCAGACGGCAATTTCATTTGGCGACCACTGCAATTTCACTAATAACGCTGGATGGATAGGAACCGCTACGGGCAATTTGACTTCTAAGGGAAACGATGCAGAAATTGCCGGAGCCGTTATCGTTGGCGGATCCATCCAGAATACCAATAGAATGGAATTAACGACTGGACCGGTCCGTTATGGTGGTTCTATCTCTGATGCTTCAAGAGTTAGCGGCACCAAGTGCCAGGGGACAACTACTGCAGGTAATTGCGCCGACGTTCCCCAGTATAAGAACATCCCTGTACCCTATATAAGCAGCGGTAGCTGGCCTTCGAATTTGAGCAATCTTACTACGCCTGACAATGGAACCTATAGGCTCGATGCGCAAGGCGAAGTTACCGATTTCTATTTCAACAAAATCAACGTCAATAATGATAGTCGATTGATAATCTTGATGCCGGCGGGCGGGCGTGTTACACATCTACTTTAGAAATACCGACAACTCGACTATTGAAGGTACTATTATAAGTACCGAAACTATTGCTGTTGAAAGCAACATGAACTTTGCGGGTCAACTCATTGCAAAAGAAATAATGATTGGAAACCAAATAAAAGGTGACGGATTCCAATTTGTTCCTTTTAACGAACTCCCTGCACTGACATTGAGTAACAAGAACGCAACTTTCCTGGAAAACGATACATGGCAAGCCATCAAGATTGGATTGGATAAAGAAAGCGAAACCGACGTCACGTTCAAGTACTGCTTTAGATTTAACGATCAAGCGGTTTCCGGTTTCTATGCGAGTACGAGCGACGTCGCTCCTGCAGACGCTACTCACGATTTCCCGGTTTGCGGAACGTCAGGTGCTCCTTTAACAGCAACTATTCCAAAGGGCCAAATTTATCCTTCCAAGGACATCAATATCAAGCCCTTAATTGACGGTCTTGTCGAAACCAGCACTTCCGGTAGCGAAAAACTTTGGCTTGTCATCAGTGATGTCAACGGAGCCAATATCTCTATGGACAACTATGACGAATCTCAAGGAGGCTTTAACATCTTTATCACGGATGCCGATAAACTGCCTAGTGTCTCTAGTCAACTTGTCATCAACGTCAACGAAGACGCCAGTCATGCATTTACGGAGGCCGAATTCAATTTCAGCCATGCAACCCAGACATTCACCTCCGTCATCATCTCGGGGCTCCCGACTGCCGGAACGCTTACATACAATGGAACGGACGTTTCCAGAGACCAGGTCATAGATGTCGCAAATCTGGGCAAGCTCGCTTACCAACCCAAGGCCAATGATTTTGGCGACAACTACGCGACGTTCAAGTACAAAGTTGTCGGTTCCGGCACAAGCGACAACACGTCCACCGAATACACGGCGACCATAAACGTAACTCCGGTCAACGACAAGCCGACCGTCGCCGATGTAACATTCACGGTAAGTGACCGAAGCCATTCCGTATCCGGCGGCCCGATTACGGTAACCGACGTTTCCAATGAAATTGGCGTGGACACCTACACTTACACTTTGGATGCGATAAGCGCCGACTATTCGGCTTTCAACAGCACATTTGAAATCGTCCCGTCGGGCAACGGCAAAAAAGCAACGATCGCGGTAAAAACCGGTGCCGTCATAGATTACAGCCAAAAGAAGGAATACGTCGTCCAGGCAACAGTGACAGACAACGCTTCCACGGAGACCTCGAAAGTCGCGGGTTCCCTGACTTCCAACAAGTTTACGATCACGGTCAAGATAGAAGAAGAACCGGAAACAATTTCGCCCCTGACGTTCGGCAATGCAAATACGGATGTCGACAACTGGAACTATCTTATTAATTATAAA
>CADCDO010000003.1 GCA_902800345.1 Fibrobacter succinogenes
GCAACGACTACAAGCTCAGCTGCGACGAAGTCGGCAAGAAGGTGGAACGCGCTACCGCAAGCAAGACGAAGACGCTCGGCTTCAAGAGAAGGAAATAAAATTCAACCAGCCTCCTGGATTTAACCGTCCAGGCGGCCCTTTACTTTTTGAACAGAAGATAGACGTATGAAAAAACTTATTAGTGCAATATTATTATTCTCCTTATTCTGCATAGAGCATTCTCTTGCAGCCAATACACATAGTCTTCCGAATCTCGACAGGACCTGCAAATCCTGCACACGTATACACAACGATTCGGTAAACGTCTTCAACAGGCGCCCCATCCGCTTGAACCAAAGCGGGTTCAAGCCCGAACATTACAAATACGCCTATGTCGCGGACCCCACTGAAAAGACGTTCAAAATCATTGACGCCAACAGTGGTAAAGAAGTCCCCGGCGGCGGAAACCTCACCCTGATAGGAAAAGTTGTCAGGCCGGGTATAACCGTTAGAGTATCCTTCAACTCCACCCAAGACTTAACAAGACTTGGAGACAGCACTTCGACAGGTTCCGAAACGCTCTACCGCGCCGACTTCACGACACTTACAACAGTAGGCGAATACTTCCTCGTTGTAGGCAAAGACACCTCGGCAACATTCCATATCAGCCCCTATATTTACAACGCCATTCTTGAAAAATCGATGATGTTCTTTGGAATCCAGCGTTGCGGCAATACCGATTCGCACTTCCACGGAGCCTGCCACTTGAAGGATGGTTCAAGAGTAAATCATGACCTTACCGGTGGCTGGCATGACTGCGGAGACCATTTTAAAGTTGGAGAAACGGTCGGTTACGCAGCTTACGTGCTTTCAATGGTTTACCTCACCTACCCCAACAAGGCCGAAGACCGTTTCGGTCATTCGTATGCAGATACCATTCCAGACGGAGTTCCTGACATTCTCTACGAAGCCAAAATCGGTGCCGATTATATTATGAAGCTTTACGACGCCTCCGTAGCCGACGGACTTATCGAAAAGGGCGACATGTACCATACGGTGGGCATGAGCGATTGGGACCACAGTTTCTGGGATGTGCCCGAACACCAGGACATGCAAAGTACTACAAAAGGAGGTCCTGACCGTCTTGTTCTCAAAGGTATCGGAACTAACGTTGCCGGCATTTACACGGCCACCTTGGCAAACGTTGCCGCCGGCTTTAAATGGATCAATCCTTCTTACTCCCAAAAACTATTAGACGCGGCCAAAACAATTTATGCAAAAATTGTGAAGCCGACATACTTGAAATACACAGAATCTTATGAAGGTCGAGACAAATGCGCTAAAAGAGGCAAGGCAACTTTATACGAATATAACGAAGGTAATATAACCTTTAACGGTAAAGGATACTACAGCGGTATGGGGCTATGCGAAGACGATGCCGCAGCGGCAGCCGTATCGCTCTGGTATGCCACCGGAGATACCACATATTCGTACGATTTGTACAAGAACCCGGAAATGAATACTAACGGGATTGCAAAATACGACTTGGCGTTTTTCCCTAAAGGGATTCTTGCGATGGACCAAGGTTTCAACAACTCTTGGGCAACGGACTACCAGAATCTATTCGCCTATGTTCTGTTCGCCATGCAAAAGCTGATATTGAACGATCCCGAGTTCGAGACTAAATTCAACATTTCACAGGCGGAAAGGGACTCCCTTTCGATGCGCGTGATGGCAGCATTCCGCAAGCAAGTCGAAACCAACTCCACGGGTGATTCCATTGCAGTGCTGTATGAGGGGAACACCTCTGTCGAACCCCGCGAAGGCACATCCAAGCTCAAAGTGAATCCCCCTTACAACTTGGTGTGGACCTCCTTTGACTGGGGCGTGATGCGCTACAACATGGGTTCTGCGGTGGCCGTATTCCTTTTGTATGAACTGACCAAGGACGAACGCTACTTGAAGGTCGCTTTGGACAACATGTATTACGTACTGGGCGCTAACCCCTGGGATATTTCGCTTTTGCTCGGTGCAGGCGACAAGAACCCGCAGCACCCGCATAACCGTTCCGCAAACCCCGATGGTTACAATGCTGGCGGCGGTATTCCTTACGATTACAAGTGCCCCATCGGCGCATTGATGGGTGGACGCGCTCCGAATTTACCATTGATTGAAGACTGGGAAAAATACACCTCGACAGAAACATGTATCGACTTTTCGGCCCAGTTCCTGTTTCCGGCACAAAGTTTGGCAGAACAGCTCCCGCCCGACAACGACGGTCCTGTTTTCAGCGATGTCGTCGGCATCCCCACATCGGATTCCACAGCGATTATCAGCTGGAAGACTGACGAACTTGCACTCGTAACCGTCTCCTATGATGCAACAACAAATGCCAATACAGCAAAATCCATACAGCTCACCGAAGCAGTCAAAGAAGGCTCCGTCACGCTCACCGGGCTAACTCCCGGACAAACGTATTACTTCTTCCTTGAAGGCGTCGACCCTCATGGAAACATCACCACGGATGACAACCACGGCTATTGGTACAAATTCACCATGACCTCGACAGCAACACAAATCAAGGGTGTTACCATTTGTCAGGTGGATAATCGCAGTGCCAAAATTTACTGGTGGAGTACGGACCGTCTAGATGGAATGGTCCATTTCGGCAAAACAAAAGGATCCTATACTGAAAAAGTAGTCGCAAATGGCGGTGTAGCGCTTTTCCACGAAGCAGTCCTTACCGGACTTGAAGCCGGCACGACATACTACTTTACCGTATCCTCCGGAGCAACGACTTCCGAAGAATATTCTTTCACGACCGAGCAATACGCAACAACAGTCGACATGGATATCAACGTCAAGCCTCTCAACAAGGATGGATGTAGAAACTCTTCCGACTGGACAAAATGCAATACGTTCCTCGTCATCGTCCGAAACAAAGACTCGGTGGAATACAACGATCTTGATTTAAGATTCTATTTCCCCGTAGCAGTCCAAGGATCAAGCAACAACAAGTCCATTTGGGATGGAACCGGATTTTCCGTTGGCTGGCCTGTCATAAATTTCGGCGAGCCTGTAGCCTATAATGTCACATCTATGAAAGACTCCGTAGAAACGGGCTATTATATGCCAGTCCACATCGAGGGAAAACTTGCTGTATCTGGTAGCTACTTCTTTGAACTTATTATAAACCCCACATACGGAAGCATCAAAAACAGTTGGTCCTTTAGGCCCCATACCGCAGCAGATGATCCTGAATACTTCGAAGGTATCAATTTGGAGCGAGGACCGCTATATAAAGAAGAATCCAACTCCAACATGTATGTAGAAATCATTAATGGTGTAGGTGAAAAAGCGTTCAGAAAAACTGCATACGTCACAGCATACTACCACGGCACATACATTTACGGCTACGGTCCGGATTACACACCGGATAAAGGCCCTCAAGTGGACCGTAAAATCGAGACAACGTTCTCGAGCCCATTCATAAGCCCAATCCACTCCGTCGAAAAAGTGGATCCGGTAACAACCTATTCCGCCTCAAGCACGATTACTCCGAACGGGTTCCTCGATGCCGTCGAAATGAACAGCGACCCCTATTCATTTGACTATATCAATCCCAAGCGCACGGACGCCATCACATTCGGTGGCGATACGACGCTCGCCTATGGCAACAACTACATGGAATGGGTCACCTGGCACAACAGAAACGCCAACCAGAAGTCTGAAAACAAATACGACTGCGCCTGCGGCGTTGTACGTACGAACGTCGAAATCGACAGTATCACGAAGCCTCTCGAAAAACGCTACCTCGTATTCGACAAGAGCAACATCGTCGGTTACAAGGACAAATACATCGAAGTCCAAATTTCGCTCCTGGACAGTTCCCTGACGCTCCTCAAGGACGAAAAGAACTTGAACGTGGAACTCGTCTCCGATGATCCGAACGTCCAGTTCTATACCGATCCGACAGCAACGATTCCAGTAACGACCGTAACGCTTTTCGACGGCGTTGCAACAATCTACGTGAGCTCGAAAGTCGCCGTAAAGACGAACATCTCCGCAACGCACGAAAGAACAAAAGATATCGACTATGTACCGGCAACCGCCGAGCTGAACATCGAAGAACTTCCGCCCTGGCCGATTATCGATGCCGCAAAGATTGTCGATTTGGACTGCGACCACATTCCGGACGCCATGGACATCACGCTATCGTCGGAATACACGGAAAACCAGAAATTCACCTCGATTAAGTTCACTTATGACGGGAAGGAATACACATCCAGCACGGTCAAGTCCCTGAACGGCAGATCTCTCGTCGTAAACATCGACGTCCCGAAAAATGTTGTAACGAACGCCACCGGAAAGATTACGCTTATCAGCAACATTCAAGGACAATCAAAAGAAGTCGAAGATTCCTACTCCGACGGCATGCCGCCGGCACTCCTTTCGGCAACGATTCTCGAACGTCAGGATACATCAACGACAGACCATCTCTACCTGCAATTCAGCGAACCGATTTCAGCGCCAGGCACAAACTTCCCGCTCGTGCTCTATAGCAGCGACAAGACGACCAAGGCCACGATTCCGACCGTTACCAGCGCAAAGCTCTACAACGAAGAAAAGAACATCTGGCACTTCGAAATTGCCTTTGATGCAGGTGGCAATTCCCTGGTGAGCGCCGGCATGTGGGGACAACTTGACGTGGCGGGAACCATCATGGACCTGAACGGAAACGGAGTCGCCGGGGCCTGCACTCCGGACAAAGTCGAAATATTCTTGAAGATTCTGCCTATCCCGATGACCTACGCCGTCATCACGGATAAACTCCAGAACGGCTATGCAAGCCATGTCGACATTACGTTTGCCAAGGCTCTAGATGAAAAACATACTCCAGACAAGCTAGAACTCATCTTCGGCGTTGCCTATCCCGAAACACTTACAGTCGAAAAAGGCATGTTCACCTTTAACGGTGCAACCCTCTCCATCGACCTCAATCCAACATTCAAGTTTGGCAACACCGCCGGCACGTTCGAAGGAACTCTCCCGGGCGGCAAGGCGCTCACCAATGCAGGCCTTGTCACGCAATACCTGGGAACCGGTGCAGCCACCGAAACAAACTCTGTTCTCGCCGAAGACAAAGTGGGACCGGTGTATGTATCCGCGACAATCAACCAGACATCGACAAACGACATCTTGACGATTATCGCAAGCGAGCCGCTAGTGACTGCGGATTCCGCGCAGCAATACTACAGGCACAAACGCGCCGAAAAGCAATCCAACGCCTTTAGCAGCAGTTTCTCGAGCTGGAGCTACGGACAAAACAAATCCGGAGTAATCTTTATCTTCTCGGGTGAACTTACAGGAACGGTCATGGAAGGCGACTTTGTGCGCATGGGTTCCATGATGACAAGTACCTTCAAGGACGCCAACGGAAACTATCCGGAATTTGAAGTGCCATGGATTCCTGTTGACGGCAAGGGTGCGCCGAGCATCAAGTTCGACGTCGCGCTTCGCGAAAACGTTACAGACGCGAATTCGAACAAACGTACAAAGGTCGATGTGGGCGAAACCATGCGTTTCTATATCAAGAACCCATCTAGCAACAAGTTCGACCTCATCCAGAACGGCAAGGTGACGATGGCCGGAATCGATTCCAGCGATATCGGCGGCGCTATCTTTGACGCAAAGCTCACCGTTCCGCGTGGAGCGTCGTTCGGCGAAGAATGCGCCTGGGAGAAACTGCTTGTCAAGTTCAACATCCCCATTTATTCGAATCTCGGCCACTTCGTCAATCGCTTCCACCAGTCCTTCGAAGTGGATCCGAAACTTTACCTATCCCCGAACAACCAGATTTACTTTGCCATAGAATGGGCGAACAAGGCTCCGTCAGGCATCCGCTCCAAGGAAGACCGCGCTGTCGGAACGGGCGCCTACATATACAAGGCCGAAATCGAAACGAGGTTCTCGCCCAACATGAACAATCCTGAAGTCCGAAACGATTCCAAGATTACGCAGAACTTCTCGTCGAAGAACACCTTCGAAAGAACGAAAGTCTTCGGTATAAAAAGAACAAAGTAAATTAAAAAGATAGGGAAATATGCAAGAGAGTCTTTTTACAAACTCGCCTTACGTTATCGCGCTTTCGGTCATAGCGCTGATTATCGTGTGCTATTTCCCTATCATGCTCGGTCAAAAGACATCGGTCAAGCAACTTCCGAGATCCATACACCAATTAGTCATCATCAGCATATTTTGGCAAGCCAGCAGCCTTATTGGTGACATTTTTTTTAGCGGAAGCAACTTCGAATTAGGTTCCAAGGCCTATACGGCAAGACAAATATTTTTTGGCGTAGCAGGACTAGCCTGGATTCAGTTAGGGAACGCCGTACAGCATACTGCAGAAATCAGCCTGAATATCAAACGGAAGGGCCGTTGGAAGCTCATGAATATTTTCGGGGCCATCATCATGGTCATTTCCACGTTAATATTCATCAAGAATCCCTCGTTTATTTCAAATGCGAACATTTTTGGCTATAGGCCATTTGCCGAAAGGCCCGTGTTCTATTTTTATTCTTTTATATTCTGCATTTTTGTCGTTCCCAACATTCTCGTCGCCGGATACCACATTCTCCACAACATCGTCCAATCCAGCGATTCAACGCTCCCCCGCCAAGTAAGCATCTACATGTTGAGTGCATTCTCATTTTTCTCGATGCTTGCGATTTTATTCGATTTTTTCATTCCTATTGCAACAAGGTTCGCCGACTACGACCAATTCCTCAAATGGACTCAATTCATTTCGATATTCCTCGCAATTCTTTCCGGTCAATATTTTACATCCGTCTCGTTCAAGAACAAAAGCGCCTCTTGGTTTTTGGATAAATTAAAAGACAAAATGATTGACGGGCTCCTTTTTTACAACAACAACGGACAAATCAAGCTTGCGAACCCGGCTGCGTTGAGCATTCTGCACACAACGATGGACAACATCTTCAACAAGTCCATATCTTCCATATTCCCGCAAATCACGGACACCACCCGCGAATCGACTTACAACAAAATAAAAATCAAGATTAACGACGAAGACCATATATTCAACGTCACGACATTCCAGATCCGTCAATCGCTCTCGACCTACTACAACGTAGCCTTCTTCAGCGATGTTTCCAAGGCGCTTCACTATCAACAAATTATCAAGATACGCGACGAGCAGTTCAAGGAATACCAGCTGGACCAGATACGTTATCAGGAACGACTCAATATATGGAAAAAGAAGGTCGACGAAAGCAAGAGTTTCCTGGATACGCTCATCAGCACCCTGCCCTTCCGATTCTGGTCCAAGAACGAACAGGGCGTGTTCATGACGCAAAACCAGAACGACATCAAGGAACGCGGGAACCTGTTGCAGACTTCGGAACCCGACGACAAGATTCTCCCGCAAGAACTTTTAGCCCGAAACGAAGGCGAACCGCAAAGTTTCATCTCTTACGAACGAACGGTCAAGGCAAAAGACGATTCGTTTGATGAAGGCGACACCATCGAAATCCTGAAGCAGGACGACTACAACAAGGCCGTTCGCGAAGGCAAGACAAAAGACATATTGATTTTCAACAACATGTTCATCCCGATTATTGCACCGCAAAAACCATATAAAATAATCGGAATCAAGATCGATATCACCAAGGAAATGCGTCTTGAAAAAGAGCGCGACATGTTGCAGGAACAAAAGCACATCCACTCGAGGCTCGAAGAACTGGGAACCATCTGCGGCGGATTCGCCCACGACTACAACAACATTCTCGGTTCGCAAATCGGGTTCTGCGACTTGGCGCTCGAAGTCATCGAAAAGGACTCCCAGGCTTATCTGTTCATCCAAGAAGCGCGCAAGGCCGCCACACGCGGTAAGCAATCGCTCGAGGAACTCCTGAACACCATCCGCGGGAAGACGTCCGAGAAGGACAAGCCCACGGAGTTCCCGCCATACATGATTATCGACGACGTGGTGAAGAAGCTCTGGATCACGCTCCCGCCCAACGTAAAGGTCAAAGCGGAGAACATCGACAAGAACATCCGCATTGTCGGGAACGTGGCCGCCCTCGACCGCATCATCAGCAATCTTGCGAACAACGCCGTTTTCGCCATGAAAGAAAACGGCGGAACGCTTACAATCTCCTTAAAAAGAGAAGAACTCAAAGAACCCCTCATTACCCCATACGCACCTCAGATCGAAGCGGGCATTTATGCGAAGATTACGGTCGAAGATACGGGCACGGGAATGGATACAGCAACCCTCGAACGCATATTCTCGCCGTTCTTTACAACAAAAGCACCAGGCGAAGGTCTCGGTTTAGGCCTTTCATCGGCACTTAGACTGCTAAAAGACGGCAATGCGGGCTATACTGTACAGACAACTTTGGGCGAAGGTACTATTTTTAATCTATATTGGCCTATAAGAAACGAGAAAATGGAGGCTTAATGTCTACAATACTCATTATTGACGATGACGCTCAACTGAACCTCATGTTGAAGTCCGCACTAGAATTGAAAGGTTACACAGTCGATACTGCATGCAATGGCAAGAAAGCGAAGTCCCTCTACCAGAAGAATTCGTACGATGTAATCATCACCGACATCATCATGCCAGAAGGTGACGGTTTTGAAGTAATTCTTGATCTCCGTCGCATGGGATTGAGCAATAGAGTGATTGCTATCAGCGGTGGTGGACGTACATCTGCCGAAGACTACCTGGCAACAGCCCAGCATTTCGATGTCGCAGCCATCTTCAGCAAACCGCTGGATCTCCAGCAGCTCCGCAACAAAGTGGACGAGATTATCAAGAGCCATTCGTAATCGCATAAATGATGAATATCCTGATCGCTGATCTTGATCGGAAATTTGTCGATGAGCTACAACGCAACTGGTCCATCGCCGGAACGAACCTCCTAGTCTGCTCCGACGAGAAAGCCTTGATGCCGCTAGTAAAAAAGACGTCGATAGACCTCGCGTTTATCGAGGTTCCTTTTTTAATGCTCGACAATATGGACATGATCAGCTACTTAAAGGAACGTCAGCCAGGCATCGAGATTTTCGTACTGTGCGATGACCGAAACTGGCAGGGTGCCGCAAGTGCCATCACTCGCGGTGCAAGTAGTTTTTTGAAAAAACCGGTCTCGCAGTCGCTTCTAGAAAGCACGGCTAGCAAAATCCAGGCGCAGCAGCAAAACAAGTCCAACACGCAACTCATGGAGTCGCAAGTGTTGGATAGTCTTCTTGGCGACACGCCCGAGATGCGCAAAATTCTAAAGACTGTATACAAAGTAGCACCGACCAACAGTACCCTCCTGATTACGGGCGAATCCGGATCGGGCAAGGAATTTTTGGCGAATGTCGTACACCGTTACAGTAAGCGCGCAAGCGAACCGTTTGTGCCGGTCAACTGTGGAGCCATTCCCGAGAACCTCGTCGAGAGTGAACTCTTTGGCAGCAAGAAAGGATCCTATACGGGATCAACTGCCGACAAGAAAGGCTTGTTCGAATCCGCAAACGGCGGAACGCTATTTCTCGACGAAGTCGGCGAACTTTCGCTTGCGACGCAAGTCAAACTTTTGCGTTTTCTACAAAGTCACGAAATCAGGCGCGTGGGCGAAACGGATGCGCGTTACCTCGACATCCGTATTATAGCCGCGACAAACCGCGATTTACAACAAGCGATGCACGAAGGGCGGTTCCGCGAAGACCTTTACTACCGCTTGAACACGTTCCATTTGCAATTGCCGCCCCTGCGCGAACGCAAGCCCGTCATTCCAAACCTAATTCGTTACTTTATCTTAAAAAATAAAGAAGCGCAAGGCAAGGAAATTCACGATCTGGAACCTGCAGCTCTTTACGCATTGACAAAATACCCCTACCCCGGCAACATCCGTGAACTCGAGAACATCATGGAACACGCGATTGTGCTTTCGGAAGGCGGTATCATCAAGCTAGAAGACTTGCCCGAATACGTACAAGTAGAAGCCCGCGAAAAGACAGTCGCCATTCCGCACTTGAAAGAAAATGTGGAAAACGTTGTTCGCGAAGAAATCGATGAATCCGAAGAAATCGAGAAGTCTATCGACAATCCGATTGGGAAACCGATAAACTTTGTTCCTGTAAGCGGCAAGACGGACAGCGCGGGACTTATCACGCATAATCCGACAAAGTTCCTGACGCACAACCCAGAACCCGTCGAAGAAGAAATTCTTTCGCTTGACGAAATGGAGCGCAGACATATTCTGCATGCATTGAGCATTTGCAAAGGCAACAAGACTGAAGTCTGCAAAAAGCTCGGCATCAGCCGTGCGACACTATGGCGCAAGCTCAAAGAATTGAAAATTGAGATGGACGGCGGAGACGAGTGAGCAGTGGTTAGTGGTTAGTGGGCAGTGAGTAGCAAGCGTCATCCTGAGGGGCCACGCCCGATATAGAATTGTTGGCATCTTGATGCCTTACAATTCTTAGGTTCGTAGGAGCAGGATCCAGTGAAGTTAGACGAGAGAACGCCTTCGGCTACAGACGAGAGAAACGTCATCCTGAAGCCTGTAGGGCTGAAGGATCAAGTAAAGGAATGAGGTTTAGTTGGTAGAACTTAGAGAGAACGCATTGTTCTAATCTCTAAGTTTCAACGAGCGTTGCGACTAAGCAGGAATCTTTCGTAGAGCCGCTACCGACAAAGTCTATATCCTGGGATTTTTTCCACGCCGTTTGAGCATGCGGGTGAACAGACGCGACGGCTGCGAGAACGTTGTGTGCAAACGCAGACAAGTTAAATTCGCTATAGTTGGAACTCACCATAAAAAAGCCGCCCGGACTCAAAATTTCGGCACATTCCGCAACAAGCGTCATCAAGTGCTCACGCACGTTAAAGTTGAAGCCCTTGAAACGCGCAAAACTCGGCGGGTCAAGCACGATGCCTTCAAAACGCAGCCCCTTCTTTTTTGCCCAACGCACATACTCGATAGCGTTACCGCGGAAAAATTCTCCCGGACGCAAATCAAGACCATTCAACGCATAATTTTCACGACCCTTGTCGAGAATCTTTCCGCTGATATCGGCATTTGTCGCGACGGCGGCACCGCCGAGGCGCGCATGCACCGAGAAACTGCACGTGTAGCTGAAAAGGTTGAGGAATCGCGGAGCTTCGCCGCCCATCGCACGGAAACGTTCTTCGACTTCAAGGCGCACGTGGCGCATGTCGAGGAAAAGCCCCGGATTAATCGTATCGAGCAAATCCACATGGAACTTCGCCCTACCCTCATGCACAACACCTACGGCATCTTCACGAGAGCCAATCAAGACTTCCATCGGAGCGTTTTCAAGCGAACGTCCAGAACTCGAAAGGCGTTCTTTTGCGACGACACAAACAGGATTGAACAGTTCCCCGACAGCTTCAACAACTTCATTCTTATTCGCAAGAAGTTCCGGTCCAAAAAACTGCACCTGGAAACGGTCGCCGAACTTGTCTATCGTGAGACCGGGAAAACCGTCTGCAGCACCATTCACAATACGGTAAGCGTCCGTGACATCAAACAGCGGAGAGCGTTTGGAAAATGCGGATTGGAGAATATTTTTCATTGAAATTGACTGGATCCTTCACGTTGTTCAGGATGACGCAGCAAAAATAGAAAATTCACTGGATTCCGTCGGACGTTTCACGCCCTACAGGATGACAACACTTTCGTCTCTGCACAAGTGCCAAATGCTCAGCTCAGAAATAGGCTTGCAAGCAATCCTACTTCATTCGCCGTATGCATTTGTCGTCTGTAGCGAGCTCGGCGAGCGTTCTTTCGTCTATTTATCCAGCGTCTTGATTTGATCGACGAACTCGCCCACTTCTTTGAATTCGCGATAAATAGAAGCAAAGCGGACGTAAGCGACAGCATCGAGCTTCTTGAGTTCCTGCATCACGAGATTGCCAATCTGGTCGTAACTGACTTCAAAACTTTCGGACGTCTGGAGCGAATTTTCAACACGCGTAGCAAGCTGTTCGATGTCTTCCGCCGAAATCGGGCGTTTCTTGCACGAGTTCATGATTCCGCGAATAAGCTTTTCACGCTGGAACGGTTCACGTTCACCACTGCGCTTGATGACGGTCAACGGCTGGACTTCGATATATTCTCGGGTCGTAAAGCGACGACCACACTCGCAACATTCGCGACGGCGACGGATTGAGGATCCGCTTACGCGGCTATCGACGACCTTATCGTTGTCTTTCTTGCAAAACGGGCAAATCATGGCTTGAATATAGCTTTTTTAAACGAAATAGATGTAAAATCTATATAAAATTACATTTTAGCCTTTAGTTGCTAGTCATTGGTCAGTAGTCATTAATCTGTAGTCAATGGTCTGTCGTAGTTAGGATTAGACGGAATAAAAAAAGTCCCGCTCAAATAAGCGGGACAAAATTAGACATTCATCAATGCTAAGTACGGGATTCGATACACCCCGTAAATGCTTAAGCGTTCACCTTCTTGAAGTCGGCGACGTTCTGCGCGAACTCGGCGAGGTATTCCTTGGCCTTCGCGGCGACGGCCTCGGGCACGTAACCGAATTCCTTTTCGAGCACGCCGGCCGGAGCGGAAGCGCCGAAGCGTTCCAGACCGCAAGCCTTGCCGAAGCCACCGACCACGCGGTCGAAGAGGACCGGGAGGCCGCTGGAGAGAGCGAACACCGGAGTCCAGGGCACAATCACCTGGTCGCGGTACGCCTTCGCTTGCTTGAGGAAGAGAGCCGGGCTAATCATGGAGACCACGCGCACGGCCTTGCCTTCGGCGCGGAGGAGTTCGGCGGCCTGGTGTTCCAGGAGCACGTCGGAACCGTTCGCCACAAGCGTGAGGTCCGGGTTCTTGCCGGCAGCGGTATTGTCGCTCACAATGTAGGCGCCCTTGCGGCAGGCCTTCGCGGCTTCGTAGCGGTTTTCGCCGGGGAGCGTGTTCACCACCTGGCGGGTAAGGATAAGCGCCGTCGGGCTGTCGTTGTTCTCGAAAGCCATTTCCCAGGCGGCGAGAGTCTCGAATGCGTCTGCCGGACGGAGCACGAGCATTTCGGCCTTGCCGTTTTCCTTCGTGAGGTCTTCGAGCAGGCGGATCTGCGTCTCGTGTTCGATGGGCTGGTGCGTCGGGCCGTCTTCGCCCACGCGGAAGCTATCGTGCGTGAACACGTACTTGACAGGCAGGCCCATGAGGGCGGCCATGCGGATAGCAGGCTTCATGAAGTCGCTGAACACGAAGAACGTGGCGCAGATCGGGAACAGGCCCTTCTGCAACGCGATACCGTTCATGATGGCGCCCATCGTCAGTTCTGCAACACCCACCTGCACGAACGCGCCCTTGAAATCGTTCGGACGGAAGATGCCCGTCTTGTTGAGGAACGCCTGCGTGTTGTCGGAGTTGGAAAGGTCTGCGGAACTGCAAATAATGTTGTGGAAGTTTTCGGCGAGGTAGCCGAGCACCGTACCGCTCGTAACGCGGGTAGCGACACCTTCCTTAATCGGGAGGCTGGAGAGGTTGAGCACCGGAGCCTTGCCGGAGAGCCATTCATTGAGGGTTGCGGACTTTTCGGCATTCGCGGCATCCCAAGCGGCCTTGGCCTTCTTCCATTCGGCAACAACCTTCCGGAGTTCTTCTGCGCGGGCTTCGAATGCAGCCTTCACATCGTCGAACACCTGGAACGGGTCGTCCGGATTACCGCCGAGGTTCTTGACCGTCGCGGTGGTAGATGCACCGGCAGCGTTGAGCGGCTGCCCGTGCGTAGAAACTTCGCCTTCGTAGCTCTTGCCATCTTCGGCAACGGCGCCCTTCGCCATCGTCGTATGGCCGAACACGAGCGTCGGCTTTTCCTTCTCGGCCCAGGCTTCCTTGAATGCCTTGCGGAGTTCGGCGATGTTGCTGCCGTCGCATTCGATAACGCGGAAGCCCCAGGACTCGTACTGCTTCACGAAGTCGTGGCTCATCACGTCTTCGGTCTTGCAGCTCAGCTGCACCTGGTTCGCATCGTAGAAGAAGATGAGGTTCGAAAGCTTGAGGTGGCCGGCGATACGGCCAACGCCGTACGCGATTTCTTCTTCGAGGCCGCCGTCAGAAACGAGGCAGACTGTCTTGTGCTCGAGGATGGAGCCAAAGCGTTCCACCATGAAGCGTTCGGCGATGGCGGCGCCAAGAGCGATGCCGTGGCCGATGCCGAGCGGACCCGAGGAGTTTTCGATGCCGAGCATCACGTCCAGTTCGGGGTGACCCGGCGTGCGGCTGCCGAACTGGCGGAAATTCTTCACGTCTTCAAGCGTGAGGCGGTTCGTGAGGACTAATTCGGAGTAAAGGAGCGGGCTCATATGGCCCGGGTCCATGAAGAAGCGGTCGCGACCCATCCATTCCGGATCGTCCGGATCGAAGCGCAAAAATTCCGCAAACAAAAGCGTCGTGGCGTCTGCGGCGCCCATGGCACCACCCGGATGCCCGGACTTGGCCTTCTGCACCATTGCGGCAGAAAGGATTCGGACGTTGTCGGCTGCTTTTGTAACTAACCTATCTTCCACTTTTTAACCTCACTTTCAAATGAAGGGCGATAAACCGCCCATGAAATAAGCGACCCAAATTTAGTTTTTTTACCATCCCCTCTCAAGGTTATATCTTTAAAACTAGCTTATTTCTTTCTTTTTACGCCCGTTTTCACCAATCTGAACTCGGAATGGCCATCCTTGAACTTGAAATCGATACGCCAGATAAAGACTCCAGTCCCGACCTTGCGACCTTTATCAGAACGGTTATTCCAGTGCAAGAAGCCCGTTTTCGCGCGATTGTCGTCATTTTCGCGGATTTTTTCCTTCATTTCACCTTTATAGCCGAATTCCCTCGTAAACGAAGTCACGATATTCGAGAATGCGTCATAGATGACCACATCCGCCTTGTACGGCATGATACTTGCGACCCTGATTACAGAAAGCGAATCCGGGACACGGCTCCATTTATGCTCGCCAGGAGCAATCCATTCGGCCTTCGTATCCAATCCACTTACCGACGGCGTGGGAGTTACCTCGTACAAGTACAGGTTTCCGTTGCCACCTTCGACTTTCACCCCGCCACGTCCCATCGGGTTCTTCTGTTCGTCAAAATAAGACGACTTGGGATTGGTACGGATGCAATTGTCTGTCAAGACATTAAAGTCGCCAAGCACGAACGTCCAAACAAGGCCTTCCGAATCCTTATCGATCAATTTCAGGATGTTCAACGGCTGTTCAACAGTGTCCTTGCAATCGGGTGAATATACAAACAAGTTCTTCCAAGCGGCATCCTTTCCGTTACCTTCCTTGCCCTTGGTCTTGATGGGTTCGGACAAAGTGATTTCCAGCGTATCAGGAGGCACGTCCATGGAGCATTCCAGGTATTCCTCGATTCCGATAAGTCCCGGACGCTTGACAGCCTTCACAGGCACAGCACCAACACGGTCCTTAAGTTCCACCCTCTGCGAGAATCCGCCCTTGGGCTTTGTCAATCTGAGATAAGGAACGTCATCCTCATCAGGAGCGGTGGCCCCGTAATCAAACGCTTCCTTGAGCTTTCCTTCGTACCAGGAACCATCGCCCACTGCCTTGAGACGTTTCTTGGTCACATTTTTCCAAGTGCCTCCGGCCTTGTTCCAATACAAGGTGTCAATGCCTTCGACACCATCCTTGTTGGGCGCCACGAAGTGAATTCGAATGGAATCAGCCTTGCCGTCCTTGTTGGAGTCATAAATTTCGGCAACGGATGCCGGGACGTAGTTCGAGAATACCACCAAGGAATCACGCTTCTTACCCAAATTGTCATTCTTGACTTTGGCTGTAATCTTCACGCGATTATAGGCCGATTTCATGTCGAACAAGGCGTCAAGATCCGTTTTCTGAAGATCTTCTTTTTCATAGACGAAGTTGAACGAACCCTTATATTCAAAAGTGGAAGAGTAGACATCGGTTTCGACAGCCTTCACCCACAGCGAGTCCCCCTTGTTGGTCAGCAAAAGCACATCCAAGGTATCCTTGATATAAATGGACTTGCTGAACGAAGTCAAGCGGAGACGGAACTTGGCGACTTCACCCGTTTCGACAGAATCGAGATCCTTCTTGCCGGCATATTCCAGGAACTTGTAGCTGAAAGGCACGGATTTGGTCGTTATAGGCACGGTATCGCGCGCATGGTTGCCAAAAACAGGGTCCTTGTATTCAACGACAAGAGTATCGCTGGACTTACATGAAATGGAGCCGTCATCAATATCGACAGAATGTTCATCCTTCGATATCAAGTTGCGGATTTCGTAATAGCCGGACTTTTTCTCGATAAGTTCAATGTCATTTTCGATATCGCCCGAAACAAGGCAAGAGAGTTTCACCATCACGGTATCCACCTTGCTCGTAAAGTCTTCCGTCACAAGCGTCACTTTCAACTTGTTCGTTTCGCGCATAATCGTTTTGGAAGTATCCGCATTCACAATCTTGATATCGTCTTTCACTTCCGTTATAGAAATAACAACCCTGTCGTACGCATAAGTACCGAAAAGCGGGTCCTTGTATTCGGCGACAAGAGTATCGCGACCGTCGCAAGAAATCGTGCCGTCATCTTTTTTCGCAGTCTTTTCGTTCTTCGCAATCGGATTGAGAATTTCATAATATCCCGGACGCTGTTCGACAAGCTTGATGTTCTTTTCGACATCTCCCGAAGCAAGGCAAGAGAGTTTCACCATTACGGTATCAACCTTGTTCGTAAAGTCCTCGGTCACGAGCGTGAGATTCAGCTTATCCGTCTCGCGCACAATCTTCTTGGCGGAATCAGCATTCACAATCTTGATGACATCATTGACTTCCGGTATGTAAATCACCACCTTATCGCGAGCATGACCGCCAAACATCGGGTCCTCGTATTCGGCGACAAGCGTATCGCGGCCGATGCACGAAATCACGCCGTCGTTTTTCACCGCAGTGTCTTCGTTCTTCGAAATCAGAGCGAGCGGTTCATAATATCCCGAACGTTTTTCGACAAGCACAATGTCGTTTTCGACATCGCCCGAGACAAGGCAAGAAAGCTTCGCTTTTACGGTATCCGTACCGACCGAGAAATCTTCCGTCTTGAGCGTCAAGTTCAGTTTGTCCGTTTCGCGCAAGATGTTGCTCTGGGTAGAATCCGCATTCACGATCCTGATGACATCATTGACATCCGCGAGAACCAGGACAACCGTATCGCGTGCAAAATCGCCAAACATCGGGTCCTTGTATTCGGCGACAAGCGTATCGAGACCGATGCACGAAATCTTGCCATCATCATTCACGGCGGCGCTTTCGTTCTTCGCAATCGGATTGACCGTCTTATAGTAACCCGCACTCGTTTCAACAAGCTCGATGTTGTTTTCGACATCACCCGAAGCAAGGCAAGACAATTTCACCTTTACAGTATCGGCGGCAATCGTGAAATCTTCCGTCACAACCGAGAGGTTCAATTTATCCGTCCCGCGCATAATCTTTTCTGTGGTATCCGCATTCACGATCTTGACGGCATCCACAATATTCTCTATATGGATAACCACGGTATCGCGGGCATAGCCACCGAAATGCGAGTCGAAGTATTCGGCGACAAGAGTATCGCGGCCAATGCAAGAAATGGCGCCGTCATCTTTTTTCGCAGTCTTTTCGTTCTTCGAAATCAGGTTGACGGGTTCATAATAACCCTGGCGTTTTTCGACAAGCTTGATGTTGTTTTCGACGTCGCCCGAAACAAGGCAAGAGAGTTTCGCCTTTACGGTATCGATTTCAGCCGTGAAATCTTCCGTCACGAGCGTCAGCTTCAACTTATCCGTTTCACGCACAATCTTCTTGGAAGAATCAGCATTCACGATCTTGATGGCATCAATGACGTCGGCGAGATAAATAACCACCGTATCGCGGGCATAATCGCCAAACGTCGGGTCCTTGTATTCGGCAACAAGAGTGTCGCTACCGATACAAGAAATCTTGCCGTCGTTTTTCGTTGCAGCCTTTTCGTCCTTCGGGATAAAGCTCAGAGGCTCGTAATAGCCGGAACTCTTTTCGACAAGCTTGATATTGCTTTCGACATCACCCGAAATAAGGCAAGAAAGTTTCACGCTTACGGTATCGACGGCATTCGTGAAATCTTCCGTCGCAAGAGTCAAGTTCAACTTTTTCGTCCCGCGCTGGATGGTCGTCTGGCCGGAATCCGCATTCACGATCTTGATGACATCCACAATATTCGGAACGTTATTTTTACGTCCGCACAGCGATATCCAGGAATTATCCGTCTTCTGCCAACGAACCGACGCACCGACACCATCAATGGCACGGACGTAGAATTCGATAAAACCGTTATCAAACGCACTGGACGGGACATATGCAACCCAGGATCCGTTCGTTTCCGTCAAGGCGCTTTCCGTAAACAGGACAGACAAACTATCCTTGTAATAGATCCAGGCACTATCAATATTGTCACTATCGGTAATCTTAAAGGAAATTCTGCCCGTGCCGCCCGTAGTATCGACGCACGCAAGCGTATCCAACTTGACTACAGGCACATCCGTTGCCACAGGAATCGTATAGGGTTCCTTTGACGGGTTCGTAACTGTAGGAGTCTTTCCCGTAAGACCGCTGACATTGTCCGTCGCCACGACATAGAAATCGATACCCGGATAAAGAACCAAATTATCAGGAATCACATAGCTCCACAGAGAATCGTTTTGACGCGTCATCTTGTACGCCGCGAACGGTTTATTCGACGTATTCACCTCCCTGCTATAGAGGCGCACATCCAAATCAGTCGACTTGGAATAGACATAGACGGCCAAAGTAAGGCTCTTCCTTTGCGGCTGTTCCACGCCTACCAAATCCATCGTCGAGGGAGTCAATTCCACAACAGGCGGCTTGGCGTCTTCGTCCCAATAAGCCGTATCGGCGATATCCTTGTTCATAAACTTCATCTTGATTTCCACCATATGGGAATCACCGTCAAAGACAGCATCCGGGCTCTGGTAGCAAAGAACATATCGGGCCTGGACCGTGCTGCGGATGGTAGTATAAATGCCCGTCAACTGCGATGCACTCGGAGCATTCGTAAATGTACCGCCAGTACCGTCAGCCAAAGTCTTCAAGACATCAAACGAACTTGTTTCCAATGCAATGGTGTAAATGTTCGTACTTAAGCCTGTCGCAAGATTTATCACTTCATTCGAAGTTGTCACGTCATCGTTATTTGCACCATCCGAGAAGACAATGACCGTCGTCGGGTTCGTTTCCCCAACCACTTGCTGGACGCCCAGCTTTGCACCGGTATTAATGTTGGTGTTGCCGCTAGCCCTCAAATTATCCACCGCTTTTAGCAACAACGTTTTGTCGGACGTCATCGACTGAAGAACACGGGCACTGGAACCACCCGAAAATCCTACAATGGCGGTTCTGTCATAGGGGCCCATTTCGTTGATAAACTGACGGATTGCATTTTGTGCAGTCGTCATACGGTTGCCGCCCATGGATCCACTTTCATCGACAACAAGCGCAACGGACACGCCGCCAATGCTCTGAATCGTAGTCGTTTGAGTGGACTGTGTCGTAGTATCCTGGAACAGCAGGTAATCCGACGAATCCAGACCCACAATAGGCCTTCCGGTATTCTTATCGACAACAGATACTTGAGCACAAATGCTCGGATGGTTGCTCAAGTCCAAATTCGTAATTTTGAGTTCCGGTACGGCCGTCGAATCCCATACATAGTTAGCCCTGATATGGCTAAAGTCCGATTGCGGCGAAACTTTTATCCTTACGCTACTCGAATCATCGATGGTCACCGTCCCGGAAACTCTTGTCCAAGAGTCAAACAAATACCCGCCATAGGGAATCACATACACAGTCGTATCGGTTCCCGGAGTCAGGTAAACAAAGTCCGACGGGACCGCGCGTCCACGAGTCGATTCGATATAAAGAACTTTCGGAGACACAATCTGCGCCGTAAAATTCACGTTGTGCGTACCCGTCTTAACAGAATCGGTCACGCCAAAATAATAGGTTCTGCCGGGTTTTCCCTGAATCACTACATAGGATTCACCGTTAATGGGGTAAACCTCCCTCACCGAACTGAACAGCGAATCCATTCCATAGTACGTGCAAACTGCTTTGATGGAATCCAGTTTCAGCAAATAATGGTTCGTATCACTGGGAGTCCAGCTAAAGAGGACTGTAGAGTTTTTGTCCTGGGAGAAGTAATGCTTCTGGAAATTGAAGACCTGCACCGAATCCGTCAGCGGATAAATATCGCCACGCCTAAAGTACGCCCTGACCTTTATGGAATCCTTCGCCATGACGACAGTCTTTATGGCGTATGGATCGTCCACTGTTCCATGGCCCGATTCAACCACCCACTTGTCAAAGCGGAAATTGGAATCTGGATCCGCCATGATGGGATATGCAGCGCCAATCCATGCAGAGGGGTAACCTGCTGAAGGTTCAACGGAACCGTTGCTGTCAGCGACAAGGGCTATCGCCGCCTTGGTCTGGGAATAACTAACCCAGAACGGCACCACAGTATCTGCATAGGTGTAGTTCGTTACGATGTAGAACAAGGAATCCCCAGCATTAAGCGAAACGGAATCCACTTTAAACTCAAGGCCGTTAAATCTTTGGCTGTACGAATAGAAGTCTCCGTTCGGATATTTTTCCTCAGAAATTTTACTGGTACTTGTAAAGACAATGCCATATGTTCCCGTAGTGGGAGCCCTAAAATTGAATCTCGTACCATACAAGGCAGAACGTGAATAATAGGACTCCACATTCGTATATTTCGTCGCGACATCCGTAATCGGATACACCTTTCCCGGAATAAAATTAGCCCTGACCTTGCAGTCCGTTTCCGGAATGATATAAGTCGACATCTTGGTGGAATCCACGATCTGGCACTTTCCCGAAACGACACTCCAATAGCCAAACCTGAATGCAGTACTATTGGTATAAGCCCTCACCGGGGCAGAATCTTGAGGCACATAAGAGGAATCGTACATACGGGAAGAGGACCCCACGTAAGCATAGCCTATGCCCGCCGTGTCCGTATACAAATGTACCGTCTTTTGCGCCTTGGCCCAAATAGTATCCTGGGAGTTCGAATTATATGGATACAATAGTACATACCGTTTTTCACCCTTTCTTAAATTGACGATAAGCTTATTGTAGGTTCCAGAAACCCAGTTATTGTAATCAGCAAACGTACCGTCATTCAGATAATCCAAGATATACTCAGGATTTGTCGATTTTGACATAATGGCATATGTTCCAGAATCCGGAGCTTCAAAGAACGTGCGAACGCCGTAAAAATCATACGCATTGTAGGTACTATGTTCCTGGAAAAGGAATCTCTGGTAAACATCCGTAAGTTCATAAATCGGAGGTGTAGTCTTGACGGCCTTGAGTTCAATGGTAGAGGCAGATCCTGGAATGAACCCCGACGAACGGGACGTGCTATCTATAAATGTTCCCTTTCCAGAAACGACAGTCCACTTTTCAAAATGTTCACCTTCATCAAGCACAGCAGACGATAAGTAAAGGGTATCCCCCACGGCAACCGTATCGGTTTTCGTCTGCCCATCAATTTTCACATATGCAACCGGGAGCGCCGCGACACCTATACTATAATTCCAATAGTAGCTCGAAGAGGGAACAGCTTTAGCATAAAATGTTTGGCCTGCAGAAGTGGCCGTGATAACGAAAGTCGCTTTTGCCGAAGTATAAGTTCTCGACATTGCGGTTGTATTAAACGTGTTGTCCGTTGCATAGTAATAATAACTTCCATAAAAAGAATTCGGCCGGAAACGCAGTATATAAGTTCCTGCAGCAGGCGCCACAAAACGGAACCTCATGCCATAATCCGGGGAAACTTCATAAAAGTCATTTGCAGGGACATAGAGTTTTTCTTTATCCGTAACATCGATAAGATTAGGCGTTCCGCAGCCCAGCCTGATTTTTGTATCCTCGTTGACAAGGACACCGATGCTATAAGCAGATGAATCGGAGAACTTGTGCGTGCCACTGACATAAGTCCATCCATTGGGACGGTAGCCCTCCTTGGCATAACCCGTGACCGAAACTACAGAGCCTTTGAAGACCGGTTGTGAAGAGACCGACGTGGAACATCTCGAAGAAGTCGATTCAACAGTAAGCTTATAAGTCTGTATGGAATCGTAACTTACGCTGAACGACATCAGGGAATCATTTGTATAATAGTTGGACACCGTATAAAAGACGGAATCTCCCGCCGTAAGGAGTAGCGTATCCGCATAAGGATCTTTGTATATGTACTGATACTTGCTATAGCTACTGAAAGTACTCGACGTATAGCGCCTAATGAGGCCCGTTTCCGAGCTATCCTTTTTCACATTAATGATATATCCGCCATCCGAAGGCGCCACGAAATACAAGCGAACCCCGTTAGCCGGCGAGCTGGAGATATCAGCCAGAGTCCCCCCGAAAAAATGTTCCTTTTCACTATATTTTGTCGGCGTTGTCGTAATGGCATACATTTTGCCCGGTTTAAATACGGCGCGGACCTTGCAATCGCTTTCTATGACCACCCCAGTACGTGCAGCGTTCGTATCCAGGATTTTACAAGTGCCCGACACCTTTTCCCATTTTTCAAAACGTGCGTACGTAGAAGAGGCGGACAACGGGACGGTATCGTTTGCAACATACGAAGAATCATAATTGCGGTAGTTGACACCCACGTAAGCATAGCCGGAGCCTGCAGTATCGGCATTCACCTTGAACGTTCGAGCCATTCGAACAGAAATGGTATCGCCCATGTAATAGCTTGCAGTCGAGCTCTGATTAAGCAAGAAATAGTACTTTCTACCCGCAGTCAACGAATATAAAGAGCGTGAAATCGAGCTATGGCCCGTGCTAGCAGGCGATGTAGAAAAAGTCGCATCTTCGCCAAAAGAATAAATATAGCGTGAATAGTAAGCCTTTGTAACTAGTGCATATAATCCCGTTTCGCTCGGTTCATAGACGGTCCTGATTCCATAAGCACCATATCCGGTCATGCTTCCGTTAGTATTATATACGTACGGAACATACTTCTCCGTCAGCGTGTAGATTTCTCCGTCTTTTACATTATACCCGACTTTCACCTCATCTGAAGTCGGATAAATATACGTAGAAATCGCATTGGGGTCATCGAAAGTAGCCGTTCCAAAATCGACATACCAATCGACAAAGTGCTCCCCGTTATTCAAAGGCGCCTTGATAGTCAAGGAGTTGCCCCTGATAACCGTATCTTGCTTCGCCTTGCCCTGGGTAGTCACAATGGAAACGTTTTCTCTCGAAGCCCAGATGGTAAAAGTTTCGGGATATTCGCTCGAGTAGGTTACAGAAACCTTAAAATAATAGGTTTTACCTTGAGCACACATAAAACTGATATAGGGAGAGTAGGAACCAGAACTATAGTCGAAATATGTCGAAAAACTGTCGTCCTCCCCATAATAATAAAGATACCTATGGAACGAATAATCTTCATATGAAGACTTTACCGTACAATACCCCGTTTTTGAAGGAGTATAGCTAAAGCGAACATCTCCGGGATTTGATGACTCGTAGTAATTGTCATCGGCGGTATACGTTTGCGCAGTTTCTGTTATCGGGAATACAGTTCCATGTTGAACGGCCGCATGGGCTAGAATTGTAAAAAAAACAACACACAAGGTTGTTAACCGTTTCATATAATCCTCTTCCAAGCAAATTTTATATAAAAATACAAAATAATTACTTTTTTTTCAAATCTTTTATTAAAAAAATTTCTAATTTGTATCATACTAAAAAACGAGACAAAATAATGACGTTCCTATTCAAAAAAACATATATCAAAGCAATATTGCTTTCCCTATGTATATTTGCATCCGCAAACGCCGTAGAGTTCCGTCCTTTGGTTCAGTTTGATTTTTCCACTAGCATTTGCCCCAAAGTAAACGTTCGGAAACAAATCAAAGACGTCAAAGAAGAACAGGAATATGACAGCGACTTTTTGATCATTGGCGGCGCCGAATTGCTCTTTTCTGCAGAATTTGCGCCAATTCACTATGGTTTCGGTCTCGGTTTCAAGAGCGAACAAAAACAAGATCGCAGCACGATAACGCCTGCATTCCTGCCCATCTGGGGTAGTTTCTCCTTTGGTTTTTACCATAAGGAAAACTGGAGCCTCATCCCCTACACGGTCGTGAGGGCCGGCCCCATGCTCGCGATGACAGGCAAGGGCAGCTGGTGGGAAAGCCCCTTCCACTTCTTTATCGATGCCGGCGTCGGCTTGAACCTGCCGTACAATTTCGGGGTCGAGGTGAACTACGGTTACTCCTCCGTGCAAAAATCGTTTGAGCACAAAGACACCAAGATCCGCATTGCTTCGGGCCGCCTTGGCATACAGCTCTCGATCGGTTTGCAGCTGACCCGCGATAGAAAAATACACCTCTAGTCAGGCCAAACATTCATTCACAAAATTCCCCCTTTGGGGGTTTATTTATATTTAATTCATGAAAAATTATATTTCTGGACTTTTTAAGAACTTGGTTCACCCCGCCGGAATCATCGGCACGGTCATCGCCCTCGCCATTCCGTTCCTTATCTACCTCGCCCCGAACATCAAGCACAGGGATACAATCCGGCAGCTGGACTTGACCCTCCCCCTCCCGCTTTTCATAACGCAGTTCGTTGCGGGAATCGTACTATTCTGCCTTTTAAGCAAGGATTTCAGGGAATGGATCAAGGGAATCCTCCCCGAAAAGACAGTGAGCATCATGGCCGTAGTCTTTGCAGTCGCCATCGCGATTTTCGCAGGCACCCAGATCGAGGCTCGCCACCGAGTGCAGAGCGACGAAAGCGTTTTCATGTCCGTCGCCCAGAACATGTACTACAACCATGAATCCGGCACCTGCAACCAGGGCGAATTCGAAAATGGCGGGCTCAAGTGCACTTCCAAGTCCAACAGTTTCAAGACCAAGGGACTTTCGTTCCTCTACTATCTCGGCATGCCCCTGTTCGGAAACGACCTCCGCTGGATTTTCACGGCGGAATTCGTCATGCTCCCGCTGTCGTTTTTGCTCATGTTCCTCGCAATTGTCGCCTGGACCCGGCAGCCCCTCCTCGCCTTTTTGGCATCACTCCTCATGGCGCTCCAACCGACCGTGCTGTTCCAGTTCCGCGCCATGTCCGTCGAACCGCTCTATATATTCCTTTCGGCACTCTCGCTTTTCGTCTTCAAGTGGGCTTATGACAGGAACACCCTAAAGCACTGGACGCTTTTGGCCCTCATCCTCGCGTTTTTCGCACAGACCCGCCAAGAGACCATATTCTGCCTTTTTGCCTTCATCTTCTTTGCCCTCCCGAAACTTCTCGACAAGAAAGACTCGAAAGCTCCCATCTTCTTTGTAACGCTCTCGCTATTCTCCGTGCCGGCGCTCCTCACCATCAGCTATTTCCAGGGATTCGGTTTCCAGGGCGGCGAGTTCGAAGCGCACGGGCATTTCTTTGAAGACCTCGCGAAGAACTGGGAAGTGATGACCACGAAACTGAACGACAACGGCGAACTTGCAAACCCCTTCCTCAGCTATTTCAACTACCTGTTCGCCCTTGGCGCCATCTACCTCGCCTACCGCGCCATCAACGATGCCAGAAAGAGCGACTTTTACTACCTCAAGATTCTCGGATTTTTACTTCTGTACCACCTGCAGACCTTCGTGATTCTGGAAAACGTCTCCGGCGACTTCAGCATCGAAATCAATCAGCGTTACAGCCTCGTGATGCTCCCGTCGATGGCTTTCGTGGCGGCGCTCCCGGTGACCCACATGGTCCAGTACTTTGCGGCCTCCGCCACAAACAAGAACCAGAGCAACAGGAACGCCATCGTCGGCATCTTGCTTGTCGCCCTAGCCTTCACCGGTTGGACGTTCCATTACAAGAACGATTTCAACAAGAACATCATGTACAACAGGAACCACCTGACCATCGAAGAACACGAAATCCTCGGATGGCTCAAGGAACAGCCCAAGGCGGACCGATTCTTCATTTACGGGCGTCCCTGGCATTTCGTCGGTTACGGCGTGTCGTCCATCCACTACGACAACGCCCGCAAGATGACGGACAGCCAAATGAAGGACCTCATAGACAAATACAATGGCGAAGTCTATTACATCCGCGGACTGGACTGCTGGGACAGCCAGACCTACCACAAGAAAGCCGTCGAGCACCGCATAGCGACAACTTGCGACGTATTCGAACGCGAAATGGACATGACCGGCGTCAAGAACATCCTGATTACGAACAACTACTGGGTCCAGATAGCAAAGTTCAAGGGACGCAAGAACTACGACCCCTCAAAAATCATTACGACGAACGACCTGAAAGTCGTCCCCGCCGATTCGGCAAAGAGCACGCCGGCCGCCCTCAACATCCACTACGATCTCAAGGAACAGAGCGACGTCACCGCCAACTGGACATTCACGCTCTTCGTCAACAAGAGCATCATCTCCAGGGGAGCCTACAAGTCCGGCTCGTACGACAAGGACTATCCCCTCGAGAAGTTGCAGCCCGGCTTCAACCAGGTCCGTTTTGTCGTGCAGGACGAGGCCACGCACAGCAAGCTCGCCGACATCACGAAGTTCTACTTCGAAAAGGCGAACGGTGTCGTCCAGCTGTCCGAATACCCCATCGAAAGCCACACCCAGGAGTGGGGACAGCTGCACAAGAACGAAAGCATCGAAGGAAACCAGTTTAACGTGAACGGACTCCGTTTCGGGAACGGTCTCGGAATCCACGCCTCTTCTACGACAGTCTTCGACATCGGCAAAAAGTTCTCGACTATCAAGTTCTCTGTCGGGCTCGACGACGAGTCGCTCTGCAGCGAAGGCGTCGCCGTGGAAGTTCTCGGAGACGGAAAGACCTTGATGAAGACGCCGTTCTTCAAGAATGGAGAATTGCAAAAAGTCGAAAAAAGCATTGCCGGAGTCCAGAAGCTCGCCATCAAGACCATCCCCAAAGAGAGTATCAACTGCAGCCATGTCGACATTATCAACCCGGTACTGATTCCGTAAACTAGACGAGAGACGAGAGACGAGAGACGACAAATGCGTAGGACGAGAGACGCGACCATGCTTGACGCTTTGCGTCCGCAACTGACACCTGAGCGAAGTGAAAGTGTAATGACCAACAACTAATGACGAAGAACTGATATGCTTTTATCTGTAATCATTCCTGTTTTTAACGAAGAAGAAATTGTTGCCGAGACCTACCGTGTCCTCGAGGAAGAACTCAAGGACATCGAGCACGAACTGATTTTCGTGAACGACGGTTCCAAGGACCGCACCCGCGAAATCGTAGAAAGCCTGCTCCCCGGCAACCCGAACAACAAGATCATCAACTTCAGCCGCAACTTCGGCCACCAGGCCGCATTCAGCGCGGGACTCGACCACTGCATCGGCGACGCCGTCGTGATTATCGACGGAGACCTGCAGGACCCGCCGAGCCTCATCCACGAAATGCTCGAAAAGTGGCGCGAAGGCTACCAGGTCGTTTACGCGCAGCGCAACAAGCGCAAGGGCGAAACGCTCTTCAAGCGCTTCACCGCGTTCTGCTTCTACCGCCTCATCGGCAGGCTCACGAGCATCGACATCCCGCCCGACACCGGCGACTTCAGACTCATGGACCGCTGCGTGGTGGACCAGCTCAAGAACCTCCCCGAACGCAGCCGCTTCTTGCGCGGACTCGTCTGCTGGGTCGGCTTCAAGAAAATCGGCGTCAAGTACGACCGCGCCGAACGCACCGCGGGCACGTCCAAGTATCCGCTCAAAAAGATGATTCGCCTCGCCTTCGACGGCATCACCGGATTCAGCTCCGCACCGCTCAAGCTCAGCTTTTACATGGGCTGGATCGCGACCATCGTCGGCTTTGCGCTGCTCGTCTGGTCGATTCTCGAGAAGTTCCTCTCCCCCACGACGACAGTCCCCGGCTGGGCATCGCTCATGACCGCCATCGTGTTCTTCGCCGGCGTGCAGCTTTTGACCATCGGCATCCTCGGCGAATACATCGGCCGCATCTACGACGAAGTCAAGCAGCGCCCGCTGTACATCGAGGACAAGAAGTCTTAAATAGAACGTTTTAGCGTTCAATTTCAAATTTTGGCGGTGAAATCGCAGATTTTTGGCGCATTTCACCGCCATTTTTTACGTTGTACGCACGATTTTGGCATAAAAGGCGTTCAAAAAAGGCTCGTCTGGCATAACTTAGGCATAACGCGGCGGTGAAATAAGAAGTTTTTCGGGAATTTCACCGCCCAAAAGTCGCCTTCCGGCATGTACAAAGTAATTTTTGGCGGTGAAATCGGACATTTTTCGCGCATTTCACCGCCACTTTGCGATTTTCGCTGCAGTACCGGCGCTTTTCACGGCCAACTTACCACTTTCGCCACCGCCGCGCAGGCCACTTTGCGATTTTCGCTGCAGTACCGGCCAATTTTCACGACCAACTTACCACTTTCGCCACCGCCGCGCAGGCCACTTTGCGATTTTCGCGACCAACTAGCAATTTTCGACGCCACTTTCTATATTTAGGGCATGAAGAACAAGCTTTTCGTTATGAGCGCCGCCAGTGGCGCAGGCAAGACCACCCTCAAGGACATGGTCATCAAGGATTTCCCGGACATCAAGTATTCCATCTCCGCGACGACCCGCAAGCCCCGCGAAGGCGAAATCGACGGCGTCCACTACTTCTTCAAGACAAAAGAAGAATTCGAGCAGATGATCAAGGACAACGCGCTCGTCGAATACAACCTTGTGCACGGCAACTACTACGGAACGCCCAAGAGCTTTGTCGAGAAGACGCTCGCCGAAGGCAACCGCGTGCTGTTCGACCTCGACGTCTTTGGCAAGGTGAACTTCGACAAAGTCTATCCCGACGCCACGGGCATCTTCATCATGCCGCCCAGCGACGAGGAACTCGAACGCCGCCTACGCGGACGCGGCACAGACAGCGAAGACGTCATCCAGCTGCGCCTCGCAAACGCCAAGAAAGAAATCGAGTTCGCCCAGACAAAAGGAAAGTACGAATACACCATCGTGAACGACGACCTCAACAAGGCGGCCGACGAACTCCGCGCCATACTAAAGCAGAAGTAACATAAAGCAGAAGCAAAAACAGAATTTATCCAAAACAAAAGCACGGCCCTTTTGGAGCCGCGCTTTTTTCGTTAAACGACATTAGCTAGATGGCAAAAGCAAGCGCGATACCGCCCTGCACCGTAGGCACGAGCTGGACCTTGAACGACGTCTCCGCGCTCAGGCTCTTGTTGTAAATCTCGATTGCGGAATCCGTGTAATTTCCCGAAATGTACCCCAGCAAAAAAGCGACACCCACGACACCCACGCCGCCCAAAGTCATCGGCATGCCAAAGTCCTTGCCCATTATCCACGACACGGCTCCATAACCCAGCGCAAAGCCGCCAATACCGCCCAGCACCAGCGACGGATAATAGAACATCCGACCCGTGCTGTATTCGCTGGCCGCCTCGGGATTCGACTGGAGCAAAGCCACCACCGCATCCGGCGACACCTCGGTCCCGCCGACGTACCAGGAATTGCTCACATGCGAAATTTTACTTTTTTCCCCTTTACTGACATCCTGGTACAAGCCCGAGCCAGAAGAAGCATCCGACGAACCGCCATCAAAAGAATCATTTTGCGCAAACGCAAAGCCGACGAGCATCATCAACGAAAACAGAACGATTGAAATGGACGAGCGCATAGAATCTCCTTTATGTGAAAAAACTATCCTAAATATAAACAAAAAAACTGTTTCAGGACATACGAAAAAATCCCAAGAAAAAACTTTTGTTATATTCGACAGATAGGACCAACACAGGAGAAAAACATGAAAAAAATAATGATACCCGCAATACTATTCGCTGGCATCCTATTTGCCGGTTGCGTAAAAGACGAAGCCCCGATGACCGAGGCCCAGTGCACGCAGACCCTGTGCACCAAGGACAACTGCTACGTCTGGAGCGCAGAACTCAACCGCTGCGGCACGGCAGATGCCCTCAAAAAAGAAGAAGACCGCCTGAAAAAACTCGCGAAGAAAGCCGAAAAGAAGGACAACGAAAAAACACCCCTCCCCAAGGCGACACGCGACTCCCTCGCCAAGCTCGACAAGAAAGAAAAAGCTATCCTGAAAGACCTGAATTCCCTCAACAAGACCATTGACTCCCTCGTCGCCACAGATTCCGCCTCCGGCAAGCCCCTCACCGCCGCCGCCTACCTCAAGGCCCAGCAAGAAGCCGAAAAAGCAGCCATCACCCAGAAGTACAAGGCACTCATGGACAGCGTCGAGCTCCTGAACCTCGTCAACCGCAAGCCGATTACCGCCGTCCAGTGGGTTGAATACAAGAGACACAAGAAAAACATCAAGCTCGAAAAAATCGAAAGGAAAAGAGACAAACTATTATCCGGCCCGAAAAAGTAACGAGTCCAAGTCCGCCACGATGCGGACTTTTTTTTATTGAAAATAAAGAAAAAACAACAGACAACCGAAAAAAAGGTATTATTTTGTAGCATTTTCGTCATTTTCTCAGCGACATTCTACCACATTCCCGCAAATTTTACTAGATTTTGTTCATATTTGGAGATTCAACCACAGCACTCGGTCCACGAACTGTAGTTGGACGCCAACAAAGTCTCACTTCGGTCCGAATTTCGCACAAACGCGCAAGACGGGCCGAATAACCCGGGGTTGCGGTCTCTATATGACCCGTTTTGAAAAAAAGGTTTGGCTCTCAAGTCCCACAATGCATGGGGACGAGATCAAGTACGTCACCGAAGCGTATGAAACCAACTGGATGAGCACCGTCGGTGCGAACATCAACGAACTGGAAAAACTCGTCGCGGAGGCTGCATGACTTCGCTGGGCAAGAACCTCCTGATTCTCGGGGCAGGCCAGTACGGCATAATGGCGAAGGAAATCGTCGAAGCCATGGGCGTTTTCGAACGCATCGCCTTCCTCGATGATTCGTTTGGCTATTGTCATTGCAAGCAAAACGCGATAATCTCCGACAACGCTCGTCATCCTGAGGAGCAAAGCGACGAAGGATCCAGTCAAGTTCCATTAATAGGCACCTTCAATGACCTTCCAAAGTTCGCCACCGAGTTCAGCTACGGATTCGTGGCCATCGGCAACCCGGCCCTTCGCCGCCACCTCACTGAACAGCTCCTGCAAAACAACATGACCCCGGCAACGCTCATACATCCCACGGCATACGTGAGCCCGAGTGCGCAACTCGGACAGGGCTGCTGCATCGAGCCGAACGCCACCGTGCAGACCTGGGCAACCGTCAAGACAGCGACATTCATCGCCAGCGGTGCCGTAGTCCGCCACAATGCCGTTGTCGGCGAATACTGCCACGTGGATTGCAACGCCGTGGTGGAATCGCTTGCGATTGTCCCTGCGGGCACCAAGATTCCCTGCAATTCCGTGTATTGCCAGGAACAGGGCTTGGGTCTCGAAGGTCACAACTTTGGCACTGATTTTGCACCCCCCAAAGAGGGATGTCCCTGATGTACAAGCATTTCTTTAAACGCCTTATCGATATCGTTCTCTCCGGTTTCGGCATTGTGGTGCTTGCGCTCCCCATGCTAGTCATCGCCCTTGCCATAAAGCTCGACAGCAAGGGTCCCGTGCTCTTCAAGCAAAAACGCGTTGGGCTCCACAAGAAGCACTTTAACATCTACAAGTTCCGCACCATGCGCACCGACACGCCCAAGGACGCCCCGACGCATGAACTGAGCGACCCCAAGAAGTGGATTACCAAGGTGGGCGGGTTCCTCCGCAAGACTAGCCTTGATGAACTCCCGCAGATGTTCAACATTTTCGAAGGGACCATGAGCATCATCGGCCCGCGCCCGGCGCTGTGGAACCAGTACGACCTGATTGAAGAACGCGACAAGTACGGTGCAAACGACGTGCCCGTGGGCCTTACCGGCTGGGCGCAAATCAACGGTCGCGACGAACTGGAAATCCCCGTGAAGGCGGCCCTCGACGGCGAATACGTAAAGCGCCAGAGTTTCCTTTTCGATTGCAAGTGCTTCTTTGGCACGTTCGTGAGCGTGCTCAAGAGCGATGGTGTGGTAGAAGGCGGCACCGGCGAAATCCACAAGCACGAAGCCGACAAGAACGCCCAAAGCGGCAACAAACTCGGTTTATCCGAAAAATCCATGGAGACCCTGCTCGGCATTCTGGCAACGGCCAACGGGGTTGCCAGCGCCAAGGTATTTGGAAGCAGGGCCAAGGGCTGCGCCAAGAAGGGGAGCGACATTGACCTGTGCCTGTTTGTCACAGATGGCTTTACCGTGAAGGACAAGCTGGGCCTTGTCCGTAAATTCGAGGAATCCTCGCTGCCGTACCAGGTGGACGTGCTTGTGTACGGGGAACTGCAGAACGAATCCCTCAAGGAACATATCGACCAAGTTGGAGTGACCGTCTATGAATGAGCAAATTAGGTACAAGCAACGCCTCGAGAACCTGGGCAAGGCCCTCGACAACCTGAATGCGGCGTTAACGCTTAAGGACGAGCGCGCTCTTTCCAAACTGGAGACCCAGGGGCTCCTCAAGGCGTTCGAGTTCTGTTACGAACTGGCCTGGAAAAGCATGAAGGACTACCTGGAATACCAGGGAATCACGGGCATTGTAGGCAGCCGAGACTCCTTCAGGCTCGCCTTGCAGAACTCGCTTATTGACGACGGCGAAACATGGCAAGAGATGGTGGATGACCGCAACCTGCTGAGCCACGATTACGACGAGAAGGTGGCCTTTTCCATAGCCGAGCGAGTGGTGGGCTACGCAAAGCTCCTGAACGCGTACAAGAATGTCATGGAAGGTAAATGATGGTTAAGATCCTCATTACAGGCGCTAACAGCTACATCGGCACCTCCTTTGCGAACTACCTCGCCCAACCCGAATTCGCGGGCAAGTACCAGGTGGCCACCCTCGACATGATTGGTGACGCCTGGCGCAGCCACGATTTTAGCCAGTACGACACCGTTTACCACGTGGCAGGGATTGCCCATAGCGACAACGGCAAGATTAGCGATGAACGCGCCAAGCTCTATTACGCCGTGAACACCGACCTGACCGTGGAATGCGCCAAGAAGGCGAAAGACGCCGGCGTCAAGCAGTTCATATTCATGAGCAGTGCCATCGTGTACGGCGACAGCGCCCCCATTGGCAAGGAAAAGCTGATTACCTGCGACACCCCCGTGAACCCCGCCAACTGCTACGGCGACAGCAAGGTTCAGGCTGAAAACGGTATCCGTCCGCTGGACTGCGACACCTTCAAGGTGGTGATTTTGCGCCCGCCCATGATATTTGGCAAGAACAGCAAGGGCAACTACCCGCTGCTCAGCAAGCTGGCCCGCAAACTGCCCGCATTCCCCAAGGTCGAGAACAAGCGCAGCATGCTCTACATTGGCAATCTGGTGGAATTCGTGCGACTGATGATCGAAAACGGCGAACACGGCACCTTCTGGCCGCAGAACCCGCAGTACAGCAACACAAGCGAAGTCATTTCGCTCATTGCCAAGGCCCACAACAAGCGCTGCGTGCTAATCCCCGGATTCGGCTGGGTGCTGAAACTCATGAGCCATGCCACCGGTCTCGTGAACAAGGCCTTTGGCAACCTGGCCTACGACCAGTCCATGAGCGTGTACAAGGAACCCTACCAGAAATACAGCCTGCAAGAGGCTATCGAAAGGACGGAGAAGTAACCTTTTTACAGAGAGAAAGTATATTTAGCTTATGCAAGAACTCGTAATACAAAATTTTGGCCCTCTAGTCAACCGAAACTCGGTGAATCTTAAGATTAACAAGGTTACTGTGTTCTGCGGTATGCAGGGATCAGGTAAAAGCTCCATTGCAAAGCTGCTATCAACATTTCTTTGGCTAGAAAAGGCTTTGGTGCGCGGTGACTTCGATGTCAACGAACTGAGTGCCAAAAATTTTCGCGAAAAATATTGCGCGTTCCATAACATACAGAACTATTTCAAGGCCGATACTTTCCTTTATTTTAAGGGTACAAAGTACGTTTTCTCCTATGAAAACGGTAAGTTGGATATCAAAGAGCGGACGGGAATGCGTAGCTTTATCCGTCCGCAGATTATGTACATTCCTTCGGAACGGAACTTGATGACAGCCTTGGACAATGCAGAAGATATTCGGAATTTGTCTGGATCTCTTTCGGTGCTCCTGGATGAATATACAAATGCTCTCCGTAATGCATCAAAGCCCTTTGCACTTCCTCTGAATGGCTTCAAAGTCACCTACGACAAATCTACCAATACCGCTTGGCTCAAAGATTCCGAGTTCAAGATTAAGTTGACCGAGGCTGCTAGTGGATTCCAGTCCTTGGTACCCATGGTCATTGTTTCTCGCTATCTGTTTAACAAGATTAAAGAAAATAAAAAAACGGGATTGGATGCAGCCAGTGGCTCTGAGCGCCGCAAGATCGTAGAACGAGTTGCTAAACTTTTGAAGGATAGCTCTCTTTCCAGTTCCATGCGGGCGACTTTGATAAAGCAACTCCATGCGGGTTACTTTAACGGGCGTTTGGTGAACATTGTTGAAGAACCAGAACAGAATCTTTACCCCGAAACTCAGCGCAATGTATTAAATGAACTCCTGAAGGTGAACAACGAGTTGGTCTTGAACCAACTGGTGCTTACGACTCATAGCCCCTATATGTTGAACTACCTTACGCTGGCCATAAAGGCGGGTATGCTCAAGGACGAAGTGAAACGTTCTGTAAAAAATAAAGACGAATTACTTGAGAAAATGGATGATGTTTTGCCCCGTAGCAGTGCTGTACGCCCCAAGGATGTATTCATTTATGAGATTTTGCCCGAAGGTGAAATTCGGCTGCTAGACAATTACGACGGAATCCCCAGCGACAGGAATTTCTTGAATTCTGCGTTAAGTGAAACGAATGACCTTTTTGATGCGCTTTTGGAAATCCAAGACGAGGTTGAGGAATAATGGATTTCTTTGATGCAAAGTATGATAAGGAATCTGCTCGCAATGATATTCATTTTGGAATTATTGATCGCGAGACCGAACCATATGCCAGGACAACTACGGATCATGCGGATGATCCTTGGGATGCTGTTGTAAATAATCAGTCTAATAAAAATTTGCATTTTATTCCAATTGATAAGAATATTGTAAAAAGGGAAAAAGGAAATAAAAAAAAATCTTGTGATGGAATGCTTTACAAGATTGATAATTCTTTTTTGGCTTTTGTTGAAATAAAAAATCGCAAGAAAAGCGATTTTAAACATGCAAAGGAACAACTCGCCTCTACAATTAATGAATTTGTTGCCATCCACGACCCTAAAGTATTTAGAAAGCGTGAAGCTTATATAGCAGACCATAGGCACCCGAACTTTCAATATTCTCACAAGTCAGAGATGAATGAATTCCGCTCGAAGTTCGGATTTAGACTTTTGTATCAGAATACCATTGAGATTGAGTAATGCAAAAGAATACCGTCCTCTTCCTTGTCAATCACGATGTGGTGATTTACAACTTCCGCCTTGAATTGGTGGAACGCTTGATTGCGGACGGCCACGAAGTGCATATCAGCAGCCCCTACGGTGAACGAATCGATGACTTGGTCAAATTGGGCGCAGTCTATCACGAAATCAAGATTGCCCGCCACGGCACGAACCCGGTTACCGATAGCGCATTGATCTGGAACTACATCAAGCTTTTGAAACAGGTGAAGCCGGACATCGTGTTCAGTTACACGATCAAGCCGAACATTTATGGCGGAATCGCTTGCCGGTTGATGAACGTGCCGCAAGTGGCAAACGTCACCGGCCTCGGCACAGCCGTCGAAAACCCCGGACTTACACAGAAGATTACACTGGCGCTCTACAGATTTGCATTCAAGAAAATCCAGCGGATATTCTTCCAGAATACAGAAAACAGGCAATTCTTTATAGACCATAATCTTTATACGGATAAACACGGACTACTCCCTGGCAGCGGCGTAAACCTTGAACGATTCGCCCCACTCCCCTACCCCGACGAAACGGACGGAATCCATTTCGTATTCATCAGCCGTATTATGCGTGAAAAAGGCATCGAACAATACCTCGATGCGGCAAAACACTTCAAGGCTGCTGAGCCAGCCGAAGCACCTGACTCACGTCATTCTGAGCGAAGCGAAGAATCCAGTGCAGTTTCCACCTATAAAGTCACTTTCCACATCTGCGGTTTCTGCGAAGCCGAATACCAGGGCAAACTTGAAGAATACGCCAAGAACGGCACTGTAGTCTATCACGGCATGGTCCGCGACGTTCGCGAAATTCTCAAGAACACGCATTGCACCATCCACCCGAGTTTTTACCCCGAGGGCATCAGCAATGTGCTCTTGGAAAGTTGCGCCTGCGCGCGCCCCATAATCACCACGGACCGTAGCGGTTGCCGCGAAGTGGTCGATGACGGCGAGAACGGTTTCGTCGTGAAACAGCGCGATTCAGAAGACCTTGTCCAGAAAATCGAGAATTTCCTAGCACTTTCTCATGAACAGAGAATCCAGATGGGGCTTGCCGGACGAGCGAAAATGGAACGCGAATTTGACAGGCAGGTTGTCGTGAATGCGTACTTGAAAGAAATGGAGATGGTGGGATGAATAAATTTGTAAGAGCAGCAGTATGCGTACCTTGTGGATTTGTAAAGATGACTTTGAATAAGCTGTTTCATCCAATGAATTTCAAGGGACCTGTAATCAGTCTCGTTTCTCCGTTCTCCGAAATCACAATTTCTGGTGGCAAATTATCTATAGGAAAAGCCTTTAAAATGCGCGATGGCGCTAAAATCCGGGTTAGGAAAGGCGCTGAATGCATAATTGGAAATAATGTTTCTGTTAATTCTAACAATATGATTGCTTGCCACGAAAGAGTTGTCATTGGAGATAATGTTCAATTAAGTCCCAATGTCCAGATTTATGACCATGATCATGATTTTCGTGCAGCGGGAAGTCTTGCGGCAATGAAATATAAGACTTCTCCTATTGACATTGGCAACAATGTATGGATTGGAGCAAATACAGTAATTCTTCGCGGTACAAAAATTGGCGATAATTGCGTAGTTAGAGCAGGTTGCGTGTTGAAAGGGAATTTCCCTGCAAATAGCGTAATCGTACAGAAACGTCAGACTTCAGTAGAGGCTTTTTAGATGGAGCACAAAGGAACAATCATCTATATCGGTGGCTTTGAAATGCCCGATAAGAATGCTGCGGCTCATCGCGTTTTGAACAACGCCAAAATATTTCATGAACTTGGCTACCATGTCGTTTTTTGCGGAGTAGATCACGATATCACGGAAAACGCAAAATCTATAACCAAAATTGGCTCGTTTGACAACATCCCTGCCGCATATCCCAAATCTAACAAGGAATGGGTTAAACAACTGATTGATTTTTCTCATATCGAGAAAACATTTAATCAATATTCGGATGTAAAATATGCCATAGCATATAATATGCACGCCATTCCTTTGGCCAAACTTTTGCACTATTGTAAAAATAGGAATATTAAGGTCATTGCGGATGCAACCGAGTGGTATGAAAATAAGTTTTCACTCAATCCAGTGAAACTTATAAAGTGTATAGATACGTTTATTGTAATGCGCTATTTGCAAAAAAAAGTAGATGCGATGATTGCGATTAGCACATATCTGGAGAAATATTACTCAAAACATGTTAAAAGCATTGTTGTTGTGCCGCCCTTGGTTGATTTGACCGAAAGTATTTGGCATGTTTCAGACATAGAAAAAGAAGATTGCGTCGAATTCGTTTATTCCGGTTCGCCAGGCACTGGAAAAGATAAAGACAAATTGGGTGAAATAATAGAGGCTTTTGGAGCTTTGGATGAAACGTGTAAATATCTGTTCACCATAATCGGATTGACACACGACCAGTTTGTCAAGATATTTCCTGAATGTCAAAAAACTCTTTTACGTATAAAAGACCATATTTGTTTTAAGGGTCGTGTTTCTCATCAAGAAAGTATCAAAGCCTTGTATAAGGCTGATTATTGCATCTTTATTAGAAATCGAAGTCGAAAAAATATGGCAGGGTTCCCAACGAAATTTGTTGAATGCTGTACCAGTGGTATAAATATCATTGCCAACGATGTAAGTGATATTGGTAGATATTTTCCTATAGATCAGGACAATTGCTTAATTAACGAATTTTCTGAAAAAAAATTGTCTGAAATTATAAAAAATCGATTGGTTCGGAAAAATAAATCTCGGAATGATTCCTTGCATGAAACATTTGATTTTCATCAATATATTTCTGTTTTTAAGGATTTTATAGAGGCGTAAAAAATGATAATAAATGTAGCATACGCCTGTAATGAATTCTATATGGAACAAACGACCGTTTCGTTGTTATCGTTGTTCGATTCTAATAAACATTTAGATAAGATTAATGTTTATTTTATTGATATGGGCATTTCAGAAACGTCTAAAAAAGAACTTCATGAGTTGATTAATCAACTCAATGGTTCCTTACAGATAATCCCTTTTAAAACTATAGCGTATGATTTGAATATAAATAATACTGGACGCCATATTGAAAGTGTTTATGCAAAGATTTTTTTCGGACGAATTCCTAACATAAATAGAATCCTTTATTTGGATAGTGATGTGGTGGTGGTTGACAAATTAGATGATTTTTGGAATTCTAATTTAAAAGACAAATACTGTGCTTGTGTGAGGACATTGGCTTCAAGAAAATTGTGTCAGCAACTAGGCGTAGATGAAAATTCTGATATTGTAAACGACGGTGTTGTGCTGATGAATTTGGAAAAGTGGCGGAACGATTCAATATTGGAAAAATGTCTTGCATATATATCTAAATGGAATGGAAATCCCCCGGTTTTAAGCGAGGGTACGATAAATGCAGTCTGTAATGGTAAAATTTTAGTTGTAAGCCCTAAATACAATTTGATGTCAGGCTTGGTTGAGGGTTCTGAAAAAAAATTTGAGAAATTAACGGAAAGACCATTTTATAGTCAGAAAGTATTAAATGATGCTCGAACAAATCCCTGTATTATTCACTATCTCAGCGGTTTTTATAACAGACCCTGGTGTAAAAAATGTTCACATCCAATGAAAAGCGTATATTTGAAATATCGCAAACAGACAAAATGGCGAGACAAGCCTCTTTCTAGAAAAAAAATATCCCTGAGATTACGAGTGATTGGAACCTTGTTAAAATTACTTCCTATAGAAATATTTACATCTATCAGACATCATATTGGGAAAAAATATTATGCTTAATTTATTTTTGTTTCTTTTGTTTTTTTTGTTTATATCGTTGATTTTTGATTATTATTGTCGAATTAAGAATGTCAATGATTCTTTGTATGATGAAAGTGTAAAAAAAACAAGTCTAAAAACAATGGGATTTATTCTATTGCTCGTTTTAATACCCGCTTTTTTAGTTGCTATGCGATCAGAAAATACGGGGGTAGACACAAAGCGATATTTGGATTTGTTTTTATATGGTGAAAACTATATGTGGCGAAGAGCTTTAGAATCCTATGAATTTCTTTTTTGGGGGGGGTGCATTTTTTTTAACAAAATTGGAGGAGAAAGACTTGCATTTTTTTTCTTCGCAACATTATCTCTATTTATTCCTTTAATGACAATTTATAAGTTATCTAAGAAGGTAAATGTATTTGTTACTACATTTTTATTCTTGTTACTTTTTTACCAAGAATGTTTTAATGCAATGCGTCAAATGCCTGCCATTGCAATTGTTTTTCTTTCATACACTTATATTTTTGAAAGAAAAATAATTCCATACACAATATGTATACTTATTGCATCCATGTTCCATTCAACGGCTCTTTTGGCATTGCCTATATATTTATTATATAATTACAAATTAAAAAGTGTAACAGATTACTTAAAACAAATATTTTTATTTGTTTTTTTGGTATTTGCGGTGCCAACTTTATATAATAGTATACTTCAGTTACCAATAATGAGTAGATATTCTTCTTATGTAATGCTATACAATGCAGATACTTTAGAGAATTCAATAAAATCATTTGCTATTTGCTATTTACCTTCTGCAGTTTTACTATTCTTTTCTAGTATATCTCAAAAGAAAAGCCGTTTTAATTGGAATGTCTTAGAATTTCAATTCTTTTGGAATGTTACAAGCGTTTTTTTAATGCTGATTATATTTAGAATATGGTCGAATTATTTTTTTAGAATTGCTTTTTATTATCAGTTAGGCGTTGTTTTATTCGCAGGATGGTCTGGAAAAACAGCTATTGAATTTCAAAACAAGCCCTTTTATTTAAAACCCATTTCAAGCATATATTTGACTGTGGCATTTTTTATCATTTATTTTGTGTATTTAAATTATTTCCATAATCTAAATAGTAGTGCTCTAATCAACTTCCATATAATGTGAGATAAAAATGAATCTTATAAAAAAAACTCTTTTACAAATAGAACTGTTTTTGAAAAATATATTATCTTTTTTCTTCAAAAGAATTTTTTTATCTTTTTATTTAAAAGTTGACCATTACAAACTTCCAATATATATTATTTCTTATAATCGATTAAGTTTTTTAAAACAGACGGTTGATTGGTTGCGTTCTTATGGTTACAAAAATATCAATATTATTGACAATCATTCGGATTACCAACCGCTTTTAGATTATTATCGAGATTGTGGTTGCAATGTGATTAGAATGAAAAAAAATTATGGGCATCTTGTTTTTCACAAACATTTTCGCTTCTTTTTTATACGAAATTTCACATTTTATGTGCTAAGCGATCCTGATTTGACTCCAATAAAAGAATGCCCTCCAAATTTTATTGAAGTTTTTTTTAAAGTGATGCAAAACAATCTCGGTTACTCAAAGGTTGGTTTTTCTTTAAAATTAGATGATCTTCCTGACGATTACTATTTAAAAGAGGAAGTTTTATTATGGGAATCAAAGTTCTATAAACATGAAATTGGAAATACTCCTGTGAAATTATATGATGCTAATATTGATACGACTTTTGCTATTAATTCGCCTAAAATTTTTGTTGCCTATTTAAATAGGTATAAGGGAGTTCGAACAGGAGTTCCGTATCAAGTCCGTCATTTGCCTTGGTACGGAGAAAAAGAGTCTGATGAACTAATTCATTATCAGCAAACGCTTCGAAAAGATGTATCTAATTGGAATGGGAATATTTCAAAAGAACGTATGCAGAAAAGAATAAAGAAACACATGTAATATTTGAAGGTTGTAATGACTAAGCCACGAGTAATTGCCTTTTATTTGCCTCAATTTTATCCGACTCCCGAGAATGACGAATGGTGGGAACCTGGATTTACAGAATGGACCAATGTAGTTCGTGCAAAGCCCTTGTTTAAGGGGCATTATCAGCCAAGGATTCCGCAAGAGTTGTCTTTTTATGATCTTCGTGTTCCTGAAACTCGCGAAAGGCAAGCTGAATTAGCTAGTGAGGCAGGAATTGAAGGTTTCTGCTATTGGCATTATTGGTTTGGTAATGGGAAACGTTTGTTAGACAGGGTTTTTCGTGAGGTGGTTGAATCGGGTAAACCTAATTTTCCATTCTGTCTTTGTTGGGCAAATCATAGTTGGTTTCAGAAAACTTGGAATCCTAATCTTCCAAACAGACTTCTTATTGAACAAACCTATCCTGGCGTTGATGATTATACTGCGCACTTTAAGGAAATGCTTCCCGCATTCAAAGATAAACGATATATAAGAACATCTGAGGGAAAGTTGCTATTTGGCATATTTGACCCCGTTAGTTTTTCTGATTTTGAATTATTTAAAGACACGTGGAACACTCTTGCAATAGATAATGGACTTGTTGGCTTTGTTTTTTTTGCCTATACGCCTGGTGAAAAAAAATTAAATATTGCTGAATCATATAATTACAATAGATATGTTTACGAAGCAATGAATGATGCTTATGAAAATTTTGATGTTAAAAGATTCACCTTTAAATGGGCGATAAGGCGAATAAAGTTGTGGCTGCATCGACCGATTAGAATGATTAATTACTCAAAATATGTTGAATGTGCAATAAGTCGTTTCAAACAACTAGAAAATGTGACTCCATGTATTGATCCGATGTTTGATCACTCTCCTCGTAGCAAGGGGGCGCAACAAATTTTACACAACAACGATCCTAAACTTTGGGGAAAATTGTGTCGTGAAGTAAAGAAAATCGTTGAATCAAATCCAAATGACAAGGATAAATTCATATTTATTAAAGCTTGGAATGAATGGGGCGAAGGTAACTATATGGAACCAGATTCTCGTTTCGGTAAAGCGTATATAGAAGAGGCAGGAAAGGTATTTAAATAAGGAAAATAAAATGATTTCTGGCTATTCCCACAATCTAAGTATTCAAATTCTTGTCGACCTTCTGATAAAACATGGAATAAAAAAGGCCGTTGTTTCTCCAGGAACAACGAATTTAGAATTCATTGCGGCATTACAATATAATGGTGATTTTGAAATTTATTCTTCTATTGATGAACGAAGTGCTGCCTATATGGCTTGCGGAATTGCAGAAGAATCTAGCGAACCCGTAATCATAGCATGCACTGAATCAACAGCCTCACGAAACTATTTTCCAGGCCTAACAGAGGCTTATTATAGAAAATTGCCAATTATTGCTGTTACGGGAATACATAGATATTATCATATTGGCACATTGTTTCCGCAGGTCATTGATAGAAGCGTGTCGCCCAATGATATTGCCGTATGCAAAGCACAACTTCCTATAATAAAAGATAAAGAGGATATTAAGCAGACGGAATTGCTCGTCAATAAAGCTTTGCTAGCTGCGAAAAGTTCTAACTCAGGGCCGGTGCATATCGACCTTCCTTGTTGTAATGACGATTATGATTTTTCGTGCAAGGAATTGTATAATGCTCATAAAATTGACCGTTATGAGGTCGGTGACAAATTCCCTGATTTGCCTAATGGTAAAATAGCGGTATATGTTGGTAGCCATAGGAATTTTACAGAAGAAGAAACAGAAAAATTGGATGCTTTTTGTGCGTGCCATAATTCGGTTGTTTTCTGTGACCATACTAGTGGATATCATGGTAAATATGCCGTCTATGCCGGATTGTTGTCTGTACAGAGAAAAAAATACGACATAATGAGCAATATTATGTGTGTTATTCATATTGGCGAGCAGATGGCTGATTGGCCCACTATGACAAGGTTAAAAGCGGCGAAAACAACATGGCGTATTAGTCCTGATGGCGAGTTGAGGGACACTTTTGGAAATTTGTCAAATGTGTTTAAAATGCCGTTGATCACTTTTTTAAAACATTATATTGATGATGGAGAAAAAAAAGATGCATATTATAAGGAGTGCTCAGCGACAAAAGCTACGCTGAAGATTCCTTACGACAAGCTCCCTCTTTCAAATGTTTATGCAGCATCTAAAATATCTGCTGTATTGCCCTCTGACTCAATTCTTCATATTGGAGCCAGCAATACCGTAAGAGCCTGGTCTTTATTTGATCTGCCTAACGGCGCAAAGTCTTATGGTAATGTGGGGTGTCGAGGAATTGACGGCGTTCTTTCTTCTGCTGTGGGGGCCTCTTTAGCGGACAACAAGCATCTACATTTTTGCGCAATTGGTGATCTGATGTTTTATTATGACATGAATTGCTTAGGTAACAGGGACATTTCAGGTAATTTAAGAATCATTCTGATAAATAATAATGGTGGTGGCATCTTCAAGCAGAGTGTTGCTCCAGGTTATAGATTTTTTGGTGATAAGGCAACTGATGAATATATTGCCGCGGCTAACCACTTTGGTCGAGGTGAAAAAAATGTTATTAAGAATTATGTTGAATCACTAGGGTTTAAGTATATATCAGCCAAGACGAAAGAAGAATTTGATTCTGTGTATAGTACATTTGTCTCTGACAAAAACACCAACAGTCCTGTTTTCTTTGAGGTGTTTACGAAGGATTCTGACGATAGAAAAGCTTTTGATATTATGAGTTCTATTGACGCACCTCCCGAGAACCATGCCAAGCAAGTGGCAAAGCAGTTGCTTGGCCCAAAAGGGATTGATGCTGTTAAGAAGCTGATTGGACGATAGGGGCATTTATGGATGAATGTCTGATATTTGGAACTGGCGCTTCTGCGGCAAAAGACTATGATGGTCTTAAAAGAGTTGTATCTTGCGCTGCAACTTGTGGTATCAGAATGTTTGATACTGCACCTAGTTATGGGGTTGAAGAAATCCTAGCTAAAGTGATTTTTGATGTTTCCCAAGAAAAAGGCTTAAGTAGAGAAGATTTTATTATACAAACGAAAATAGACGCTTGGCAAATGGTGGAAGGAAATGTCGAAAAATTTGTTGATTGTGCCTTGCAAAAGATGAAACTTCAATATATTGATAACCTTCTTATTCATTGGCCTTTGCCTGATTTCTTGGATGATACCTGGAATAAAATGAAATTAATGAAGAAATCTGGAAAAGTACGGAAAATAGGGATTTGTAATGTTCGTACACGTCATTTGAATTTGTTTGATAAACGTGGCGTTTCTCCTGATATTATTCAAATTGAAAGGAATCCTTTGCGTACTTGCGAACGCGAAATAGAATTCTGTAAACAAAAGGGAATAGAGATACAAGCGTATTCTCCATTATGCAAGATGGACAGAAGACTTGCTGATAGTTCGGTAATAAAAAAATTTTCTGAAAAATACAACAAGAACATCGGTCAAATTATTTTAAGATGGCATTTAGATACCGGAGTCAGTCCTATTTTCACGTCTACAAAGGATTATAGAATTCGCGAATATATGGATTTGTTTGACTTTGCTCTTAGTGAAGATGATGTTGCTGCAATTTCAGCGTTGAACATCAACTATAAATATTATTTAGAATCCTGTCTCTGTCCTGGATTTTGAGGTATAACGTGAACAAGAGAAGGTTTGTTTGTGTGTTAGCTACTGTTTCGGCAATTGCCATGATTGTTGGATGTTTTTCTCTATTTCCAAAATTATTGCCCCTAGTCCTCACTTTCTTCGTGTTACTTGGGGTGTTGTTTATATTAAATAGAACGGTTTTAAAGAAATTATACAGTCAAAGAGATCCATTCAAGATTGGAGGCAAAGTTAGGAATGTTGATTATTTAATCATCGGAGATATGATAAACCCTGCTACCATTATTCCTGCGAGTAAAACATTTGTACAAATAAAGGCTCCCAATCGTGGTTTACTAGTATCTTTTGAAATTCTGAGACATACTTCATCAATTCTTGACGAAGATAATGGAAATGTTATAATTGCCACCACTTTAAAAAATAAAACCGATGACAAATTCTCTGTTTTTGATATTCCTTTCCTTTATAATTTATCGATAAAAAAATTGGGCATAGAGCGACTCAGTAAATTGTCGCGATATCCTGCATTAATAAATCCTTTGTCATCAATTAAATTAGTACTAAATCTAGATAAAAAAAACTGGAAGGAAACAGAGTGTCCAAATAAAGAAATTTCTATCTTTTGTACGGAACGCAATTTTAATTTGAGCTATTATGAAAATTGAGCGAACAAAAAATGCATTCCGAAATATAGTATGGGGTGTGATTGAAAGGATTATTTCAATAGTTCTCCCTTTTGCTACTCGAACGATTCTTATAAAAAGCCTTGGGGCTGAATATCTTGGTCTTAACAGCTTATTTACGTCAATTCTTCATGTGCTAAGCATTTCTGAACTCGGAATAAGTTCGGCAATTGTTTTTAGCATGTACAAGCCGATTGCAGAAGATAATAACGAACTACTATGCGCTTTTTTGAATCTTTATCGAAAAATATATCTTATTATCGGCTCTATTATACTTGTTGTGGGCCTCTTGATAGTACCCTTCTTGTCAAATTTGATAACAGGAGATATTCCGCCTGATGTAGATATACATATAATTTATTTGATATATCTTGCAAATACCGTTCTGAGCTATTATTTATTTGCCTATAAGCAGGCACTATTCTCAGCACATCAGAGGAACGATCTAATAAGCAAAAGAACAACGATTGTTTCGTTCTTTAGTAGTAGTTTACAGATAATTCTTTTGTTGTCTTTTAAAAATTACTATACCTATGTTTTTGTTATTCCTTTAGCTACTATACTCACCAATCTTTTGAATGCCTTCCTTGCTAATAAAATGTATCCCCAAATACAGTGCAGAGGAGAGGTTCCTGATTACGAAATAAAAGGAATCAAAAAAAGAGTGGCTGGGCTGGTTTCGTACAAGATTTACGGCGTAGTTTACTCTTCCGTTGGAACAATTGTTATATCGTCATTCCTTGGCTTGATTCCGCTTGCTATATACAACAATTATTTTTATGTTCAAACAGCGATTATTGGTTTTTTAACCATTATCACAACTTCGATTACTGCGGGTATTGGGAATAAAATGATAACCAACAGTAAAGAAGAAAACTACAAAGATTTTATGAATTTTACTTTCGCTAATGGGTGGATTACAAGTTGGTGTGCGATTTGTTTGATAGCCTTGTACCAGCATTTTATGAGGACTTGGGTTGGTGATGATCTTACATTTCCATTCCCGACCATGGTTCTAATTGTATTGTATTTTTATTTATCCAGAGTCACGAATATCACATTTACATATAGAGAGGCTGCTGGATTGTGGTGGGAAGATCGGTTTCGTCCGCTAGTTCTAACTGCGGTAAATCTGTTGCTGAGCTTAACACTAGTGCAGATTATTGGCATAAATGGTGTTATGCTTTCAACGATTTTTTGCACAGTTGTCATAAGTATTCCATGGGGAACGTATATTTTGTTCAAAAACTATTTTAAGATATCTCCTAAAGAATATTACAAAAGAATTTTCATATATGTATTTGTTACGGTTCTAATATCTTTTGCAACATTAATAATTTGTGATTTACTCCCATCAAGTGGTTGGTTGGTTTTAATTGCAAAATGCGGTATATGCCTGGTAATTCCTAATATTCTTTTTTGGATTGCTTTTAGAAAAGCAAAGGAATATTCGTATGTGGTTGTTCTGTGGAATCGTGTAAGTAAGAAAATTTTGGCTAGACAGGCTAATTGAATAAATACAAAAAGGATCTTTAAAAATGAAATTTCATTTATTAATGCATTTGGATGGTGGTAACAGAGGTTGTGAGGCCATAACGAAAGCAACAGCTGTTTTGCTGAAAGAACCAGCAGCAAATATTATTGCATATACAAAAAATAAAGTTTTAGACACGTTTCTAGGCATTGGCAATCTTTGTTCGCTGGTTCAAATGAGATTAACTTTTTTACAGAAAGTTTGTCGAAAACTTAGGTTTTATTTTGCTAAAAACATCGAGGATCATAAACGATTGTATTTTCATTATCATTATTTGCCTTATATGAAAAAAATCAGGCGTAATGACATGTATCTTTCGACTGGTGGCGATATGATGTGCTATGTTGACAATGAAGTTATTTATTCAAATAACTATTTGCATAAAAAAGGTGTCAAAACGATCCTGTGGGGATGTTCCATGGGCAAAGAAAATCTGACTCCTGCAAAGTTAGATACATTAAAGAAATTTTCAGCAATATATGCACGAGAATCATTGTCGTACAATTTTTTTAAGGAAATTGGTCTAGAAAAAGTATTTCTACTTCCTGATCCTGCATTTGTCTTGGAACCGCACCCCTGTGAATTACCATCCGTTTTTAATGATGGTGATGTTGTTGGAATTAATGTTAGCAATTATATTTTGAAAGATGAAAAACTTGATTCCAACGAAGCCAATCAGGTTTTACGTTTAATTTCTCATATAATTGATAATACGCCATATCGTATTCTTTTGATTCCGCATGTTTTCTGGAATACGCAAGACGATCGCATTGTTTCAAAAAAAATTAAATCAAAATATACAGCAAATCCAAGAGTGTCTATACTGAGTAGTGAAAATCTCAATTATTGCGAAATTAGATATGTAATTTCAAAATGTAGATTTTTTATTGGCGCTCGAACTCATTCAGTAATATCTGCGTATTCTACGCTTGTGCCAACGATTGCTCTTGGCTATTCGATTAAATCTCGTGGTATAGCAAAAGATGTTGGTTTGCCAGAGAACTTGGTTATTGATTTTAGAGATGATTTAAATGATTCTGTTTTATTGAATGCTTTCCTGTATTTGGAGAATAATGAAGACCAAATTAGATTAATCTTGGCACAGAAAATACCGCCATATGTAAAACAGCTGGAAAACTTTGATTTTAAGAAGATGATGTAGTAAACATTCTCTATGCAGTACTATAACATTGACAATAAACATTCTGAATGGTTATTGAATCTAATAATATTTTTTAGAAAAATTTGGCTATATGAAAGAGAACTTTGAATAAAACAGTATATCGTAAATTTCTAACAAAAGAGTGGCTTAAAAGGATTAAATATTCTATGAAATTCTTTGTAACAGGAGTGGGTGGCCAGCTAGGTCACGATGTAATGAACGAACTTGCCAAGCGCGGCCATACGGGCGTGGGCTCCGACATGGTTCCAGCCTACAGCGGTGTTGCCGATGGATCAGCCGTGACGACGATGCCCTACGTGCAGCTTGACATTACGGATGCCGCCGCTGTCGAAAAGGCGATTTCCGAAGTGAATCCCGATGCGGTGATCCATTGCGCCGCCTGGACTGCGGTCGATATGGCCGAAGATGATGCGAACGTGGCGAAAGTCCGCGCGGTAAACGCTGGCGGCACGCAGAACATCGCGAACGCCTGCAAAAAGCTCGGTTGCAAGATGACTTACATCAGCACCGACTACGTGTTCGACGGCCAGGGTACGGAACCCTGGAAGCCAAATTGCAAGGATTACAAGCCTCTGAACGTTTATGGTCAGACTAAACTCGAAGGCGAACTCGCCGTCAGCGGGACGCTCGAAAAGTATTTCATCGTGCGTATCGCATGGGTGTTCGGCCTCAACGGCAAGAACTTCATCAAGACTATGTTGAACGTGGGCAAGACCCACGACACCGTGCGTGTAGTGAACGACCAGATCGGTACGCCGACGTACACGCTTGACCTTTCGCGCTTGCTCATCGACATGAACGAAACCGAAAAGTACGGCTACTACCATGCGACAAACGAGGGCGGGTTCATCAGCTGGTATGACTTTACCTGTGAAATCTACAAGCAGGCCGGCATGGCGACGAAGGTTGTTCCGGTGACCACCGCCGAATACGGTCTTTCAAAGGCGGCGCGCCCGTTCAACAGCAGGCTCGACAAGAGCAAGCTCGTGGAAGCCGGATTCAAGCAGCTTCCCACATGGCAGGATGCCCTCTCGAGATATTTAAAAGAAATAGGAGAAATCAATGGGTAAGTTTAACTTCATCAAGACGTCCATCGAGGGCGTGACGATTATCGAGCCGACGGTCTTTGGCGACCAGCGCGGTTATTTCATGGAAACCTACAACAAGGCGGAATTTGACGCTGCGGGCCTTAACATGGTCTTTGTGCAGGACAACGAATCCAAAAGCAAGAAGGGTGTGCTCCGCGGTCTGCATTTCCAGAAGAAGAATCCGCAGGGCAAGCTCGTTCGCGTGATTGATGGCGAGGTCTTTGACGTGGCTGTAGATTTGCGCAAGGGTAGCCCAACTTTCGGCAAGTGGGAGGGCGTTGTGCTTTCTGCCGAAAACAAGAAGCAGTTCTACATTCCTGAAGGGTTTGCCCACGGTTTCGTGGTGCTTAGCGAGACGGCGACGTTCGTGTACAAGTGTACGCGCCTTTATGACCCTAAGGATGAAGGAGGCCTCATGTGGAACGATCCTGAAATCGGTATCGAATGGCCGGTGGGTAACGGCTTTGAGCCGCTTTTGAGTGAAAAAGACACTAAGAACCCGGCCCTCAAGGATTTGGGATTCGCGTTCGATCTTTAAATTAAAGAGATCCTTCGGCAAAGAGCCCTGAGCTTGCCGAAGGAACTCGGATTACGCAATAAAAAAGGTTTTATCATGAAGAATATCGTCATCACCGGTGGTGCTGGGTTTATCGGGAGCCATGTCGTTCGCCTGTTCGTGAACAAGTACCCCGAGTACAAGATCATTAACCTCGACAAGCTGACCTACGCAGGCAATCTAGCTAACCTCAAGGATATCGAAGGCAAGCCAAACTACAAGTTCGTGAAGATGGACATCTGCGACTTCGATGCCTTCTACAAGCTCATGCAGGACGAAAAAGTCGATGGCATTATCCACCTGGCTGCCGAAAGCCACGTGGACCGTTCCATCAAGGATCCGTTTACCTTCGCGAAGACGAACGTGATGGGCACTTTGAGCCTTTTGCAGGCCGCGAAGCTCTACTGGGAATCCCTCCCCGAAAAGTACGAAGGCAAGCGTTTCTATCATATTTCTACCGATGAAGTTTATGGTGCCCTCAAGATGAACCACCCGGAAGGCATTACGCCCCCGTTCACGACGACCGCTAGCTCCAGCGAGCATCACCTGGCCTACGGTGACGACTTCTTCTACGAAACGACGAAGTACACGCCGCATAGCCCGTATTCCGCTTCTAAGGCAGGCTCCGACCACTTTGTTCGCGCGTTCCACGACACCTACGGCATGCCGACTATCGTGACAAACTGCTCCAACAACTACGGTCCGTACCAGTTCCCCGAGAAGCTCATCCCGCTGTTCATCAACAACATTCGCCACAAGAAGCCGCTTCCGGTTTACGGCAAGGGCGAGAATGTGCGTGACTGGCTCTTCGTCGAAGACCATGCCCGCGCCATCAACGTGATTTTCCATAACGGAAAGATAGCCGAGACATACAACATCGGCGGTTTTAATGAATGGAAAAACATCGACATTATCAAGGTCGTCATCAAGACCGTCGATAAGCTCTTGGGTCGCGCGGAAGGCGAAGACATGAACTTGATTACCTATGTGACGGATCGCCTGGGCCACGACGCCCGCTACGCGATTGACTCCACCAAGCTCCAGAAGGAATTGGGCTGGGAACCGTCTCTACAGTTCGAGGAAGGCATCGAAAAGACAGTGCGCTGGTATCTCGACAACCAGGAATGGCTCGACAACATCACGAGCGGTGACTACGAAAAGTATTACGAAAAAATGTACGGGAATCGCTAATTAAAGCTTCTCCGTAATCAAGGCTGCTCAATGCCCGAGTTTTGACACCCCGCTCCGCGGGGTGTTTTGCGTTAGGCCTCCAGCCACTTGGCAACTCTGTTGCCTTAGTGACTATGGCACGCGTTAGGGATGGAAGCCCGGAGGGCCGGCAGGGCGGTAGTGTCCGGCGCTCGGCCCTCTAGGCGGGGGAGCCGTGGGGTGACGCCGCGGTTCCGTGCTGCGAGAGCCCACCCCTGCGTAGCAGGGAACGCCCGGTATCTCAAAAATCCCTTCCAAATATTCAACTCCTGACACTTAGTGTCAGGCTAAATTTGTATCTTTTGCTTGCAAATTGTTGACAAGGACCTTTTATGTCAAATTCCATTTTCGATGGTAAGACTCTCCTGATTACCGGCGACACGGGCAGTTTCGGCAATGCCGTGCTCAACCGCTTCCTCCAGACGGATATCGGCGAAATCCGCATTTTCAGCCGCGACGAGAAAAAACAGGACGACATGCGCCACGAGTTCCAGGCCAAGTGCCCCGAGGCTGCCGCATAAGGAAGAAAGTTCGATTAAGAAACCGGTTTTTCCTGTCGGAAAAAAACGACCACTTTAATATGATTTACAACTCTTTTAGTTTTATCATTATTTATCCGTTTATTTTTTTGCTGTATTATCTTATTCCGGCAAAATTTAGAAGAACAAGAAATGGCTTCTTACTTGTTACGAGTTATTTGCTCTATCTGAATTGGAAACCTGTATATGCGCTTATTTTATTTGGCGTTACGCTCATTACATTCTATGGTGCCAAGCTTCTAGAGAAATCCAACAACCATCGAAAACTTGTCTTAAATGTTTCTGTTTTTTTTACAATCCTTCCTCTGCTGTTCTTTAAGTATTTCAATTTTGCAAATGAAATTATTTTTCAGGTCCTTTCATTTTTGGGAGTGCGATTTAATCTTGTTGGCTTAAATTGGGCTGTCCCTATAGGAATATCGTTTTTCACGTTTCAAGCCTTAGGATATTTGTGGGATGTTTACTATAAAAAAATAAAGTCAGAAAAGGATTTTTTTGTTTATTCGTTGTTTGTATCCTTCTTCCCGTCGATTCTTTCTGGTCCCATAAACAAAGCTTCTCTGATTTTACCGCAGTTACATAATCTACGCAAACAGTTTGACTATCCCAAAGTTGTAGTGGGCTTAAAATATCTCTTGTGGGGGATGTTTATGAAAACCGTTGTTGCAGACAGGGCTGGATTATATGTAGATACAATTCTTCCGAATTATATGAACTACACTGGAATTACCTGCATGGTTGCTGTATTTTTCTACGCAGTTCAGATTTATGCTGATTTCGCGGGGTATTCTCTAATGGCAATTGGCGTTGGTAAAACGCTCGGTTTTGAATTGACCGAAAATTTTCGAAGGCCATATTTTTCTTTTAGTGTAACTGATTTTTGGAGGCGGTGGCACATTTCTTTGTCAATTTGGTTGAAAGACTATGTTTATATCCCGTTAGGTGGAAGCAGATGCTCAAAACCAAGAAATTATCTAAACATTTTAATAACTTTCCTTGTTAGTGGAATTTGGCATGGCGCAAACTGGACGTTTATTATTTGGGGACTTTTGCATGGATTTTTCCAAGTCATTGAAAAAATGCTAGGACAGCAAAAGTGTAATTATAATTGGTTTGGAAAAACAATTAAGATTGTCGTTACATTTGTTCTTGTTAGTTTCGCTTGGATTTTCTTTAGAATGCCAACATTGTCTAGTGCTCTCGGTGTTATAAAACGAATTTTTGATGTAAGTCTTCCGAAAACTATTTATACTGGTAGTATTACAATTTTCTCGTTTATGCTTTTGGGGACAATGATTTTATTTATAAAAGATTCTGCTGATGAGTTCTTGCCAAATAAGTTAAAATTTTTCAACAATTCAAATGTCATTGTTCGTTGGTTATCGTATATAGCATGCATGATTTCCATTATGCTTGCAGGCGTATTCAGTGCAGATCAATTTATTTATGCGAATTTTTAGTTGGGAGAATGGAAAATGGCTCAAATTAAGTTTATTCGCAAAATAGCTCTTTTTTTCTTGATCTTGATTATTTTAGATTTATCACTCGGACAAGTCTTTAACTATATGTCCGTCCATTCAAAGGGCGGTTACGTCGCTCATCACAATCATATTATTGATAAAACTCATGAAGATATTTTAATTTTCGGTTCGTCAAGAGCAATTCATCATTACAATCCTGAGATAATATCCAAAGACTTAAATATGACCTGTTATAACGCAGGTCAAGATGGAAATGGAATCATTTTGTTTTATGGCTGGTGGAAACTCATAAGTCAACGTTATTTTCCTAAATTAATCATTTACGATGTTACTCCAGAATTTGATTTGCAAAAAAATGACAACCATAAATATATTGGTTGGTTAAAAGAGTTGTACGATAGGGAGCCAATTCCAGAAATATTTGAAGCTGTAGATAATACCGAACGTGTAAAAATGCTAAGTAGAACTTATCGATACAATTCAAAATTTCAACAGATAGCGGCAGATTATTTTCATCCAATTTACAAGGTAAAAGGGAATGGATTCCTGCCTTTGAATGGTGTTCTAGACACGATGCGGATTGCAAAGAGTAAAACTGAAAATAGAATTCAATTTGACTCTTTGAAAATTAATTACTTGGCTAAATTTATTGAAGAAGTTGGTGAAAGTCAGATTGTTTTCGTCCATTCTCCCATATGGTACGGTCTCGATACTGCGAAGTTGCAACCTATAAAAGAACTATGTGCAAAGAATAATGTTCCATTTTTTGATTACTCAAATGATTCAGAGTTCGTCCATAACAACGATCTATTTAAAGATGGAGCACATTTAAATGCCAAAGGTGCAGATGCTTTTACGGCGAAGTTTGTGGGCGATTTAAAAAGAAAAAGCTTTCTTAGGGGTGCTTCGAAAAAATAGTGAAATATTTTCGTTGTTTAGGTTGAATGTGAATGAATTTTTATGCGCGAGAGCTTGCCCCAGCGTAGCAGGAATGCTTTGAATCTGTAAACTTACAAAACGACTAAAAATCCACCCCAAAAGTTCCATTTTGCCTTTTTGAGACAAGATAAAATTTATTATATTTTGCTTGCAAAAATTATAAAAGGAAAACATATGTCAAACTCCATCTTTTGTGGCAAGACCCTCCTGATTACCGGTGGCACGGGCAGTTTCGGCAATGCCGTGCTCAACCGCTTCCTCCAGACGGACATCGGTGAAATCCGCATTTTCAGCCGCGACGAGAAAAAACAGGACGACATGCGCCACGAGTTCCAGGCCAAGTGCCCCGAGGCTGCCGACAAGATCAAGTTCTACATCGGCGACGTGCGCGACCTGGCTAGCGTCAAGAACGCGATGCACGGGGTGGACTACATTTTCCACGCGGCGGCCCTGAAGCAGGTGCCCAGTTGCGAGTTTTTCCCGCTGGAGGCGGTCAAGACCAACGTGTTCGGTACGGATAACGTGCTCACGGCTGCCATCGACGAGGGCGTGAAGAACGTGGTGTGCCTGAGCACCGACAAGGCGGCCTACCCGGTGAACGCCATGGGCACGAGCAAGGCCATGATGGAGAAGGTCATCGTGGCGAAGTCCCGCACGGTTGCCCCCGAAAAGACGAAGATTTGCTGCACGCGCTACGGCAACGTGATGTGCAGCCGAGGTTCGGTCATCCCGTTGTGGATTGACCAGATTCGCGCGGGCCAGCCCATCACCATCACCGAGGGTTCCATGACGCGTTTCATCATGAGCTTGGACGAGGCGGTGGACCTGGTGCTGTTCGCTTTCGAGAACGGCGTGTCGGGCGACATCTTGGTGCAGAAGGCTCCGGCTTGCACTATCCAGACGCAGGCCGAGGCGGTGTGCGAGCTGTTCGGCGGCGACAAGAACGCCATCAAGGTCATCGGCATCCGCCACGGCGAGAAGATGTACGAGACGCTACTCACCAACGAGGAATGCGCCCACGCCATCGACCTCGGCAACTTCTACCGCGTGCCCTGCGACAAGCGTGGCTTGAACTATGATAAATATTTCAGTAAGGGTGATACCGAACGCAATACGCTTACTGAATTTAACAGCAGCAACACTAAGCTGCTGAACGTGGAACAGGTCAAGGAGAAGCTCCTCACGCTCCAGTACATCCGCGAGGAACTCGCGAAGAAGTAATGTCTAAGATGTCCCCCGGCCTAAGGTTGGTGTGCCAGCCGGAACAGCGTCGAAACAAGGAAAACAGATGAATATTTTAGTAACAGGTGCCAAGGGCTTTGTGGGGCGTAACCTGGTGGCAGCGCTCGAGAGTATCCGCGACGGCAAGGACCGTACCCATGCGGGGCTCGTGATTGGTGAAATTTTTTCTTACGATATTGATTCTAAGTTGAAGGACTTGGACGATTATTGCGCAAGTGCGGACTTCGTGTTCAACCTTGCTGGCGTGAACCGTCCGAAGGACAACAGCGAGTTCATGGCCGGGAACTTCGGTTTTGCGAGCTCCCTGCTTGAAACGTTGAAACGCCACAATAACAAGTGTCCGGTGATGCTCAGCAGCAGTATTCAGGCTACGCTTGCAGGTCGTTTCGGTAATAGCGAATATGGCCGCAGCAAAAAAGCCGGCGAAGAACTGTTCTTTGAATATGGCAAAGAAAACGGTGTGCGTGTGCTAGTTTATCGTTTCCCGAACTTGTTCGGTAAATGGTGTCGCCCGAACTACAACAGCGCCGTGGCTACGTTCTGCAATAACATTGCCAATGATTTGCCCATTCAGGTGAATGACCCGAATGTGGATATGGAGCTGCTCTACATCGATGACCTTGTCGCCGAGATGGTTGCCGCCCTGCAGGGCGGGGAACATCATGCCGAGTTCGACGGTGTTGAGACTATCTTGAAGGAAGATGGCCGCTATTGCGCCGTCCCGACGGTTCATAAGATCAAGCTTGGTGAAATCGTGGACTTGCTCAATACGTTCCATGACCAGCCCAAGACGCTGGTGATGCCCGAAATCCCGAACAACAGCTTCGCGAAAAAGCTCTATTCGACTTACTTGAGCTACTTGCCCAAGGAAAAGGTGAGCTTCCCGCTCAAGATGAACGTGGATGCTCGCGGCAGCTTTACCGAACTCCTGAAGACGGTGAACTGCGGCCAGTTCAGCGTGAACGTGTCCAAGCCGGGAATCACCAAGGGCGAACACTGGCACCACACCAAGTGGGAATTCTTCATCGTGGTGAGCGGTCGCGCCCTGATTCAGGAACGCAAGATCGGCACGGACGAAGTGATTGAATTCGAAGTGAGCGGCGAAAAGATTGAAGCTGTTCACATGTTGCCGGGCTATACTCACAACATTATTAATTTGTCCGATACTGAAAATCTGGTGACGGTCATGTGGGCTAACGAATCCTTTGACCCCAACCATCCCGATACCTTCGGTGAAAAGGTGGTGAAGTAATGAATATCAAGACAGACTACAGCGACGTGAAATTTGCCGACAACGGCAAGCTGAAACTCCTGATTATCGTGGGCACGCGCCCCGAAATCATCCGCCTTGCGGCCGTCATCGACAAGTGCCGCAAGTATTTCGACTGCATCTTGGCGCACACTGGCCAGAATTACGACTACAACCTGAATGGCGTGTTTTTCAAGGACTTGAGCCTCAAGGATCCTGAAGTCTATATGGATGCCGTGGGTGACGATCTTGGCGCTACCGTCGGGAACATCATCAATTGCAGCTACAAGCTCATGGTCGCCTGCAAGCCTGATGCCTTGCTGATTCTCGGTGACACGAACAGCTGCCTCTCGGCTATTGGTGCTAAGCGTTTGCATATCCCGATTTTCCACATGGAAGCAGGCAACCGCTGCAAGGACGAATGCCTGCCCGAAGAGACCAACCGCCGCATCGTGGACATCATCAGCGACGTGAACATGGCCTACTCCGAGCACGCCCGCCGCTATCTGGCCGACTGCGGACTCCCCAAAGAACGCACATACGTGACAGGCAGCCCCATGGCCGAAGTTTTGCATAAGAATTTGTCTGCAATCGAAGCCAGCGACATCCACAAACGTCTCGGTCTCGAAAAGGGCAAGTACATTTTGCTCAGTGCCCACCGCGAAGAGAACATCGACACCGAGAAGAACTTTACGAGCCTCTTTACCGCCATCAACAAGATGGCCGAGAAGTACGACATGCCGATACTTTACAGCTGCCACCCGCGCAGCCGTAACCGCCTTGCCGCCAGCGGCTTCAAGCTCGACAAGCGCGTGATTCAGCATGAACCGCTCGGTTTCCATGACTACAATTGCCTGCAAATGAACGCATTCGCCGTCGTGAGCGACAGCGGCACCCTGCCCGAAGAAAGCTCCTTCTTCACGAGCGTCGGCCATCCGTTCCCGGCAATCTGCATCCGCACCAGCACGGAACGCCCCGAAGCGCTCGACAAGGCCTGCTTCTTTATCGCCGGCATCAACGAAAAGTCGCTCTTGCAGGCTGTTGATACCGCAGTAACGATGAACGCCAACGGCGACCACGGAATCCCCGTCCCGGACTACGTCGAAGAAAACGTCAGCACGAAGGTCGTGAAGATCATCCAGAGCTACACTGGTATCGTCGACAAGATGGTGTGGAGGAAATTCTAGAATCTTGCTCTTGAAATTGAAATTATCGCTTCGTGGGGCTTGTCCTTTTCGGCGAACCAGGTCTGGTCACGCCGCAATATCTCGTTGTTTAGCGGGTTCGTGTCGTGGGTGGCGAATATCAGTTGCGCGTTGTTCGGTTTGCCCTTTCCCGGTTACAAGCGTGTCGATGATCGGCCCGGACAGGTCGAGTATCTTGAGAGTCCCTTCGGATTCCATGTCTTCGGAATTGAAGAGTTTTAGAAGAATTATACATAAAATGTGAATTTTATGAGAAAAAATCTCGTAAAACATTGACTTTTTGCTGTTTTTTGCTATATTATGGTACAGGAGATGATATATGCTGCTGAATTTTACCGTTTCGAATTGGAAATCCTTCAAGGAAAAGACGTCTTTGTCCATGATTGCGAGCAAGGAAAAACAGCATGCGAACCACATTCAGTATTTGCCGGAATACAAGCTGAATGTTTTGCCGATTGCTGTTGTTTTTGGAGCTAACGCTGCGGGTAAGTCTAACCTGGTCAAGGCCATCGATTTTGCAGTGGGGCAGATAACCTCTACCGATTTTGACCCCTACCACAAGGAGCCGGTGGATTCGTTCAGGATTGACCCTGAAAATGTCTCGAAAAACAGTGAATTCGAGTTCACGTTCACGATTGATGACCGGATGTATCATTACCGTTTCGCACTTAGCCATGAAGGCTTTGTTGCTTGGGAAAAACTTGAACGAGCTCGTGGCAAACGCTTGAAGGCCGTGTTTGAACGTGATGAAAATGGAGTGTTCAGTTTCGAACCCTCCATGCCGAAGGAAGCCCGTAATGCGATTCAGGGAACCCTGAAGCAGCGGCTTGCTCTGTCTTATATGCAGATTCAAGATGTTCCCGGCCTTGAAGAACTTAAAAAGATTTATTTCTGGTTCCGTTTCAAGCTCGTTGTGCTTACGCCGGCCAGCCGCCTTATCCGCTTTACGGACAAGACTATGCCGACGGACAAACTTTCTATGGTTTTGCATAAGCTGGATACCAGCATCGAGAAGATAGACTTTAAGCCTTTTGAGGAATATTCGAACTTTTTCGCAAAGGATTACATTGCCGAGATTGTCAGGGTGCTTTCTTCGGGAGCCATCAATGTTTTGGCAATGGGGAACAACGATGATTTTTATCGGTTTGAGTTCCAGAACGGAGAGCTTAAATGTTACAAGATGATTTCGTATCATCGCGGTGTGGATGGTTCGCTGGTTCCGTTTGAAATTTCCGAGAATTCCGACGGTACACGCCGGTGCCTGCACCTGTTCCCGGCTTTCAACGACCTGGTTTCACTAGGTTCGGACTGTTGCTATGTCATTGATGAACTTGATCGGAGCCTGCATACCAATCTGGTAAAGCAACTGCTAGCTTCATTCCTTGAAACTAGGAATCAGGATACCCGTTCGCAATTGGTGCTGACGAACCACGATATTGAACAAATGGACCAGGATGTTTTGCGTCGCGATGAAATTTGGATTGCCGAACGTAATGCCGAATTTGGGGCGACGGAATTGTCTTCGCTTGATGAATTCATCATAAAGGAAGCCAAGATTCGTAAGGACCGAAACTTGCCCAAGTTGTATCTTGACGGCTGTCTTGGCGGCGTACCGAATATCGAATCTTATGCCGATCTGTTTGATTACGCAAGTGGGGAATCGGATGGGTAACGACGAGAAAAGATTTAACGAGTTAATCACGGGTATGCGCCGTTCCAGCAAGACGAAACCACTTGCGACGCCACGGCCCATTCAGACGCAAAAGACTCCATGTTCTTCTTGAAACGAAGTCGGTATTGGTTTTCAGTTGAAGTCGGTGAAGCCATTTATTCCGGCGGAGAGTGTGGATGCACCGATTTTGTGCCAGAAAAAAGAGGCGGAGCTTGTTGCTGCAGTAGTTGGGTTGCTGAAGGCCAATCCGATTGTCTTGGGACCGGATGGAGTTGCCGTGCATTTGGATGTTCCGGACCGTGATCCTGAAAAATCCGAACATGAAGCGAATGAATGCAGGACGATTGAGTCTCGTGCAAAGCACCTGTGTGGCGGTCATGAGTATCATTTCGATATTCGACGAGCCCAATATGCGGGGTGTATCGTCGAAACATTGAAAAGTCCGGCGATTATTGCTGAAGGAAATGATAGGCATTTTTATTTGCGCCGTTATAAGGATAGAACTCTGCATGTGGTTATCTCGTCATTGCCTGTTGGGGGGAGCGTCTTCTGTTGTTGGGGTGGCTTACGAGAAAAATAGCGACCTTGTTACGCAATACCCGAACATTCCGGCTTTGACATCGGGAAATGCTAGACGATGGAATCCGGAAAATGCACAGGTGATTTATAAGAACGGGAGTATTTAAATATTGTAAGCTTCCCCATAATTGTAAGCTTCCCCATAATTAGGACTGTTCATAACTAGACAAAAGACAATTCTGCCTGCGTCAAAATGCTACCTTTGGTAGCAAAGGAACAGCCATGAAGAAACGGACTCATTCCGAATCGGAAATCGTCAAAAGCGTAAACGAACTTGATGCCTGCCAGCTAAAAAAGCTCAAGGAACTCGAAGAAGAGAACGCCAAGCTCAAGAAGATGTACGCCAATCTCGCCCTGGACAACGAGATTCTCCGCGAGGTCATCAAAAAAAAACTCTAGAGACGAACGTCGCATTGGCCATGCTTGCATGAGCCAATATGACTGAGGTGAATTGGCGATTCATTTCAACAAGCGACAGCCGTTGCGCAAACGCTTGCCAGCCCGTGTCAAGAATCCGCTCGTGACACCGGAGCAGAATTCATTTCACATGAATTTCAAGATTGGTGCGATGGAAACGGAATCAAAATTTTGTACACGCAGCCCGGGTGTCCGACTCAGAACAGCTACATCGAACGATTTAACGGATCGTACCGAAGATCGGTTGATGAGAACTGGGTGATTTTGTATACTTTAAACCAGTCCTAAAAATGGGTAGCGGACACCGCGTTAGGGATCGAAGCCCGAAGGGCCGGGAGGGCCGCTCGTATCTTGCGCTCGGCCCTCTAGGCGGGGAAGCTGTGGGGTGATGCCACGGCTTCGTGCCGCGAGAGCCCGACCCCGGCCTTGGCCGGGGAACGCCCGTAATTGTTTAATTAGTCGAAAAAAAATCTCTTAGACCTATTGACAAACCGAATCTGTTTGTGTATATTTGATAGTGAACAAATGTGCATTATATGCAAGATTTGTTCGTAATTTCTTGAACAATACTGACTTAGATCCAATAGAGGGGTTGACTTGAATGTTGAAATTTCATATTTTTAGGGGAAAGGAATCGCATGTCCGCATTTAAACCATTGTTCGGCAAGGATGTCCTGATCAATGCCGCCTTGTGGGTCGCCACGAGGTTGCCCGAGGATCAGTGTCGCTTGCACAAGATTTTCAAAATCTTGTGGTTTGCGGACTTGTACCACCTGAAAAAATACGGCAGGACCGTCACTGGCGACACGTATATCGCCATGAACAATGGACCTGTGCCGTCTGTCTTGTACGACGAGATGAAGCCGGACCCGTCGGAGGGCGATGCCTTCCGGCGTTTCGACCGCGGAAACGAGAAGGGCTTCGTGGTGCCGCTGAAGAGTGTCAATGCGGATTACCTTTCGGAGACCGATGTCGAGGCCCTGACCTACTCGCTTAATTTGTACAAAGACAAGTCATTCGACGAATTGACCCAGTTGTCCCACAAACATGCCTGGAATTCGGCCCGGAACGCGGGCATGAATACGTCTATCAGGATAGATGAAATCCTTGATGAGATTGGTGCGGACAGCGAACTCCGCGAATACGTAAAAGACGATATTCTCTTCAGGCAGGCGCTTTAATTATGGAACTGCCTAAGGATTTAACGGGGCGCTTGTATTCTGAGCGCGGTGCTGTGGTCCATTCGGAAGTCAATTCTGTTATAAAAACGGACCATGGCAAGTATTTGCTGGTTGTCAAGAAAACCGAATCGCTGGTGGTATGCTGTTCCGTCAATTCGGAACGCTACCGTTTCAAGCCGGAGGAATCGCAGCCCAAGATTCTGAAGAGCGAGAACGACTTTCTGCATCACGATTCCTTTGTAGACTGTGCGCAGATCTTTGCGATAGATGTGAATGTCTTTCTGAATAACATGAGTAAGGGCGTGTTTGTGCCCGTGGGACTGTTGAACGAAATCTCGATGGCGTTTGTCCTACGTGCGGGGCAGACCTGCCCGATGTTGAATAAGGTCGAGCAGAGTTATTTCAAGTAGTAGGCCTCTCTGTAAGTTTCTTACCTGTGCAAGTTTAAGGGAATTCGGTTTCTGGATGACTGCTATCCTTCGGAACATCTTCTGCCTGTGGAAGATGCCTTGGACGACCTTGTCGCCGTCTGCAAAAATAACGGTGGGGCCATTGGATGATTCTGTATCATGGGACCAATTCTGACTTTTCCCAAATTAATCTGGGGAAGACCAAGCCCTACAAGGACTTTGGAAAAGGTTTGCGTAGAATGGGCTGATTTTATATACAAGAACCGGAATCGCTCGGCTAATTTTTCCCATCAATACGATGTCGTTATAGGGCCCATTGCAGATGACGGAGTTGCCTATTTGTTGAATTTGTACGAAGAGGGCCTGCGGACTTTGGAAGAACTGGCAAAGGAACTTGAATACAAGGACCTGAACAATCAGTTCTGCTTTTTGACGGATCGGGCAATTTCACTTTTGCATCGGGTAAAATAATGACGGCAGCGCAAAGCGAATCTCTCGTATCAAAAATTGTCGAGAAAAACGTTCAGCTTTTGATGAACGAGTTCTCCTTGGATTTGGAGTCCGCTTTCGCCTTCATATACAAGACGAAGGTGTTTGAGTCTTTGAACGCGCCTGACACGGGATTGCGTGCCCGTAGCGCCGATTACATTTACGAACTTGTGCGCGAAGAATTTTTAGCTAAACGGTAGTTTTTGCGTTAGGCCTCCAGCCACTTGCGGCTGTGCCGCTTAGTGGCTATGGTCCCCTTTAGGGGAGATCGAAGCCCGAAGGGCCGGGAGGGCCGCTGGTGTCCCGTGCTCGGCCCTCTAGGCGGAAAAATTGCGGCGTGAGGCCGCAATTTTATGCCACGAGAGCCCGGCCCTGCGCAGCAGGGAACGCCCTGATTATAAGCATTGCAAAAAAGCGAAAAAAGGTCTTTCGAAAAAGGAAAGCCTTTTTATTTATTTTCCCTCCTTTTGAAGTGTTGCAAAAAATGCAACAATTGAATTGGTTTTCAAGGATTTCTGATGCGAATGCGTTCAAATCATTCTGCTGCGAACTACAATTGACAAAATGACGATATTTGATAATGGTTGTTTGCAAAATTGTCAGAAAAGTTACTTTCGATTAATTAGATGTTTATATTGGGGTTCTCGAAAGAATCTTTTTTAAGGGCTTGACACCCTATTGGATAGGGGTTATATTTGTTATGACAAGAGAGTTCATCATCACCAAAGAATTTGATCGCTCATGGAATGAATTAGGCTTGACAGATGCCGATCTTAGGGAATTACAGGTGTTCCTCTGTAGAAATCCAGATGCAGGAGATATCATAGAAGGAACTGCCGGCGTAAGGAAACTTCGGTGGGCGCTAGACGGTCGTGGAAAAAGCGGAGGTGCTCGAGTTATCTATTTGGATGTTGTTTTTTCGGAGCATATTTATCTGATAACGGCATTCTCGAAAAACGAAAAGGCAAATTTAAGTAAGCAAGAGCGGAATGTAATGAAGGCTTTTGTCACCGCAATAAAAAAGGCCGAAAAGGAGTCTAGAAATGAAAAAAGATAAAGTTTTTGATAGCATAATGAAGGGGCTCTCCGAAAGTCTCGAATTTGCCAAAGGTGATTCCTCCAAGGCTAGAAGAATGAGCGTGACGGTAGCCTCTCTTCCTACATACAAGGACAAAGAAATCAAGGAAATTCGCGAAGAATTGAATCTTTCCCAGAGGAACTTCGCTTTTGTGCTGGGTGTATCTCCTAAAACTGTGGAAGCTTGGGAGTCTGGAAGAAACATCCCTCAGGGACCTGTTCAGCGCTTTCTGCAAATGCTTAAACTAGGCGGAAAGAAACTGCTGCAAGACTATAATGTCATCGCAGAAGCCAGATGAAATAGGGCCGGGTTGCCCGCGCGGGAACGCCCGTGAGTGGGTGGCTTGTTAATTCCACTCCTTCTTTTTTAGGGCTTTCAAATAGTTCTGCTTCAAATCTCTCCTGTTGCCGAAGAATGCCATTTCTGACTTTGAGAAAAGGTTGCTTTCAAGTTTCAGGTTTATAAGTTCCATCGTGCAAATAAAGTCTGCGACTTGGAATAATCTGTAATCGGATGGCATCACTTTTCGAAAAATCGGATTGGGCAACAGAGCGTTAAATACGGACGATAAAAGCTTGCTTACTTCAACTTGTCCGTTGTCGTAGTAAATTTTGACATCGTCAAAAGTGAGAAATTCATCATAATGACTTCTTAAAAATGAAGAAATTTGCTTTGAAAGTTTGCCTGTTGCTTCTACAGAATCTTTGATGTGCTTTTTTTCGATAGAGAAGCATTTATATTGAATCCCTGCAGAACGAATAAACGCCATCATTTTGTTGAAAATACGTCTCCGTTCAACGATACTCATGTCTTTGTAAATTTCTTCCTTGCGGATAATTGGGCCGGTATGGATGCAAAGATTATCTAGTCCGAGATATGACAATTCCGTGTCAAGACGGTGGACGTTTTCCTGAATGTTCATCGATGAAAACGCTTAGTTCCTTCAAGATTCTCTCCACAAAAAAAGCGAGGAACTTCCTCGCCAGAGATGGACCTGGGTCTTTCGACCAACCCAGTAAGAATATACTTAATTATAAGCCAAATGTCAATAGATTGAACGAATAAAGGTGATCATTTTACGTCTGCGTTAGGGATCGAAGCCCGAAGGGCCGGGAGGGCCGCCCGTGTCCTGCGCTCGGCCCTCTAGGCGGGGAAACCGTGGGGTGACGCCACGGTTTCGTGCCGCGAGAGCCCGCCCCTGCGCAGCAGGGGACGCCCGTGGATTTTGTCTGCCACCCGATGATGTTTACACATAAAACAGGCGCCCAAAGGTCACGAAACGGTCCGTCGTCAACGCGGCAAGGTGCTAAGACTCATCATGTACGGCAACCAGAGTACATACAAGGGAACAGACGTCTTTGTCCAAGCGTTATCATTACTTCCGCAAGAATACAAAGATAAAGTTCACGCCCTGGTTGTCGGGAAAACGTATTCCAATTACTTGAACGAACTGAAAGAAAAGAAACAAAACGCGAACATCGAATTTATTCCCGAGTTTGTATCCGACGAGGACCTATACAAATACATAGCCGATTCGGATATAATCGTCTTACCCTATCGCGAAATTTCGCAAAGCGGCGTCCTTTTACTGGCGTTGAGCACGAAAAGGTTGATTATAACCTCCGACATCCCCAGTTTCAAGGAAACACTTGCGGGCATGGGCGAAGACACGTTCTTTGAAAACGGAAATGCGGAGAACTTGTCAAAGCTGATTGTAAAGTATGCCGGCGGCTTGGTTGACGAGAAAAAGCAACTAGACTTTATCGAAAGCCTAGAAGCCAAGTATTCCTGGGAAAATATTGCAGAAACTTATAAAAGTTTTATAAACGAACTGTAGAAATGTCTTAATCTCCTGTTTTCTTCTTTTGCATACTCCAGTCAACAAGGGTTGCTAAAAGACGATACTGTTTGGTTGTCAATCGACCAGATGGCCGATCTTTTCCAAAGGAACAAGTCCACGATTTCCAGACACATAAAGGGAGTTCTCTAGTCCGGCGAACTCGCCGCAGATTCAGTTGTTGCATTTTTTGCAACAACTGCCACAGACGGGAAAGTTTAGAAACTAGGAAATTCAATACCGCGTTGTCCAGGACAAACTGTTCAAGAGCGATTTTGACAAGTTCCTGAATGAAGCGAAAGCGATTGAAGAAAAGAAGTGAAAACTTCGTGCCGCGAGAGTCCGCCCCGGCCCCGCCGGGGAACGGTCATTTTTTCTTCAATCGCCCATATGTTTCATTTTTAAACATGCGCCGTATATTTCCCCATCCGGTCCTGGAACCGTCTCAAAATAAAACGCGCCACGCAATCATTTGCGGATTTCACGGTCCAATACCGTACATTCTCCCCTCCCCTCGCCCTTTTTGCGGTTTCCGGCTCGAAATTTTACATTTGGCACGGAAATTGCTCATAAAGGGGTGAATCAAAGAAATGGTCCAATTTGGAACAATTCCATTAATATGGGCCAAGCAATTTAACTGGGCGAAGCCCAAAAGAGGATAAGAATAATGATCAAGCCTTTAGCAGATCGAATCGTTGTCAAGCCGGCCGAAGCCGAACAGAAGACCTCCTCCGGTCTCTTCATTCCGGATAACGCAAAGGAAAAGCCGATGCAGGGTAAGGTCGTGGCCGTGGGTCCGGGCCGCAAGAACGACAAGGGCGAACTGGTCGCCATGGAAGTCAAGGTGGGCGACGTGGTGCTTTACGGCAAATACAGCGGTACCGAAGTGACCGTCGATGGCGAAAACTACCTCATCGTGAAGGAATCGGACGTTATCGCTACTCTGTAATAGGTGTGGGCGATGAGCTCGGCACTACGTGCCTTTGAGGTATGGGCTAAATAATCGCGCCTTTGGCGCCTAACTTTTGCTCAAAGCTCTCGAAGAGAGCGTGCTCATACCCCAAAGCGAAGCGACCTCATATCCCATCCCCCATACCAAAAATTTTTAAACAAGGACAATTAAAAATGGCAAAGCAATTGAAGTTTGATGTGGCAGCTCGCGAATCCCTCATGAAGGGCGTGGACAAGCTCGCCAATGCAGTTAAGGTTACTCTCGGTCCTAAGGGCCGTAACGTCATGATCGCACGTTCTTTCGGTGCCCCGAACGTCACCAAGGACGGCGTGACTGTCGCCAAGGAAGTTGAACTCGAAGACGCATACGAAAATCTCGGTGCGCAGATGGCTAAGGAAGTCGCGAACAAGACTTCTGATGCTGCCGGTGACGGTACGACGACCGCTACGGTCTTGGCCCAGGCTATCACTCGCGAAGGACTCAAGAACGTGGCCGCCGGCGCAAATCCGATGGACATCAAGCGCGGTATGGACGCCGCCGTGAACGCTGTCATCACCGAAGTCGGCAAGATGGCTGTGAAGATTAACGGCAAGGAACACATCGCACAGGTCGCAACGATTTCCGCGAACAACGACCCGGAAATTGGCGAACTTCTCGCCAACGCTATGGAAAAGGTCGGCAACGACGGTGTCATCACCATCGAAGAATCCAAGACTGCTGAAACGGTCCTCGACGTTGTCGAAGGTATGCAGTTCGACCGTGGCTACCTCTCTCCGTACTTCGTTACGAACACGGACAGCATGGAAGTCGCTCTCGAAAATCCGTTCATCTTGCTGTACGACAAGAAGATTTCTACCATGAAGGATTTGCTCCCGATGCTCGAATACGTCGCAAAGCAGGGCAAGTCTCTCCTCATCATCGCCGAAGACGTCGATGGCGAAGCTCTCGCAACGCTCGTTGTGAACAAGATGCGCGGCACTTTGAAGGTTGCTGCGGTCAAGGCTCCGGGCTTTGGCGACCGTCGCAAGGCAATGCTCGAAGATATCGCTATCCTCACTGGCGGTATGCTCGTTTCCGAAGACACTGGCGCTAAGCTCGAAGACGCTCCGGTTACGGTGCTCGGCAAGGCAAAGTCCATCACCATCACGAAGGACAACACCACGATTGTGGAAGGTGCTGGCGACGCCGCTTCTATCAAGGGCCGTATCGGTCAGATCAAAAAGCAAATCGAAGCTACCACGAGCGACTACGATCGCGAAAAGCTCCAGGAACGTTTGGCAAAGCTCGCCGGTGGCGTTGCCGTGATCAAGGTCGGTGCCGCTACTGAAGTCGAAATGAAGGAAAAGAAGGACCGCGTCGACGACGCTATGCACGCAACTCGTGCCGCTGTCGAAGAAGGTATCGTTCCGGGTGGTGGCGTTGCTCTCATCCGCGCTGAAAAGGCTATCGACGCTCTCAAGTTCGACAATGCCGACCAGAAGACGGGTGCTGCAATCATCCGCCGCGCTATCGAAGAACCGCTCCGCCAGATTGTCCAGAACGCAGGCCTCGAAGGCTCTGTGGTTGTGAACAAGGTCAAGGAAGGCAAGGACGGCTTTGGCTACAACGCTAAGACGGACACTTACGAAGACCTCATCAAGGCTGGCGTGATTGACCCGGCTAAGGTGACCCGCACGGCCCTCAAGAACGCAGCGTCCATCGCTTCGATGATTCTCACGACGGACTGCGTGATCACCGAAAAGAAGGAACCGAAGGCTCCGGCAGCTCCGGCCATGGATCCGTCCATGGGCATGGGCGGCATGATGTAATTAAAAATTTCTCATTCTAACTCCACAATCCCGGCTCTCAAGAGCCGGGATTTTTTTATGCAGAATGACGCAGAGCAAAAATTCACTGGATGGGGCTATCGCCCCTACCCTTTGGCTCGGTCATGCCCAAGCTTGCTTGGGCGCGACTCTCGCCTTCTGAGTAGTCTTCGGGCATTCGCCCTCAGAATGACGTTATCGAGAACAGTCGCCTACTCTCGTCATCTTGAGATTCGCTCACTCTCGTCATTCTGAGCGTAGCGAAGAATCCAGTCATTTTTCGTTTCGCAATACAAGACTTAACAGAATGGGGCTACGCCCCAACTCTTTGGCTCGGTTATGCCCATGCAAGAGCATACAAAGCGAATGCCGCAAAAAATGCTTGCATTTTTTATGGCTGAGCTGAAGTTGCGGACGCGAAGCGTCAACGAAGAGCAATTTTACAGCAGATAAAAGCTCAATCCGCTTGTAAAGCCGAAATTCGCATAGCCTTCATCGACATATGTCAATATAAGGCCCGCGCTTAACTCGGCCCATTTGAACCTGTACCCCACAGTAAAATAGTTTGAATAAATTCCAGAAATGGTAGTAGCCGAGCCATCAATATCGGCTACTGGCGCATAGACGCTCACGCTATAGTTTATGAATAAATTCCCTAGAAAAAGTCCTGCGAACCCACCGCCCAATACGCCTAGGTAGTAATCATTTTTTCTATCCGAAAATGGAGTGCAGTTTTCTTCCCCAAATAAAGCGGCGTCGCAATGTTTCCCTTCATAATTTAGATGGCCGAATTGATGGTAGAAACCGAAAAAGAAACCATATTCATAAAACGATTCGTTGTCTCCAAAAATGATATAATGGAATAAACCATCATTGTATCCTATGCCTAGACCTAAAATGGCTTCGTCGTTCTTGTACAAGAATTCAGCACTGCCTGTAAATTCGAGACCGCCCATTTTATAAATCCATTCATCTTCTTTACCATTTTTTGATGAATCTTCAGGAGTAACATTGACGTTTTTTCTCGCATTGGCGTTGATATTGCCGGTAACGCGCAACGAGGCGGAATGCGGTTTTTGATAAGTGTTCGCACCGTGGACTTCGGGAGCTTCCGATACCGTCATGTGCAGTTTCTGGACGTGCGTGGTGGAGCATCCTGTAAAAGCCAGGGCTAACAAAGAACAAAGAAGTGCGAAAATAAAATGCTTAAGATTCATGGTTATAAAATACGAAAAATGATTTTTGTCAGAACAGTGTTATGAGAAAAGGAGCCGCGAAGGCGCCTATAAATTATACGTCATCCTGAGGAGCCAAACTCCGAAGGATCCAGTGAAGTCTTGAAATAGCAACGCGAAAAATAACTGGATGGGGCTATGCCCCAACCTCTTGGGCTCGGTTATGCCCATGCAAGAGCATACAAAGCGAATGCCGCAAAAAATGCTTGCATTTTTTATGGCTGAGCTGAAGTTGCGGACGCGAAGCGTCAACGGTTGTCTTCACTACGTTCGGAATGACGAGAAAGCGGAATGCTCAGAATGATGAAGATGCAATACCAAACTGAACCAGCTATTTCATTTCTCAGAAGAAGGTTCTTCTAACAACTCAAGAACTAGAACATCTTTCTTGCATTGCGCTTCGGCTGAGGTTCCGAATCCTTCTTTCCTTTCTTCTTCTTTGGCGTCGGGGGTTCGTAGCGGTTGTTTTCAACCACGCCCTTGTTGCTGAACAAAGTAGCGTTGTCGGCGGACTTTGTCTGCGAACTGAAATGGTTGCCATCGCACTTTTCGGTCGGACCGTACCCCGCAGTGTAGAGGCAGTAGGACTTTTCGGAGCAGAACTCGCCCGCGATAAGGCCTGTGTGGTTGCAGATGCCGCGGCTAATCACGCCAGGCGGAACCGGGAACGGAAGTCTCGGCAAGTCCTTGTGCAACTTGGACATTGTCGCCATCCAAATCGGGAGAGCGTCTTCTGTACCCGTGTGACCGGCACCCATGGTTCCCGGACTGTCGGAGCCAATCCACACGCCCATCGTATATTGCTTGGTGAAGCCGATGTACCAGGCGTCCGTGTAATCGTTCGTCGTTCCGGTCTTGCCACCGCTCGGATGGCGGAATCCGGATGCCCACACGCGCCCTGCCGTACCGCGGATGTTCACGTCCTTGAGCATGTCGACCATCAGGTACGCCGATGCCGGACGCAAGACTTCGTGTTCCACCTTCGAATTCTTTTCGAGAATTTCACCATTGCGGTCCACGATGGATTCGATCATGTACGGCTCGATGCGGTTACCGCCGTTCGGGAACACGGTGTAGGCTGATGTCATTTCCATGAGTGTTGCACCGACGGAGCCCAGCGCAAGGCTCGGGACTGCCTGCAGAGGCGCCCTCTTGATGCCGAACTTGCGGGCATAGTTCACCACGTTGCTGAGGCCATACTTCATGCCCGTCAAAATTGCAGGCAAGTTCTTCGACTTGTACAGCGCACGGCGGAGCGTCATCATGCCTTCGAAGTCATGCTCGAAGTTGCCCGGGCGCCAGACCTTGTTCGGATGCTTGTCGTCGGGATCGGGAATCGTTACCGGCTGGTCGTTCACGGAGTCGCAGGGGCTTGCGCCGTTGTCCATTGCGGTCGCATAGACGATAGGCTTGAACGACGAACCCGGCTGACGCAAGGACTGTACGGCACGGTTCCACTTGGACTTGTTGAAGTCGCTGCCGCCCACCATCGCACGGATTGCACCGGTCTGGTTTTCAATCAAGATAGCGGCAACTTCGGCATGATGGTAACGGTTACTGTCCGGGAAGCGGGTAAATTGCCCTTTCCTATTGCGGGTCGTGTCCCCGGCGAGGTATTGCTTTTTGAAGAGCGTATAGACGCTGTCGAAATGCGCGACAACGCTGTCTTCGGACATGTTGTACTTTTTCGTGAGCAGGAGTCTGCGCGTCGTGCGGTATTTGATACGGCGGCGGATTTTCTCGATTTGCGTGCGTGCGACGTCTTCGAGGTAGGCCTGGATGTCCGGATCGATGGTACTATACACAGAAACGCCGTCCGCGTAGAGGGAATTTTCGCCATACTTCTTTTCCATGTACTTGCGGATTTCCTCAAAGAAGTACAAGCCCGACTCGGTAGATTCCTCTTTATCTTTCTGCGCAAGCACAATCGGTTCTTCGATGTATTTGCGATATTCCTCGTTCGTGATGAATCCGGCTTCGCGCATGGCGTAAAGCACCGTATTGCGGCGACGCTTGGAAGCCTTCGGATGACGGTCCGGACGGTACGTTTCGGGACGCTGCAACATACCGGCAAGCACGGCATATTCCGGGATGGAAAGACTGTCGAGCGGTTTGCCAAAGTAGAACTTGCCCGCCGCCTGGAAGCCATAGTTACCGCCGGCGAGATACACTTCGTTCATGTAGAACTCGAGAATTTCTTCCTTGGTGTAAGTCTGCTCGATGCGGATGGCCGTCATCATTTCCTTGATTTTACGGGAAATCGTACGTTCCGGCGTGAGGAACAAAAGCTTGGTGAGCTGCTGCGTCAAAGTCGATGCGCCGCGAAGCTTGTTGCCGGACATGGCACTTTCGATAAGCGCAGACGGAATCGCCCAGACGTTCATGCCCCAGTGCTTGTAGAATGCACGGTCTTCAGTCGCCATCACGGCCTGAATCGCCTTCAGGGGAATCGAGTCTATCGAAGTCCATTCACGGCGTTCGACGAAGTATTCGTGCGCAATCTGTCCATCCTTGTCGTAGATGTTCGTCACGAGTTTCGGATTGATCTGTTCCAGCTGCGAAAGGGACGGCAACTCCGGAGAGAAATGGATGAAGACCACGACAATCACAATAAAGATCAGAATAATCGGGGTCATGAAGATGAAGAACCATCGGAAAACCTTGTTGGCGAAGGCAATCTTCAGCACATTCCATATTTTCTGCCATACGATGGAGCCATACTTTTTGATGGCCGCACCTAGAGTCTTCATGAAAGTTTTGAACTTATTCATTTTCTATTACGCTAAAAAAGTTTGCGGACAAAAATAGCTAAAGAACGGAGGGTGTTCAAATTCGGTCCCGCGAATAAGGGGCAAATAGGGCCTAAATAAGGCGGTAAGGCGGGAAAAGAGCTTACATTAAAGGGAAAGGCACCGATCCAGCGAAGTTTTCGCATTCGAAAACTTTTTTTCACTTTTTTGGGCGCCAACCCTTGACATTATTTTCGATTATTCTATATTTGGGCACGTCAACGAAAGAAGACAACACGCGGATGTAGCCCAACTGGATAGAGCGTTTGGCTACGAACCAAAAGGCTCCAGGTTCGAGTCCTGGCACCCGCAGAAGGAAGACTCAACGAATGTTGAGTCTTCTTTTTTTATTCGCGCCATCGAGAAACTGGAGCCGCCGTGAGCCAAAAGCGACCGGTATCAACCGGTCGTGTTGGCGAGAGGACGAGCCCTTACTTTATTATGGCAGTGTAGGCTCGTCCGGTCTTCATACCGCTCCAGGTTCGAGTCCTGGCACCCGCAGAAAAAGAGACTTGGCGAAAGCTGAGTCTTCTTTTTTTGCGCTCTCGTCATCCTGACCCGTAGGGGAAGGATCCAGTTATTTCTTGTATCGCGTCTTCGTCATCCTGAACGTAGTGAAGGATCCAGTCATTTCTTGAATCGCAATACAAGACGCCCTGGATTCTTCGGCATCCGCCTCAGAATGACGCATACAGCATAGCATCCTGAATATGCACAAGCCGTCATCCTGAACGTAGTGAAGGGACCAGTTATCTCTCACATCGCAATACAAGACGCCCTGGATTCTTCCGCCGTTGGCGTCAGAATGACGCAATAGGCGACGCCTCTCAACATGACGTTGTAAGAAGCCCCTCTTGTCTCCCCTATTTACTTTTGTGTATTTTCCTCCTTATGGAACCAAAAAGCTACACATACATTCTTTTCAGTCAAAGAAACGGTACTTTGTACATAGGCGTAACAAACGATATTATAAGACGAGTTACAGAACACAAAGAAAAACGAATTCCAGGATTCACCCAACAATACGGAGTTGATAAGCTAGGATACTTCGAGGAATATAATGACATCCGCCTCGCAATCCAACGCGAAAAAGAATTGAAGGGATGGACGCGAAAGAAAAAAATTGCGTTGCTAGAAGCCTCCAATCCCCAATGGAAAGACTTGTTCTTCGAATTACAATAAGCAAGAATCACTGGATTCTTCGGCATCCTGAACGTAGTGAAGGATCCAGTTATTTCTTGAATCGCGTCTTCGTCATCCTGAGTTGAATACAGTACTGCGTCTTCGTCATCCTGACCCGTAGGGGAAGGATCCAGTTATTTCTTGAATCGCAATACAAGACGCCCTGGATTGATGGCTTCGCCATCCGAGGCGTCGGCTCAAAAATAAGTCTGCAAGCAGCCCTGCTTTATTCGCCTAGCACTCTTTTCTTCCGCCGTTGGCGTCAGAATGACGCATACAGCATAGCATCCTGAATATGCACAAGCCGCCATCCTGAATACGTGTGAATCGTCATCCTGAACGTAGTGAAGAATCCAGTTATTTCTTGTTTCGCAATACAAGACGCCCTGGATTCTTCGGCATTCGCCTCAGAATGACGCATACAGCATAGCATCCTGAATATGCACAAGCCGTCATCCTGAATACGCGTGAATCGTCATCCTGAAAGCATAGCATCCTGAATATGCACAAGCCGTCATCCTGAATACGCGTGAATCGTCATCCTGAACGCAGTGAAGGATCCAGTCATTTCTTGTATCGCAATACAAGACGCCCTGGATTCTTCGGCATCCGCCTCAGAATGACGTTCCTCATAACGTCATCCTGAACGCAGTGAAGGATCCAGTTATTTCTTGTTTCGCAATACAAGACGCCCTGGATTCTTCGGCATCCGCCTCAGAATGACGCAGAATTAAACTTCACTGGATTCTTCGGGGCACAGCCCCTCAGGATGACGCGTACCCCCCACCCCCACGTAATCCAAAGTCGTTTTTTACAAGCTTTTCGGGTGGAAACTTTTGCGGTGTGCGGGGGTGTAACCCAGACGGCGTATAGCATCAAGGTGGGCTTTGGTTCCGTAGCCAGCGTGCTTGTCAAAGCCGTATCCTGGATAAAGTTCTTCTAATTTATCCATATAGCGATCACGGAAAACTTTTGCAAGGATGGATGCCGCAGAGATGCTTGCGATTCGTCCGTCGCCTTTGACAATGGGCATTTGTTTTTCGGCGGGAACGCCACGAATTTTGAGGTTGCCATCGACGGCGATTAGGATATTAGACGAGAGATGAGAGACGAGAGACGAGAGAGGCGATGCATTAGAAGAACCGTCACTGGATCCTTCATTACGCGGAGCTTCATTCAGGATGACGGTTTTCGAGACTTCACTGGATGGGGCTATGCCCCAACTCTTTGGCTCGGTTATGCCCATGCAAGCATGGTCGCAACACTCGCCTTCTGAGTTGTCTTCCGCCTTTGGCGTCAGGATGACGTTTTGCATAGCGTCATTCGCGGCAACAGCTTTCGCAGCGTCGGCAAAAGAGCCTTTGACTTCGATGGGGATTTCGGGAGCAGTCTCATTCAAGCCGGGAAATCCGAGCGCCTGCAGCGCACGACGCATCGCCAAGAAATCCGCTTCAAGAATGTTCATCTCATCAATTTCCTCAACACTCGCGCTTGCGATGGCATAGCATGCACAGGCGTCCTTCACCTGTTCAAACATCGCTTCGCGTTTCGGACGGGACAGTTTCTTGGAATCGTTCAGCGTCAAGAGCGCATCGGGCGACTTGAGCACGGCGGCACAGGCGACGACGGGACCCGCCAACGGTCCACGCCCGACTTCGTCAATGCCCACGACAATCGCGGAATTTTCGGCCACATTTCCAGAACATGCGCCCCCACCCGCAGAAAACAAATCCAGATCACCGCCAAACGTGAGCGGATTGGCAACGTACTTGCGCAACGCCACCTCCCCTTCTACCGGGGATTCGATATTTTCGAGAAATGCGGGCAACTTAAATTTCATGGCTACGCAGTGGTTAGTGATTAGTGGTTAGTGGTTAGGATTTATAATCGCGGCGAAGCCGCCCTGTTTACTAACCACTGCTTACTGTTTACTACCTATCACCTTCTCCGCGTAGTCGCGAATCGTTTTCCAATACAGCGCGTGTTCCTGCACCAAGACACGGGCGGCAAGCGTGTCGGGTGTATCGTCCGGCAGCACTGGGACCTTCGTCTGCGCCAAGATGCGACCGCGGTCAATTTCTTCGCTCACGAGATGCACCGTCGGGCCGGATTCCGTTTCGTGCGCGGCAATCACGGCTTCATGAACGAAGTGCCCCCAAAAGCCCTTGCCGCCAAACTTCGGCAACAACGACGGATGGATATTCAAAATGCGGTTCGGCATGCGCTTTAACATACAAAGCGGAAGAGCCTTCATATAACCCGCCAAAATCAAAAGGTCCACATCGTACTTGTCGAGAACTTCAAGCATCGCAGCCTCGAACGCCGCCTGATCCGGATGCGTTTTACCCGAAATGTGGTAAACCGGGATTCCGTATTCCTCGGCATGATGCACCGCACCGCAACCTGCGTTGTTCGTAATCAAAAACTTGCACTGGGCTTCGAGGTCACCCTCGCCAATGCGATCGATAATCGCTTTGAAATTGCTTCCACCGCCGGAAGCCATGACACCTATCTTGAACATGGGCCAAATATAGTTTAAATCAGTGTTTAGTGGTTGGTGATTAGTGGTTAGGGGATGCTATAGAATATTCTTATCGAGATCCTGTTTACTAACCACTGCTTACTAATCACTATTTATGATCAATTCCCGGTGGTGTGCGCAAATAGTAGATGGCGCATGGGACAACGATGCACAAGACCCAAAAGAAAAAATTGAAATAGACGAACCACGTTTCAAAGGTCGTCTGCACGGGAATGACGTACGCTTTCAGCAAAGAAAACACAGCAATGAGGAAAACGCCGGGGAGCATGTAAGAAATCAATTTTGTCATACCCTAAAGATAATTCAATCTAACACAATTGATGTAAATAGTTTGAAAAAAGATGGCGCAATATAAGACTTAACAGGATATTCGTATTATCTATATCAATCCTTGACGCAACGGACACTACGACCATGAAGTTTACTATTGCTACCGAAAGACACAAAGTCTAATCCCGAATACAAGTCAAATGTCTTTGCATTACTAAGCCGATCAAAAACATAATCATGAGGACCGTCCTCCGTAGAACTCCAAAAAGTTGCTGATGTTCCTATCTCCAAAAAACGCTTATTAGGATCAACCTGACCGCCATAAGTTTCGTTAAGATAAACTTTACCAGCAGGCAACGCAGAAAAGCAAAAAGAGTCTTGACCATTGCCATTTTCATCCCACCCGCTAGAAGACTTAAGTTTTTTTGCGGAGTTTTCCGTCCCCCCTACAGCAACAAGCAATGTTTCAAACTCCTTCTCTGACGGCAAATGCCACCCCTTAGGGCATGCACTTCGAGCTATAGACCAAGTGTAGAGACGACCATACTTTGTACAATTTTCTTCATCGTCATCATAGCAATAATCGTTTGTTTTGCGTCTCAAATTCTCAGCCATCCACTCCTGGTCGCCTATTTTCACAGTCTTATAATTTTGACCATCCACGTCATCAACCAATGTTCCGTATTCGCACTTTCCAGCATTCAACGAACTCGAATTGGCATTAGATTTTTCTCCATCCGCAGAAGCCGAATCGTCACATGCCACCCACAGCATGCAAAACGTTATTGCAAATACAAAGCCCCTTACTTTCGAGAAAATTGAATTTATAAATTTCATACAAATCTCCTTTTTGGACAAAATAGCAAATTTTCCAGTTCAAAACCAGCAAATACAATTATTTTGAATACAACACTACACATCCTTCCGCCTACTTGCAATAGTCCATAACCCAAAGGAAGCCGTAGGCAACCGTGCCCATTGTTCAAACAATCACCGGATCCCCACCGCTTCGAGGATGACGGGGACGCTACAACCAGCATCCCACTGTTTACTTCCCACTGCCTACCGCCTACAACACACATTCTCCTGTTTACTAACCACTAACCACTAGCCACTAATTGCTATCTTTCTCCGCGATATAAACCTTTAAATATCGGATCTCATTATGAGCATTAAAGATTATCTCGCCGGTGCAAAACAGGCCGGAACTGTCCAAAAATTGATGACCCCGGGTCTCGCTGTGGAATTCATTCAGCCGTGGTACACCCCGCTTTCGACAACGCCTTCCACCACGGGTATTGCCGTGGGCGGTATCGGTTCTACGTTCACCGCAACGCCTGCAGGCACGACTCCCGTGATGAACGTAATGCCGGGCGTCCAGGTTCGCACCGAAAAGCCGTCTGACCTCCGCTTCAACAACTTCTTCTTCAAGGAAGCCGTGCTCAGCGCAAAGGCCGCTCTCGTGATCGGCAACTTCGCCGCATTCGGCATTTACAACAACAACTTCCCGCTCCTCGATGCAAACGGCGCACGCGTTTTTGGCGACGCCGACATGAAGGACCAGAAGAAGGCCGAAGCGAAGCTCAACAAGGTGATTGCCGACAAGACGCTTTTTGCAACGAACAAGGCCGCTTTTGAACGCTGGCACATCCAGTTCAGCGACCGCACCCAGGCTTTGATCGCCGCAGGCAAGGACGTTGCCGCCATCAACCGCGCCGTGCTCATCGACTTCTTCGACGGCATGGTTGGCGAAAAGGCAGCCCGCGAAGGCGCCCTCACCGCCGCTTGGGCAAACGACAGCGAATTCCTCGGCCAGCCGGGTTATGACGCCGCCAAGATGAAATATACGGCCCTCTATCCGGTGAGCGAAACGGTCTATGAAGGCAAGGGCGTCGCCATCACCAAGACGCAGTCCAGCTACGTGACTCCGGGCGACGAACGCCTCTCCAGCCTCCCGGTGAACGCCACCGTCTTCACGCTCGAAAACAACACCAAGGAAACCCGCGAAGTGACGATTGTCCAGATTCAGGACAGCATCACGGGCTACATGGCAAAGAAGGACCGCCAGGGCGTTCAGGACTCCAGCTTTGTGCTCGTTCCGTCCGCACGTTTCCCGAAGGGTGTGCAGTTCGACAAGGAACTCGAAGATGGCCGCTCTGTTCGCGGTATCGAATTTTATAACGAAAAGGCTCTCACCGAAAGCGACTTCAACGGTTGCATGGGCGTGAGCGTGGCTTGGAACAAGAAGGACAACCTCAACGTTTCCGTGAAGCCGATGTTCTACCAGGACGACGCGAAAGCCGTCTTGAAGGCAGCACTCCAAAGCGGTCGCGTTGCCAATTCCTGGGTCAAGAACGTCTATAGCGGTCGTGAAACGATTGCAGGCGCCATCGCCGTTACCGCAGTCCTCAAGCCGAAGCAGAAGGTCAGCTTCCAGTTCAACATGGTGCTCGACTTCCCGGAAATCAAGCTGAACAAGCTCACCTCCGCCAAGAAGTACACCGCATTCTACCCGGAAGCCTACGGCCGCGTGGTCGCTCTCCTCACGGAAGCTCTCGCCGCCGACAAGACGTTCGACGCTCGCCTCAAGGCTTTTGAAAACCTTGTTCCGAAGAAGCCGGTCGCCAAGCTCTACAAGACTGCCGCCAAGCAGGCTGAATTCAAGAGCCTCGCCATCAACACGCTCAGCTTCCTCGCCGAAGCCACCGTGTGGGACAAGGAAGACCGCTTCCTCGTTCGCGAATGCGCCGACTATCCGTTCTTCAACTCTCTCGACGTTTACTTCTACGGCAGCTTTAGCTTGCTCGCCCTCATGCCGCGCCTCGATGGCGTCGTGATGAAGCGCTTTGGCGATGCCATTCTCGCCGTGAACGAAAACCGTCGCCGTCACCACGAATTCGTGAACCTCCCCTACGCCGACCTCCCGGACCCGAAACTCGAAGGCCCGCGCGCAGTGCGTGGTGCCGTGATTCACGACCTCGGTAGCCCCTTCGATGCCGAACCGGATGCATACGACTGGCACAACGTAAAGGAATGGAAGGACCTCGCCCCGAAATACGTGCTCATGGTCTACCGTCACTACCACAAGACCAAAGACATGCAGTGCCTCGCCGATTGCAAGGAAGCTGTCTATGCCGCCATGGAATACCTCGAAAAGATGGTGAACCCGGGCGAAAACTTCCCGCTCACGCACGGTACCGACGACACGTTCGACAACCTCTGCAGCTACGGCATCTCCGTGTATTGCGGTTCCCTCTGGATTGCAGGCCTCCGCGCTGCAGCCAAGATTGCAGAACTCCTCGGCGATAACGAACAAGCCGCCAAGTGGAATGAAAAGTCCGAAGCAGCGAACAAGGAATTTACGGAATCCCTTTGGGACGAAAACGAGGGCTACTTCCGCTTCTTCGTGACCCCGATGGAAATGAAGGACTTGAACGTCGAAAAGTACGCCGAACTCCGCGAAGCCGTGAAGGTTTCTTTGGAACTCCCGGAAGATCCGAACGCAGGCGTGAAGGCCATCAACGAATGGCTCTGCGCAGGCGAAATCCCGGACGGCGAAGACCTCTCCAAAAACGAACTCCGCGGCCTCAAGAAGGCTTGGATTACGGCTCAGTGCAAGGAAGCCTTCACCAAGAGCTGGGAAGCAAAGATTGCTAACGACAGCGACGACGTGTTCGCCGATACGATGCTTGCAGACACTTACCTCCGCTTGCTCGACCTCGAACCGATTACCGACAGCGCAAAGGCAAAGTCTAACTTGCTCAGAATTTTCAATACGAACTATAAGGCCAACAGCCCGCTCATCGGGGCTGCAAACCTTGTCCATAAAGACGGTTCTCCGCTGGACGAATTCAACTTCCAGGCTCACGACGTCTGGATCGGCATCCAGTACAGCATCATGACCGCCATGATGTTCCACGGTTTGGAAAAGGAAGCCTCCGTGCTCGCCGATTCCATGATCGGGAACCTCTATGACGAAGCCCGCGTGCCGTTTGCTGCACCGGAAGGATTCAACGGTTCTTGCCGCCTCCACCCGGAAGCTCTCGTTGCAAAGTTCGGCCTCAGCGCAACTGCCGCCGACAAGATGCACAAGGAACTTCTGAAGAAGGGCGCACTCCTCGCCGACTCCCGCATCAGTCCGAAGCTCCCGCGCAACATCGCCGCCTTCACGAAGGCCTTCGGCGCCATTGCCAAGAGCAACAAGGTCGATGTGAACGAGCTCTTCACGCTGCTCCACAGCACGGCACTCAAGTACACCGCTGGTAAGTACTTCCGCCCTGGCATGGTGTTCGCTTTGCTTTACAAGTAACGCAAAAGACAAAACCACATTTAGCATCACTAAAGACAGGAAAAGACGAAACTGATGTTTCGTCTTTTTCGTTTACAATGTTTTGAAACCAAGGCTTCGCGCGTTCGCGGATGCCCCAAGCGCCTAAAGTACGCCCTTGCTGCTCGGCACGCCCTTCACGTTACGCGAAGGAGCCACAGCCATCGCCACGGCACGGGCAAACGCCTTGAAAATCGATTCCAGGCAGTGATGATTGTCGTGACCGTAGAAGAGCTCTACATGCAAATTCATGCGGGCGTTTTCGCAGAGGCTCTTGAAGAAATGTTCGAACATGCTGGCTTCGATGCCACCAGCGGTTGCAGCCGGGAGTTTCACGTTCCAGACAAAGCCGATACGGTTGCTGAAGTCGATGCACACGCGGCTCAAAGCTTCGTCCATCGGGACAAAATAAAAGCCGTAACGTTCGATACCCTTCTTGTCGCCAAGGCATTCCACAAGCGCTTGCCCCAGCACGATTGCGATATCTTCCATGCTGTGGTGCATATCCACTTCGACATCGCCCTTGCATGTCAAATCCAAATGGAACCCGCCGTGAACTTGGAACAAGTTAAGCATATGATCCAAAAAGCCGGAACCGGAACTGATTTTACCCCTAGAAGCGTCGTCTAGGTTCAAGAAAAGCTGGATGTCGGTTTCAGCCGTCTTACGAGAAATCTTGGAAGAACGCATGTCAGAACCTCTTATTGAAGGACGCGACCGTCATACACGCTAAAGCGAGCCACACGCCCGAACTTCGGCTGAGGAATCGGAGTTTCCACGCCGTTCAAGAACATCTTGCCGATAGCGCGCGGTTCACCGATGACTATGTACAAAGTTCCCGAAGCCGTATAGACAAGCTTGTTATCGACTGTCGCAATGTTCGCTTCTTTTACAAATTCATCATCGTCTTCGTCGCGCTTGATGCCGATCCAAGAACGCATTTCACCAGAACCCACAAGTTCAATCTTCGTACGGCCGTTATCCGAAACCGGCCCCGTCGGCGCCTTCACGGTGTCCTTCTTGGAAGTCGATGAAATGAAAATCGTTGCAGATGCCGGGAGATTTTCGGACTTTTTCAGCGCCTTGTCAACCTCGGCCTGCGTCACTTTTTCGTTCTTGTCGTCCTTGATGGAATCAACAGGAACAGCTTCGGCACCTTCCGGCATGTCCGCGTTTACTTCCGACGAATCTTCAGATGCAACCACCGCCGGAGGATTGGCGTTGCCATCAGAATTCGAATCCACGTTCGTCACGAAATGGAGTCCGACAAAGAGCAATATCGCAAGGAGCACGATGGCGATAGGCACAGCCTTGCTGCGCGGTTTCTTTTCGTCTTCCGTCATCGGGGCGATATTCTGCAAAAGCGGCTCCACGTCGCGTACGGCGAAATTGGAACCGACTTCTTCACTATAAATTTTCAAAATAGCCTTGGCGTCCAAGCCTAGCTTAGCGCATATGGAATTCAGGTAACTGCGCACATAAGCTTCCACAGGGAGAGCCTTCCAGTCACTAGCTTCAATGTTGCGAATAATCTTGACCGAAATTTTTGTGCGTTCCGAAAACTCTTCAACAGAAAAACCTTGAGATTCGCGAACTCTGGCGAGAAAATCGCCCAGGCGTTCGTTGGGATTCATTTCATCCATTTGAATCATCTGCTATACCTTAACTTGTAAGCTATCCAACATTTCCAATGTACGTGCAACAGGTAACCCAACCACATTGTAGTAACATCCATTGATAGACTTGATCAGGCGCGCCCCATTCGTCTGAATGCCGTATGCACCTGCCTTATCCATCGGGTCTTTAGAATTTACATAATCTTCAAGTTCTTGTAAGGAGCAGTTTCTAAAAAAGACCTCCGTTTTCTCTTCGGACGAACGAAGGATTTCTCCGTTTCGGGCTATAGCGACTCCGGTTATGACCCAATGGCCCCGATTGTTTAATTTATTTAACATTTCTAGGGCTTGGGCCTCAGTTTTCGGTTTTCCCAATGGCTTACCATCTAAAAAGACAAGCGTGTCAAAACCGAGCACGTAGGCATCGCGAACCTGGCGGGATACAGACAAAGCCTTAATGCAGGCATTCTCTTGCGGAAAATCCAGCGGGTTCGTGCTTACGGGCTTTTCGTCTTCGCCCGAGACGACAACGCGAAACTTAACGCCTAGTTGCTTTAAGATTTCAGAACGCCGAGGCGAACCGCTAGCAAGGATTATTTGGTCTTTAGTCATTGGTCAATAGTCATTGGTTGTTGGTCAATAATTATAAGGTATGAGGTCGCTTCGCTTTGAGCTATGGGGTCGGCACGTTGTGCCTCTGAGGTCGCTTCGCTTTGGGCACGCTCGTAAACTCGCTCTGAGGTTGCCTTGCGTTGCAAGGCTTTGGGCAATCGCTCATACCCCAGAGGGCCGTAGGCCCGTGCTCATAGCTCATACCCCAAAGGGAGCCGCAGGCGACCGCGCCCATACCTCATACCCCCTAATCATAGTACTTCGTGTCGGTGCTGCCCGCGTTCAGCTTGATGTCCGGCAAGTCACGCACATAGACGGAGAAGCTCCACCCGGCGGCAGGCCCCGTGGGCGTCCACGTAAAGTCGAGCTGCCAGCAATGCAACACACGCTTGAACGTAAACTCATGCGACACGAACTTGCCTTCGTTATAATCATAGCGGGTGCTGTAGGAGACATCCCAGTTGACCGTCGGCTGGAACGTCGCCGAAATCCCCGTCGAATGGTTTATGTTGTCCTTAAATAAGTTCCTGGCCACGCGGGTGCTGCTGAACGAATAACGGTAATCCAGGCTCAAGGACCATTTCAGCATCTCATACTTTTCCAATTGCGACGGAAGGCCGCCGTTGAATGTACCGTTCCAGTGGAAACTCTTCGAAAGTTCGTAACCCCAGTACGTCAGTTCCGGGAACTTCACCTTGTTCGGGGTCGAAGTAAACTTGTGGTAGAAACTGTGGCGGGTGTTGATGGTGAACATGTAATCCTGCAAAATCTGGAATCCGAACGATGACGAAATATCCGAGAAGTTGAGGGAATCCGCAGCAAAGTTATACGAAAAACTATGCCTTGTCGTCAACAGGCGGCGCGTACCGTACTGTTCATCGACGGCCTTCGCCTTTTTCGAGGAATCCCCGCGGGTCGTATCGACACGTGCAGCCTGCTTGAGATACTTGATGTCAAAGTCGTTGCTCAAACTGAACCCAATCGTCTGCTGCTTTTGCTGGTAGGGAGATTGCCCCAAAAGCGGATGAGGTGCGAACGACTTGACCGTATCGATTTCAGGCGCATACGTATAGGAGATGCTCGGAGAAAGCACGTGACGCACACCCGTAAACCGCCCGATTTCAGGCACCCAGATACCATAAAGTTTCGTGTCGGCAGTCAAGCTGTAGTTGTGATTGTAAGCCACGTCACCATACGAACCTTCGCTCGGATTAAAACTCATGTAGCGCTTTCGCTTGTACAGAGAATCATTCGGATTACGCCAGGACGTTCCAGTCCAATACCCCGAGAACGAAGCCCGCGGAGTAATATTGATAACGTTAAAAAGCCTTCCCGAATAATCCAATGTATAGGTTCCGGAATACCCCACATAATGAGCCGTCGTATCCTTGTCCTGCAAGAGGTCCTTGTCACGGCGCATGTAATAGTTAAAACGGTTCGTAAAGCTGTAGTTGAACTTTTCGAGGAACGACTGGAACGATCCGTCTTCTGCGGCCACCTCGCCCTCTTCCAGCTCAAAATTGAAAAGGTTCCCGCTCATGCGGTACTGGATATCGGGCAAGTTGCGTTCGAGCATCCCCGTCGTGAGGTTATGATTCTGCGAAATCCTGACCGTCAAGCTCTTGTTGTTCCCGAATTTTCCTGAATACGCAAGAGACGCGTTCGCCTGCTGGTTCAAAATCGTGCTCGCTTCCAGCGAGTTGTCCTTACGCAAGTTCTTGCTGCTCACGAACGAACCCTGACCGCTCAACGTGTGCTTTGCATCGGGAGTCAAGTTCTGGTTATGCAAGAACGAAATGTCGTAGCCGCTATTGCTGAAATCAAATTCCTGAAGATAACTGGTATATTTCAAATAACCGTCCAGCAAATAACGTTTCTTGTAGCGGATTTCGCCGGACAACGTAGAGCGTTCGAATCGGGCCTCGTCACCTTCGATAATGTCACCAGAAAGCGTCGCATCCCAGTAATCGTTCGCCGCGTAATAGAACCCGATATTTCGCAAATAGAAGCCCTGTTTCTGGTCGCCACCGAACTTGGGAGTCAAAAGGCCCGACTTGCGTCCGCTCTTCAGGGGCGCCACAATCATCGGAAGAACCGCCACCGGCACGTCGGCGATATTCAGCACCACAGGCCTTGCGGTAATCGTCTCCTTGGGCTTCACCACCATGCGGCGTCCGTAAAAATAAAAGTGCTGGTGAGTCGTATCGCTACATGTACTGAAATCGCCGCGGGCAATCTGGATTCGCGTATCCGGCAAACGACGGACCTCCATGCCGTTCAGCTGCTGGTTGTCCTGGAACGTCGTCGCGTAATACACCTCGCCTATTTTGGACTTGAGGTTGTACTTGAGGCGCATGCCGGACAAAGACGGGTTTTTCGTTTCGCGAAGCACCGGGTTTCCCGTGGCCGCCAAAATCTGATTTTTCTGGTCCATCCAAATCGTATCGGATTCAAGAGTCGCAGTGCGGTACTTGAGCTGCGCCGACTTGTTCAAGTTGAACGTCGAAGTTTCCACGTCATAGACCAAATCGACCGCACGGTATTCAATCGTATCCACGCCTGTCGTATCGTTCATCCAATCGACTTCCGTCGTGTCTTCCACGGGTTGTTCGCGTTCCTCAAGCTCAAAGCGGGTCATCTCCTCGCCATACGAGCGAGGAGCAAAGACCGCAGCGATAAAAATTGCAAAAACGGCCCACAGAAAACGATGGGTTTTGGATAAAATCACGGTTCCACAAGATAGAAAAAAAGGACGCTCCAAAACAGGAACGTCCATCAAATTAATGATAATCTTGCTTTACCCTCGGAACGGGACGACCGTGCGAAGCGCAAATTACTTCAACACAGCGTTAGCACCGCTCACGCTACCATTGTGGTCAATGGAAATAACATAGCGACCACACGGGAGCTGGGAGCCATCCCAAGCAAGCGTGTTCACGCCAGCCATCGCATTGTCGAGGTTAAGCGTCGTCACCAGTTCGCCATCGGCGTTCAAGATGGTAACGCTTGCACGGCCCGGGGACTTGAGAGCAAACGAAATCGCCTTGCGGTTGAAGAGGCGAAGGCTTGCATCGCCGGTACGAACTGCAGAAGGCTTAGAAATCTTGGGAGCGGTCTTGGCCTTTTCCACATAAATTCCGTTGACATTTGCGGACTCGACGGCGACATCTTTCTTGATGAGGTTTCCGCGGCTAAGCACGGCAACGAGCTGCTTGTCGTTTTCGGTTGCGCTCGCGAACGTTTCGAGTTCCTGCACGTTCACGCTCTTCTTGTCACCGTACCAGCTCTTGACAGCCTTGTTGTCCAAGTCCTTCACCGTAATCTGTGCACGACGGATAACTGTGGAGTAGGATTCGCCATTGCTCGTATAAGTGATTTCGAGCGGCTTGTTGACCAGCCCACGAAGTTTGGACTTCGAGAATTCAATATCCTGGCCCTTGAGGCTCACTCCGTCAACAGCAGTAATAACATCGCCCGCCTTGAGATTGGTCTCGGCAGCCGGAGTCCCCGGAATGACTTCTGCCACATGGACGCCCTCGTTCACCTGGTAAATGGTGATGCCGACGCCACCAAAGGATTCGTCAGCCATAACAGGTGCTGTCAACATCGCAGCAATCAGGGAAGCCTTAATAAAACGATTCATAATATTCTCCTTAAATTATTCCACCATAATATATAATAAAAAATTTCTTTTTTCAAACAAAAAAACATCAAACATGCCCCATAAAGACGCTTTTTCGGACAAAAATCAGTGCAAATCCATCAATTTTAGGAAGATTTTGTTTCTTTCGACCATTTTTTCCGACAGATCCTTAGGAACTTTATCCCAATTATCCTCAATTTTAAACGGATTATAGCCATAATAATCGTCATCATACCCTAACAAAGACAAAATAATCAATGCATTTTTATTATCCAGTGCCTTTTTGTTGACTTTCTCATCAAAAAATTTAAGTGCTGTAGATCCACGACGTGTAAAGTCATCTTGCATCTTTTTACGCAAGCCGATTAGAGAGAGCTCATTTTCATTTTCTTTTTCGTCGAAATAATGAAAAAGCTTCTGGTCATCCATCAGCTTCTCCTTTTTTAACACCTCGTAAATATCAGGAAAAAAATACTTCGTTATATTGAAAATCACAGCTGTCTCAAAAAACATCGTATCACCTTTTTTTACTCCATACAATTTAAATGCCGAATTCACCTTGTCTAGAACTTGTTCTATAGCACGCACCGTTATTTTTTCCAAATCAAGCCGTAAATTCGTTTGTTGCAGTAATTTTTGTTTATAGGGATTGCCCAAAAAATCAAATTTATAATCCCTTATCTCATCGTACTTTTCCAAATTTTTTTCTAGAACCTTCTTAAAAAACTCACCCGTCAACACAGGCAAGCTGACTGAATGCGGAATATACTTTTCCGTATAACGTTCTTGTCCATATTTTTCCATAAATAATTTATCTAAAGTTTTTTCACTGTATTGGTATATAACCTTAATAAAACGCTTCCTTGGTTCTCGTTTCGCTTCAATTTTAAGGAGGGTATCGCAAATCGCAAAAATTTTATTCAGATGTTCTATATTCGTAATCCTGTCGATATCTTCAAAATTAAGAACGATGACCTTCCCTATTTTTTGAATATCATCCACGTAATTTCTCATCTGCTCTTCGTAAGACTGACTTTCAAACAAAAAATCACCGACGCAATAGGCAAAATCATGCGAAAAGAATGATTTCACCTTGCTTATAGGATTAGAAAATACACCGTACGATTCCAGCACACGATTAATTTCGCGAATTATGCAAAATTCGACATTTTCCAGGGTCGTCGATAAAATACCGATTGTAATAAATTCCCAATTTCTTCTTTTACGTCTAAGCGCTTCTACAACCGACGACTTTCCATTACCATACGGGCTGTCGATTCCAATCACACTGTGGTTAGAAATGTATTTCAAGATAGCCTCAAAGGATTCCTTTCTTTCTGCATACAAATCGTTTGCAGTCATAAACTTTGACATTATTTCTTTTTTAAGTTTACGATCATTATTTCGTTCATCCGTCACAAGATACATCGAAATCGCAAGGAACAAAGGGATCTCAATAAAGAATGCAACCCACCCCAAGACACTGCAAGTCACACTCGCCAAGAAACCCAAACCTATAAAGTACGAATACATCGCCCCGCGCCGTCCAAAGAAGACGATGACAAAACCAAGCACCGCAACAGCGCATAGCAGCACAAATAAATCCTGCTCGGTTTCGGCAAAAACAAGTTTACTCGCAATAATAAAAGCGACAAAGGAGAAAATCAGATAACGATGGACTATGATTTGGAACGCACGACAGCACTGCGTTAATAAGAGTTTAATTTTTTTCATAACCTTGTCCCTTTATTTTTCAGCAGAAAAGACGAATTTTCTGTTGGTCAAAAAATTCGGCACAACATCGTCATGCCGATTTTCTTATAAAATACATACTACAGGAGAAAACACTCTCATGAAAAAAATTTTTTTCGTTGCGCGCAACATTTTCGCTGAAAAAACGCCCAAAAATGCAGTGAGGCCCTATTCCTTGACGCAGCGAATGGTAAGTAGGTCATCAGCGCCTATATTATAAAGATAAATATTGTTGTCAGACAGGCCAAATGCAACAACGTCGCCTGTTTTTGAGGAATTATAAGCCCAGTACCTGGTATTTTCCGGTCCATTTTTAGTATTCGGACTTTTACTCGTTCCCAAAGGCAAGAAAGATGTTCCGTACGTGTTACATTCAGTGCTGCTACAAAGAGATCCGATTTGAGACACGAACTGTTGGCTAAAGGAGTTTTGCAAGTACATGGGACGTTGGTCATATCCTTTTTTCAACGAATTGACAACAGTCGAATCAGGCAATATCCAACCCGCAGGGCAAGCTGTTTTCGCAGCCTCCTTCGAATAGAATCGACCTGCAATTTCGCACCCTTCTTCGACAACGACACTTTGCGTAGCGTCAGACGGCACATACCTCAAGTTTTCGGCCATCCAGGTGTTGCCATTGACTTCGACGGTCCTGTAAGTTGCGCCATCGCGGTCATCTACCAAAGTTCCATACTCAACATTCGGATTAAAGTAATATTCCTTCGGGAATTCGCAGCTCCAATTTCTTGAATAACTCCATTTGCCGTTATAGCAGATGTAATCTTCTTTTAAACCTCCTTTCCAGTCACGAACTCTCTTGTTGTCCGTATCGCAAGGAGCATCGTAAAAATCGGCCCAAGAATTCTGATAACAGACATAGGACATATTCGTATCAACGACACCTTGAACGGTTTTACCTTCCGCATCGCAAGTTCTGTCGCCAATGTCCGCTTCCCTTTGCGTTGCGGCATCCCAGCCCGTATCGCGGCAGATATAAAAGATTCTCCCCTTATAGTCCTTGGTTCCGCTATCCACTATTTTCCCGACACGGTCGCAAGGAACATTTGTCGTTGAAATTTCCATTTGATCCGCAATTTTCCACTTTGAATTTTTGCACAAATAATACTTGCTGGTGTCCGTCGGGCTTTTCACGAGCTTGGCCGATTCGCCGCAAGCGAGGTCTTGCACTTCGTAGTCCATTTTCGTAGCGACATTCCAGCCATCGGCCTTGCAGATATAGTAACGTTCGCCTACAGTCGGACTCTCGATGACCTTCCCGACTTTATCGCAAGGGACATCCTTGGTATCTTCTTCAAAACTACTCAAAAACGTCCACCCGTTCACATTGCAAAAATACAATGTATCGCTGATGATGTTTTTTAAGCCGGCCCGCTGGACAGCACCAAACATTTTATCGTCGCAATAAGGCAGCCCTATGCATTTCCTATAGAGATTGCTGAATATGTAGGTAGGAGGCACCTCCTCGTAACCGGTCGCGGCACACCCACGTTGAGCAGCATTACTCGCCCATACACGAGCCCTTATATAAACTAAATCTGTCGTAGCTTGACCCCAACCTGGTGTTAAAGAAACATTCCATATACCGCAATATTCAGAACGGTCTAACGTTCCTTTTTCAGAAAAAGACTTGATAAAACTGGCGACAGCAACAGTGTCAAGAGAGAAAAAATAATTCAAAGCATGTTCTACGTTAGACCTCGTAAATCTGGCATTGCGTTCTTGCAGCGGATTTTCGCGGAACAACGTGTCCAATCCCAAAGCTGCAATAAGTTCTTCCTTTGCCTTTTTTTCGGCATCCGCCGCAGCGACTCCGTTTGAAACAAGTTTTGCAGTTCGTGCTTTGATAATCTGCGTATAAGGGAAAATCGCAAGAGACGAAGAATCCACTGAGAAACCAATTCCCATGCCTGTGACTCCCCCTGCAGCACCAGCACCTCCTGCAACGCCCCCGCCACATCCAAAGCTACTGGATATTTCCTCATCTAAAAAGTCGAGATAATTCGAATTGGAGGGGACTTGTTTTTCGTTGCCGCTGTTTTCGTTGCCGCTGGAAAGGACCGTTCCAGAAGAACTGGACTTGACACTTTTCCCTGAAGAAGACGATTGCACCGCGACACTCGATTTTCCGTCTTGAACAGCCGAACTGGACAAGGCTTTACTTTCGGCACTTGACAAAGGAGATTTTCCAGTCGTAGACGACAGTTCGTCAACGCTCGAAGAACTGTTTTCCAAAGCAAGAACATCATCGACCTTGGCAACGTTTTCGGAGTCCGAGCAAGCAAGCAATGTCGCAGCAGCTAGCAAAAATGCAATTTTTTTCATTTTTTCCTCCTTAATTTATTCCTTGATGCAGCGAATCGGCACGTAAGTTGTATAGTCGTATTCCTTACCTGCGTACATTTCTCTAAGATCTTCGCCCCACCAAAAATCAACATCAATCCCATTAATGTAGGCGATACGACGTTTCTTTTCTTGAGTCGGGCTCATCCACATAAGATAGGATCCTCCTTGCCCACCATATAAACTAAAGTCAGGTTGGTTCCTGATTCTTCCTGTCGGAATAAAACTCAAGCCGTGAGGGTCATTCGTTCCTCTAGAATAAAGCAGCGAAAATAAATTTCCAACATCCAATGGCGAACCTCTAAAATCTTCAATATCGCTAGAATCAGGGAGCCGCCACCCTTCGGGGCAAACCGTTGCGGCGGCGTACAAATCGTAGAAACGACCCAAATTTTTACAGCTGTCTTGGAGACAAGTTGTCGATTGAGGATTGTCCGTCAAGAATGTTCCCTCGTACTTCATGTTTTCGGCCATCCAAGTTTTGCCTTTAAAAACAGTCGTACGGTAAATGCGATGGTCGCGTGGGTCTTCGAAACTTCCGTAATCAAAATCGGGATTGAAATAATATTCAGTGGGGAAATCCGTGTGCCATTCGCCTGCGCGCCGCCATGTTTTGTTATAACAAATGTATCGATCGAAGCCTGGGTTAACATTTTCATTTTTAACGGTGACACGCATATTGTCGGTATCGCAAGGCATATTGAAAAACTCGGTCCACATTCCGTCATGGCAAACGTAGTACAAGTTCGAATCCGACGGACTTTGGTACGTCTTGCCCTCGCTGTCGCATTCGTCGTTCAATGTTTCAAAATCTATTTGCTGGGCGTAATCCCAGCCGCGGTCAGCAAAACAAGGAGCTTCTTGATGACCATTATGGGTTCTGCAAAACGCCGTCGTTCGGCAAACGTAGGTGACATTTGGTCTATTCGGGCTTTTGTAAAGTTTACCATGTTCATCGCAGGGAACGTCAAAAGTTTCTGCATCGATGGTCATCGCCTTATGCCATCCCGAATCTAAGCTGCAAACGAACGAAGTATCGGGACGTTTAGAATAAAATACGTATTTACCTTCTTTGTCACATGGATTTCCATCTGTTGCAAGTTCCATCTCATTCGGCGTATTCCAGCCATCATCCCTGCAAACGAACGGGACCGTACCCAAATACGCATAAATATGCTTTACCTCGACGACGGTCCCGCGATTGGACTGGTCGCAAATAGGAAGGTTCATGCACTTGCGTCTTGTCTCATTGACCAATTCTAGCGGGATGGGGCGTGGTATGCCTCCAGCGCATCCTTTCGATTCGAAAGCACTGTTGTCGTATAAAGTGTAACGGGGATAGGTGTTAAAAATATTGGGATAATATCTTCCGTTTTTTCTTTCACTTTTGTAGTTGTCCAAATCCTCAAAATTGCAGTAATGCTCGAATAAAAGCGTGCCATTCTCTGCAAAATAATCGTTCACGCCCTTATAAAAATCGCTTTGCGTCGTGCCGCCAAAAATATAGTCAAGAGCTCGACTGACGGTGACCTTTGTGACACCTGATTTTTTATTGATAACGGAATCGATTCCCAAGGCCTCGAACAGTTCCGTTTGTGCGATGCATTCAGCCTGCTGCTTTGGTGCAATTCCCGATTCGGAAAGTTTTTGGATACGCTTTTCGAGAATCGTGTCGAGCGCAACCATGTGCGCGGGAGGATTGCGTGCAAGGAGAGTATCGTAATAGGAGGCGTAATCACTCGCCCCAATTCTGCTAACGCCTGAACCTTTGACAAAGGAGGCAACACCGCAGCCGGCTCCGCCGCCCTTATCCCAAGAATAGTCTTCGCTGGAAGCAATAGAATCTAGACCGTCTGTGAGAATCATAGACGCGCAAATTTTTATGGGCGTTATGGCTGCGGACGAGGATATGGACGAGGACAATTCGCTTACGCTAATTGATGAGCTTGATAAAAGTACGCTTTCCGTAGCCGACGACAGATCGGTCGAATTCGACAGTTCGGCAAAACTCGACGAACTCTCTACCGCGAGAACATCACTGGAACTACCTAAATCGCCGAAATCATCAAAATCGGCAATATTTTCTGATTCCGAGCAGGCAACCAACGAAACCAGCAAGAACAAAAATGCAAATTTTTTCATCAAATCTCCCCCAAACTCCCGAAACCACCACTAGTTTAAAAATATACACAAATTATATAAATGTTCCACAAAAAAACGACGCCTCCAGAATAAGCGTTGAGAACGGCTCATTTTTCGCAAAATTGGCGGAAAACGTCAAAAATATTGAAAAGTGTAAAAATTCCGACCACTTATTCTAACCATGGTTCTATGTTTCAACCTTATTGTTTTCTAAAAATAGGCCTCAAATGACACGCATCAAATTTATACCTCAAGCCCAACACCAAGATTTCCTCGCTACTTCGACCTTTACAATTTGTAATGGTTGTATGCCATTTATCACCACACAATGTAGATGTTCCATATTTTATTTGAAAACATGGACAATCTTCAGAAGAAGTTTGCCCCACATCTATATGAAGATAGATCACATTACCAGTAACGGTACTCGTCAGTTTATACGCACATTTACTCTGCTTTTCATCTAACCATATAAACTCTATATGACATATAGATAGTATAAAGGCAAATTCCCTTTGTGTTGGTATTCTCCACTCTCCTTTCCAGTTTTGTCGTATAATATCCTCCTCTAACAAAATGACAGATTCTTTTCCTTTCTTTTTATATTTCACATTACCTTGTGACTCAGAATTAATTAACTGACATAACTGTCCTTTATCATTTATCCAAAATAAAGGACCCGCAGACAATGTAGAATCGGAGAGAAAATCCTTTTCTGCCACCATAAATCCATATCCCATGTCTACATATTCATGTCCCATATAAGGTTGATGTTCAACTTTTTCTGGATATCCAACCCCTCGAACTAAAAAGGTTGAATCTCTTGGCAGTTTTCCAACACCATATTCGTATGACACTTCGCCTCCGAACATAAAGACACGAATAAGATTCTCATCATTTTCAACTCCAGCAGTGGCATACCTGATAGTTTTAGGGTTTCCGTCTGAAGGCAAAAATAACTGATTTCCATTTACTCGACTGATAAAAAGCACTCCATTGGGAAATGCCTTCAACTCACAAGTCTGCTTTAACTCAAAGAAATCAAGTATCGTAGGAATATGCCATCTTAATCCATACTTTTTCGTCACAGCATCATCTTCATATTCCAGATGACGACGGCCATCTTTATGATACTTACTATATTCTCCATTAGCGAGAGTGAACTTGTAAGGGACATTGGAGACTGATTCGGTCTCTCCGAACCTATAATAATCTCCAACATCATTTGATTCCTCTGCACCTAAATTACTTGTCGTCCAAAGTTTGCCGCTTGACAAACCAAGGTCTACATATTGTGGTTCATTATCCATGTCAACTCCAAACTTTCAGAGAATCATACAAGATATCCTCTCCTTCAAAATCTTCAATTGGATAATATAACACCAAAGAAAATTGGGGATAATGTCGATACCCATATCTCACATAGTTATCTAACATTATTGGAGAATCTTTTTTTTTGCAGATTTCGCGTAAATCACTGAAAGTGAATCTCTCAGGTAGTTCCTTCCTATAAGAGTCGAACAATTTTGTCATATCATCAATCGTATATCCTTCAGGCAAATGATATGTATATTCTTTCATACTATAAACTTTTTTTTCTATAGACATGAAATTCTGATATTCAGATTGGTTTTGTTCGATAATCTTATTCAATCTTATCTTATCCTTTTCCGTTATTTGATCCAAACAACAGTCATCAAACTTAACCCTATTCCTTTTATAAATAGTTCCATCATTTTTGGCAAAAATCTTATATTGCCCTATACGGTACTCTACGTCACCAACAACACTGTCTTCTGGGACTTCATCATAAGGGGCATATCGTTTTGTGAATATATGCATTAATATTCCAAAGCAATCACCATTACAATAGACCCAATCACCCACCTTAGCAGGCTTAAATTTATTATTTCCCACGCTATCCTCTCAATGATATTTAATATGCTTTCCTTCCCTCAAAAACTTAACATTTTAAAGTGGTCGTTTTTTTCTGAATGGAAAAACCGGTTTCTTAATTGAAGGCCACCTCTAAAAATACATCTTTTTCCTGAAGATGGGAGCATTTGTCGTTTTCAGACGTGAAATTATCGCATTTCAGGCATTTCGCCTTCTTTGTTCCGGGCCTTTCGGCCCGGTTTTCGCCCCGGAGGGCGCCCGCGACGCGGGCTAGGCCCATTTCGGGCGTGAAATCGCCACCATCCTGAACATGTTGTACGTAAGGAAAGAGGCGAGTATCTTCGCCTTCGCCTTGAGCAGGATGGAGTCGAACTTGTTCCAGTCCACGATCTCGTCGAGGACCTCGAGCGGGTCGCCTATCTTTGAAATCTGTTCAAGTCTGTCGTTCAGGTCGAAAAAGCTGAGCTGGTCCATAAAAAAATCGTTTTGTTACGAGGCTAAATATAGTAAATATTAATTTATTTGTAAATTGTAAATTTTAACTAAATTTTAGAGGTTGCCTGAACTTTGTCCTCTTATGCGACCAATTTCAGGATCACATGATTAAAATATACCTCCGAGGGGGTGTGGTTGTCTAGGGATGAGAGCCTGCGACGGTCGTTATACCTGTCGATGAACGCATTGATTCCCCGGAAACACCTCTACGTAGGCTTCCTCAATGTCCTTCTCTAGTTTTTCTTGAGTTGTACTAAAAAATTCCGACCGACTCAGACGTCGCTATTCCATTTCGATTAGTTCACGGGATTCTTCTGCGGAGGGGCGGTCATCCTCATAGTCCTTGAGTGTCTTGTCGCCCGGGACAATGACAAGACCGAGCGTCACAGGTTCGCCCTTCAAGTTGATGTACGCTTCGAGATAAAGCGTCGTCGAAAGGCGAATGAGGCGGAGATCCATCATGGTGCCGCCCTTGTGAATGCTCATCGGGCCGCGATTGAAGAACAGGAACTTCTTGTTGATGTACTCGAAGCGGTCTTTTTCGTAATTGATGGACCATTCGGTATCGCCGTCGTTTTCTTGGCGGTACGTGCAGCGGTCCTTGTCGATATCGCATTCAAAGCTTGCGCTTTCCTGATAGCGTTTGTTCCATTCGCGGCTGAAGGCGCAGGACTGAACTCGGGAGCCACCATTACGCTGCTTATTCAGCTGGTCGTTGATGACAACGTAGTCCATCTTCATGTTCTTGACTTGGTTATAGACGTTCATGAGGATGATGTAAGCTTCGATATCTTTCGGGCACTTGCCGGTGAGATTCACATCTTCGTGGGCTTTCAAGAGCGTTTGTTGCAAATCGATGTCGATGGCGTCCGGGATTTCGCTTTTCTTGATTTTGTCAAGAGTTTCCTTGGGCGGGACATAGACAACCTTGTCGCCTTTCTTGATGGCGTAACCAAGCTGATCGCGGACGTAGTCCAAGCACTGCTGCACATGGACGTGAACCGTATTCGAACCGCCGGAGACGAAGTCCGCACCTATGCGCACGTTCCATTCGTCGGCAGAACTCTTAACGTTCTTGTCGAGTTCGCAGAACTGGTCTTCTCGCGTACCGTCAACAAAGACCATGTTCACGTGGAGTTTCGTCACGAGGGATTCTTCCTTGTTGAGGGCGCTTCCCATGCTCCAGAATTTCGGGTTCAGGCGGAGGACTTCGGCAAAAGCCTTGTCGCCATCGAACGCAGGCAACAGGGAATCATTGCGGGCGTTCTTCTCCTGCAACAGTTCGGAATAGGACGTTTTGACGTCCATGTTGTTAAACGCATTTCGAGCGGCCGCCGAAAAAGCGGTTGTCGCAAACATCGAACACGCCAAAATTACAGATAAGCGCAGCATTGAAAACATTTCCCTCTCCTATTTTTTTACAATCTTTTTAACGGCAAAATTCAGCAAGTACAAAATGACGCCGCCTGCGATAATCGTAGGCCCAACGACAAAGTTCAATTGGCACGCGACCAGAAGCCCGAGCACCACTAGCACAAGCGAAACGACGACCGAGACAAGCATCATCTGCCGCAAATTCTTGGCATAGCACTCCGCGATGTAGGCCGGAATCGTAAGGAGCGCAATCACGAGAATCATGCCCACCGCCTGCACGGCAATCACGACAGTAAGCGCAATCAGCGCAATCAAAAGCATGTAGTAATTCAGCACGGGAATGCCGCGGACGCGCGCAAATTCCGGGTCGTACGAAATCGAAAGAAAGTTGCGGTAACAAATGGAAACCGACGCCAGAATGAAAATGAGCAGGGCACCCATCCACCAGAGAAGTTCCGTAGGCACGGTCAAAAGGCTACCGAACAAGAAACTCATCATCTCGCCGCTGTAACCCGGCGTCAGGTCCGTGAGAATCACGCCCAGCGCCATGCCCGCCGCCCAGATAATCCCGATAAACGTGTCGGAATGCTTGCGGTCGCGCCACGTAAGAGCGCCCATGAGCATCGCGCAGGCGAGCGCGAAGCCGAGCGAGCCGAGCATCGGCGAAAAGCCGATAAAGCACGCCAGCCCAACCCCGCCAAAAGAAGCATGCGCCACGCCGCCCGAAAGCGCCGTCAAACGGTTCACGACGACATACGTTCCCATGACGCCACAAGCTAAGGCGACAAGCACCGACGCGATCAAAGCGTTCTGCATAAAATCCATGGAAAGTAAGTCGAGCATGTTCTTAGTGGTTGGTGGTTAGTGATTAGTGGTTAGGTTACAGGTTTTAAGTGTTAGGAGGCGGCTTTGTCATTCCGCACCTTCGGTGCTTTGAGCAAACAAGCATAAGCAACCGTCCAAAGCGAAGCGTGCCCAAAGTGCTTTAGCACGCCCCCAAAGCGAAGCGACCTCATACCTGTTTACTAACCACTGCATACTAATCACTTGATTCAATCAGTTTCTCCCGTAAATTTAGCAAATGCGGGATGTGAAAATCCACCCAAGCGGGCGCTTGTATGTTCGGATTCACAAGAACGGTCGTCCAGCCGCGTTCATGGGCGGGTTCCAAGTTGCGCAGCGAATCTTCGAGCAGCACGATTTGCGACTTGTCCGATGTTTTTGGCGCCAAGAGGCCATGCGACACCAGCCACTTTTCCATTTTTTCGTAGGCGCTCGCATGCGGTTTGCCTTCCCAATTCATCATCCTGAGGTCAAAAACGTCCTCGATAGCGGAATCGATCTGCATGTGCGCCATGCCGGCACGGCTCCAGTCCCCGCGCCCGTTCGTAAACACATAGCGGCGGCCTTTGAGACTTTGCAGGAGCGACAACTTTTCAGGCGCCACCTTCGGATAAATCAAATATTCCGGTTCATGGATAAAGTCAAAAAAATCATCGGGCTGAGTCCCGTTCATCGCCATGAGTCCCGCAAGCGTCGTTCCGAAACGGACCAGATAATCCTTGCGTATTTCCGTTGCGCGATCAAATGTCCCGCCGACTGTTTTCTGGACAAATTCTGCAATGCGGTGGTCGAGAGAATTGAGGACAAAGCGTTCCTCTTCGCCGTAAAGCGTCAAGTCGTAATCGAACAACCAAATTTTCGAAGCGTCGTTTCTAATGCCGATATCCAGCGCACTCACGAAGCAAACCTCTTAATACCCCATCGCAAGCCCGCCAATTTGACGAGCGAGATATGTGGCGTAATTGTCCGTCATGCCGCTTACAAAATCGAGCACCTGGTGGTAAGCCTCCGCGGTCGTTACACTTTGGCCTATTTTAGCTTGACCGATAAGGCGCACGATGCGGCTAGCGCGATATGAATTGCGACCGTTCTGACGGTAGTCATAGACGCCGTTGATAAACGCATCGAGCACGGTGCTGAGCGTCGTGTAGCTACCGACTTCAAGTTCCGTCTTGCGGCGGTCCGGATAAATGCGTTCAACGCCAAGGCGCTTTGCAATGCGGATACCTTCCATCGTATCGGAACGAGAAAGGTCTATCAAGTGCTTGTCAAGCGAGCCTTCCATGATGCGGTCGTAATTTTTCACAAAAAGCACAGCCACGTCATCAATCAAATTCTGGATGGCGCGTCCACGGATACTGCTGAGGAAATCCCTGAAATTCTGTCCATTTTCTTCGAACTCGCGATCGATATCGACCTCCGGGCCGCACAAGAAACTGAACATGTTGCGCACGTCGCCGAACGTGAGAATACCAAGCTCAATAGCGTCTTCGACATCGAGAATGGAATAACAAATGTCATCCGCCGCTTCCATGAGATAAACTAACGGATGACGCGCCCACACGCCATTTTTCACTTCGGGAATCCCGAGAATTTCCGCAGTTTCACGATAAAGTTCGGCCTCCGTCTGGAATAAACTAGTCGGACTGCCATAATAAGCTAGACGAGGATACTTTATCATGGAACCTATTGTCGCATAAGTAAGGCGCATACCACCATCGAGGAAGTGGTATTCCAGTTTACTCAAAATGCGGTGGCCTTGAGCGTTGCCGTCAAAATTTTCAAAATCCGCAATTTCTTTTTCGCGAAGTTCAGCCATCGGCGCCGAATGGCGATTCTTGCGGAACCATTCGCGGATGGCGGCTTCACCAGCGTGACCGAACGGAGGATTGCCAATGTCATGAGCGAGGCATGCCGATTGCACAATCGTGCCAAACTGGTATTCGTTCACGTACTTCGGCAAATACTTTTTAATCAGGTGATACACCGTAATCGCAAGGCTACGGCCCACACTTGAAACTTCCAAACTGTGCGTGAGGCGGCTATGCACATGGTCGTTCACCGAGAACGGGTGAACTTGAGTCTTGCGCCCAAGGCGACGGAAAGCGGTCGAAAAAACTATGCGGTCATAATCGCGATGAAAATCAGAACGGTTCGGATCCGGGTCAGCCGGGTGACCGTAACGAGTCGCAGAAAGAAGCGTATCCCATTGTAGCATGGGCTAAAATTTAGCATAAGGCGAGAGTCGCGACAACTGAACGAAGCACAATTGGCATGACTACAGCTCTCAGCCATTAATGATTTGACAGAAACCTAGTCTTTATCAGTTTCCTTTGAGCTTAAGTTTCGGTTGTTTTTTATTCTGGATGACAATATTCGAAGAGTTTTTCGTTGCAGGGATGCCGTTGACCTTGTATGGAAAAGATTTATCCTTACTAAGAGGCCGATAAATTAAACTATTCCTTTTTATTCCTGAATGGCAATAATAAGGATGGTTACGTTCGTCATAACAAACTTCAGTGTAATCATCATCACAATAGGGTCCATCGTCATTCCATAAAGCCCACTCAAAATGAACTCCACCCTCAAAATTCCAACTTTCATCATCCTGATACCGACAATAAAAAGCGGAGCCATCGCTAGTCGCTAGGAAAAAACGATAACATAAAGCACTATAACCATTATATTTTTGATAAACAAATAAATTAACCCAAAAATGATTTAATGAAGAGTCAAACGCATCTAAAA
>CADCDO010000004.1 GCA_902800345.1 Fibrobacter succinogenes
CGATATGTTCAATCAGCTTGCGCGTTACATGCGTTCCGTGATGAAACGCTTTGACGAGGGCCGCCTATTCGACGGACTCCCGACGATGGCGATGATATTCTACAATGGACGTGATAACTGGAACCCGCTTGAATTACTTGAAAAGGATTATCCCGCATATTTTCATGGTATGGTTTTGCCGTTCCGCTGTGTGTTCGTGAACATGTCGGATATTCCGGTCAGCGACTGCCTTGCTTGCGAAGATGTAACGACAGGCCTCGGAATCGCGGCGATGGCGCACGCTTACGACAAGAATGCAATCCTTGAGGTATTCAACCAGTTCAAGCCGAAACTGCAAAAAATGCCTAACAAGGAGCGCTCTTGTTTGCTAGAAAAAATTAGTGTATATTTGACGGAGTATCTTGATAAAGACGCTCTGAAGGAGTTGAACATGGCGTTCAAAAGCATTGGACAAAAGTATGGATTCGTCAGTGCTGGCGATGTTTTCCGCCAGGAGATTGCCGATGCTCAGGCGATGGCTGAAAATGCTAAAGCGGAATTGGCGCAGAATCGTGACGACACTGAAACTGTTTTGCGTGAAATGGGAATATCCGATGAACAAATTGCTGAAATGCAAGCCAAATTAGAGGCTCTTCGTCAAAGTAGACTGTCTCGTGGATAAAGTCCTTAAGGAGTTGAACATGGCGTTCAAAAGCATTGGACAAAAGTATGGATTCGTCAGTGCTGGCGATGTTTTCCGCCAGGAGATTGCCGATGCGCGAACCGAAGAACAAGCCAAGGCTCAAAAGCTGATTGACGAAGAACGTCAAAAAGCTGATGTTGAACATCAAAAGGCTGAAAACGCTAAAGCTGAATTGGCTCAGAATCGAGACGATACAGAAACTGTTCTACGAGAAATGGGAATGTCCGATGAGAAAATTGCTGAGATGCAAGCCAAACTAGAGGCGCTTCGTCAAAGTAGATTGTCTCAGGGATAATTCAAAAAGACCTAGCTTACGGCCAGGTCTTTTTCGTATATAGTTGAATCCTTACATCTCGTCATTCTGAGTCCTGCAAGGACGAAGAATCCAGTTAAATCTTGTTATGGTAGAAATGTTTCAGGGCTTCACCCTTCAACATGACGACATTGAAAATGGCGCCGTAATGACGGCGCGTTAATTACCCGGCGAAGTTTTTGCCGAGAATCGCGGAGACGTTCTTCATGATTCCTTCGGCCACATCCGGTTTGTTCATGGAATAAACGTGGACGTTCGTGATGCCGTTCGCATACAGGTCGATAATCTGGTCTGTCGCGTAGATGATGCCCGCCTGCTTCATGGCTTCCGGATCGCTACCGAACTTGTCCACGAGCGACTTGAAACGCTGCGGCATGAACGAACCGGAAAGCTTGATGGCTCGTTCGACCTGGTTGGCATTCGTAATCGGCATGATGCCGGGGAGCACCGGGCAGTTCACGCCTGCATCGCGGAGCTTGTAGAGGAAGCTGAAGAACAAATTGTTGTCGAACACCATCTGCGTCGTGAGGAAGTCTGCTCCTGCGTCGACCTTTTCCTTGAGGTGCTTGATGTCTTCGGCTTGGTTCGGACTTTCCGGGTGTTTTTCGGGGTAGCAGGCGGCACCAATGCAAAAATCGGAATCGCTAGCCTTAAGTTCGCGGATGAGTTCTACAGCGTGGTGGTAATCGCAGTCGCCACGGCCATTGGCAATAAGTTCCGGCGTGAGGTCGCCACGGAGGGCCATCACGTTCTTGATTCCGGCTGCCTTCATGTCTTCGATGCGCTGGTGGATGGTTTCCTTGGTGCTCGAAATGCAGGTGAGGTGGGCGAGCATCGGAATGTTGAAATTGTACTTGAGGTTCTTCGCAATTTCGAGCGTATATTGGCTAACTCCGCCACCTGCACCGTATGTGACGCTCATGAAAGCCGGCTTGAGGGTGGCAATCGCTTCGGTGGCTGCTTTGACATTTTCAAAACTCGTTTCTTTCTTCGGCGGGAACACCTCGAAGGAAAGGCTCATCTTGTCTTGCTTCAGGATGTCGATAATCTTCATAAATTTCTCCGTGGGGGCGATGCGGCTTTTGACGTTTGCGTCGCAATGCTTTGCCGGGGTCGCTCTCTTTGTTTATGCAAATATTTGAATTCATGCATAAATGTAAATAAAATTCCCGATAATGGCAATGGGGATGATGTAAATTTTTTGGAGGGATAGGTGCGGCCTAAGCGAAAAATTGACGAAAAAACAAATTTTTTGTTATATTTGAGCCACCTTTATTAAGACTACGCCGTCGTAGCTCAGTTGGATAGAGCAGTTGCCTTCTAAGCAACGGGTCGTGGGTTCGACTCCCGCCGACGGTATGAAAAAGGCTCCCGTATGGGAGCCTTTTTCATACCGTTTGGTGCAACAGGAGAAGCCAAGTTCGACCTCTGCGTAAGGCGAGCGCAGCGACCGAGCTTGCTCGGGCATTGCCGAGCCGCAGCAGAGGCTACAAAGCACGAAGCGCTTTGTGAGTCCCGCCGACCTCAAATCAAACTTGAGAAACAGTCTAAATAAAGCCACCCTTTATGGGAGCCTTTTTCATACCGTTTGGTGCAACAGGAAAAGCCAAGTTCGACCTCTGCGCAAGGCGAGTGCAGCGCCCGAGCTCGCTCGGGCATTGCCGAGCCGTAGCAGAGGCTACAAAGCACGAAGTGCTTTGTGAGTCCCGCCGACTCGCCGTTAATCCCATGACCGAGCCCCAGCAAGAACTACTCGGCCTAGGGCCGAGTAGCCTCCCGCCGACAAAACAACAGACCCTGGCTTAAGGGCTGAGATCATCTAAAAAAAGATTCCCGCTCGGAGGCGGGAATAACAAAGAAGCCGAAAGATGTTACGATATGCTATTTCTTCAGGATATTGTTCAGCGTAGCGCGCAGATGGTTCATGTTCGCTTCGTTGAGTGTTTCGTAGCGGTAGAACGTGCCGTCTTTTTGTACAAGAAAGACGACCGGGATGTAACCTGTGCCGTAGGTCGGCCCGAATTTGCTGTCGGTATCCTGGAATACGGGGATGGCTGCGTGATACTGGTCGATGAACATGCGGATGTCATTTTTCTTGATGCCACCGTTCAGACCGATAGCGATGCCCGTGAGCCCCTTGGGTTCATATTCCTTGATGAGGTTCTGGATTTCGGGGAAGTGCTTTTGACAGTGCGGGCACTTGGGGCTGAAATAGTAAATGAGCAGCGGTCGGTTGCTGAAATGGCTGAACAAAATGCCCGGATCGCTGATACCTGAAAGATGCTTGGAAAAGTCCATTTTCATGGGCTGATTCGTCGTGGAATCCATCATTAGTGTAATGTTGGCGACTTGCGGTTCCGGTGCGAACTGGGCAAAACTCATTGCTGCTGCAAAGACAATCAAACTGAAGATGCGACTAAGCATACACATACTCCTAAAAGCGTTATTACAATGATCCCACGGATCGCGATTTAAACATGTTGTAAAATACCAAAAAATACGGGGTCGAATTGTGATTTTTGTCAAAAATAGGGGAAAAAAATGTAAAAATTTGCCCCATAACTATGTATAGAGCCTATTCTGCAAGGATTCTCTTGAAATTCTCCACCGAAAATGCTGGGTTTTCCATGAATTCTGTCTCGAAAATTTCCATGACCTCTTCGGAGTATTCGATTTGCTTGCTGAGTAGCTTGATGGCGGCGATTTTGGCGGTTGGCTCGTTGGGAATGAAGCTTGCTTGTGCAAAGATTCTCCCGAATTTCTTTAGCATTGTCCAGAAGTAGAGGGCGAATTCAACTTTGACAAGGCTGTTCCCGTCGAAAAGGCTCTTCATGTAATAGCGGAACAGCAAGTAAGCGATGACTTTTTCACCGTCTTGGTCTGTAAAAAGGGACGGTGTCGAATGGTCGGTCCCTTGCATGGTGTAAGTCTGTTTGATTTGCCTGTAGGCGGTGTCCCAGGCAGGGCCGAAACTTTCGCCTTTGCCCAAAAGGTCGATCCACGACTGCTGGATGTTGTTTGCAATTTTTTTATCTGTAATAGGGGATGCGCCGGTTTCGCTTTGATAGGAAATGTTGAAACCGCTTGTTTCTGCAGCAAAGTCCAGAATTTCGATGAGTCGGTCGTTGAGCGGCCTGTCGTAATCCGCAAGGATTTTGAACAAATGTTCTCGTTCCTCGAAAATGGCGTTGCGGGCTTCGAGCGCGTCTTCGGGAATTTCGTCGGGAATGTCGTCTATATCGCGTTCGGCAAAGATGATGGGTGAGTGCGCATTTCCGGTTGATGCGAGCAGGAGGCGTACGGCTTCTTCGCAGCAGAGTCCGAGTCCCTTTTCCATTACGTCTCCATAAACTTCGACAAATCGCGGGTGTTCTCGGCAAATGTCACAGAGACTTTCTTCGCCGAGGTGGCAGATCATGTCGCATAGTCCGTCTTGCCTTAAGAACGGGCATCGGTCGCCGGGACTCAATTTGAAATGTCCGTTCTCGATGTTATGACGGAGCGTATCGCCGAAATCCCCTTCGATCGAACCGTAGTGTTCGGCGCTTGCATCGTCGATGTCGATTTCCCAACCGATGCAGCAGGTGTCGGTGCATTTGGCTGCAATGCAATGGAAGGAATCGTAAAATTCAGGAATGCGGAGAAGCATTTTTAGTTGTTGGTCGCTAGTTATTGGTTATTCGTTGATTGCAGCGTGTTTGAAGGAAATTTAGAATAGTCCCCGGCTCACAACTCCCTACGGTCCAATTTTTAACCCCTTACCCCATTGTAATATAAAACTTACGCAAATATTATTTAATTACTGCTCTAATGAGCAAATCTTTGTGTAAAAAATTCGATAACAAATATTAAAAGTATGGTTTTTTTAAGTTTTCGTCCTGTTTTGTATTGCCATGGTGGGTGGAAGTGGGTATATTTACCACGTGTGATAAGTGTTGTGGTAAAATGTGTCAAATATGAATTTCACTTCTTTCATAGGACAAGCCCAAACGGCGATCGATGGAAAGGGAAGGACCTCCTTCTCCGGTTGTTCGTCCTGTCGGAGTACGAGAAATTCATGGCGGACTTGGACAGCCGGTCCGACCGCCGTCAAACCGACTTAGTTCGGAGAGGCCTTTGCCCCACAGTTGTGGAGCTTGACGGCCAGAACCGCATTTTACTTCCGAAGATTTTGCTGGAGTATGCCGGCCTTAAAGACGAAGTGCTTTACGTGCAGGCCAGCGGTAAGACTCTCGAATTATGGAATCCTGAACGCTTCAACGAAAAGTATGGCTTACAGACAAATGAAGCTATCGACGCATTCGATGCCGCGTTCTATGGTGAAGGTTTGACGGAGGGGGATAATGGCCGATAAGTACCTCCGCAAGTCAGTACATATAAATGAAATTTCCGAAGCCGCGGTCGCTGGAGTTCAAGGGAGAGAATTCTATCACGATCCGGTGATGCTTGAAGAATGCCTTGACGGTCTGAACATCAGGGCTGACGGAGCGTATGCGGACTGCACCCTTGGCGGAGGCGGCCATTCTTATGCTATTGCGCAAAGGTTGAATTCCGAAGGCGTGCTGCATGCGTTTGATCGCGACGACGAAGCCGTCCAGTTTGCAACGAAGCGCCTCCAGGGCGTTCTCCCCAAGTTTATTGTCCATCCGGTTCCGTTTGGTGAACTCGGAAACGAAATAGCGCCGGACACGCTTGACGGCGTTCTTTACGATCTCGGTATCAGCAGCCATCAGGTAGATGACTCCAGCCGCGGTTTTACGTTTGTGGGCGACAATCCGCTCGACCTCCGCATGGACCGTCGCGAAAACGTGTCCGCGCAGGAATGGCTCCGCACGGTGAGCGCCGATGATTTCGCTGAAGCGCTCCGCAAGAATGCCGATATGGATCGCGCATTTAAACTGGCTTCCCGCATTAAGGACAAAGTTCAAGAAATTGCTCTCGAAAATCGCGATGTGCTCCCGAGCGATATCAAGGCTGTTGTCGAAGCTGTATTCCCGGACAAGCGCCGTGAGGCGAACAGTTTGCTTGCCCGTGTGTTCCAGGCTATCCGTATGGAAGTGAACGGCGAACTCAAGCAAATTGAAGACAGTCTCCGTGCGGCTGTAGACTGCCTCAAGGTAGGTGGTCGTCTGGTCGTGATGAGCTACCATTCGGTCGAAGACCGCTGTGTCAAGGAAACTGCGGCGGAATTTGAGAAAGCGTGCATTTGTCCGGAAAACTTGCCGGTGTGCATGTGCGGTGGAAACCACCAGCGTTTGAAGAAAGTGAACCGCAAGCCGATTTTGCCCTCGGCCGAAGAAATCAACAGGAACAGCCGGGCTCGTTCTGCCAAATTAAGGATCTATGAAAGAGTATGATCGATAATGTGCAGAATGAATCCGCTAAGCCAGGAAGGAGCGCCGTGATGGTTGTCGTGCCGCTCTTTGTTCTTGTGCTTGTCTTTATGGTTCCGGTGTATATGCAGAACCGTATCAACCGTCTTTACGGTACGTTCTACGGGCTGCGTGAAAAGGCGAGCTTGCTCAATCGCGAAATTCTCTTGAAGGATTTTGAAATCAACAAGCTCACGTCGATGGATTATCTTGCTGATTTCGCGGAACGCGCGGGGCTTGGGCTTTACGATGTTCCGGTGAAAATTATGGTGACGGGGGAGTCGAATGAATAAGTACGGCGCAGATCCCCTGTTCATATTAAAGTGCCTTGTCCTCTGCACGATTGGTGTGCTTGTGTTGCAGACGTTTGACATCCAGATTTTGAACCGTGGCGTGTATCAGGTGAATACAAAGTCCATGGTGACGCATACGAAAAACTTGTATGCCGAGCGTGGCTCGATTCTGGACCGTAACGGTATCGTGTTTGCCGAAAGCATGCGCGATACGAGCGACAACTTGGGCTATAGCCGTTTGTTCTTGCAGGGTTCGCTTGCCTCGCAGATTGTAGGCAAGGTGGGCTATAACGGCAGCGGCAGCATGGGCATGGAGAAAATTTTTGACGATAGTCTCCGCGGTGACGAAGGAATTCGAGTGAGTGTCCAGGATGTGCACCGCCGTGAAGTTTACTACCGTTCGAAGAATGTTGTCGAGGCGAAATCCGGCCTGAATCTCGTGCTGACGATTGACCGCAACATGCAGGAAATTGTCGAGAAGGCTTTGAAAGACGGCGTCGCCGAGTTCCAGGCGACGAGCGCGAGCGCCGTGGTCGTTGATCCTTATACGGGCGAAATTCTGGCGATGGCGAGCTACCCGACGTTCGATCCGAATTCCAAGATTCAAGGCATCGGGCGCATGGCGAAAAACGAAATCATTTCGATGTCGTATGAACCGGGCTCTACGTTCAAGGTCATTACCGCAGCGGCTGCCCTTGAAAATCATGTCGTCGGCCTCGACAAGGTTTATGCGAACGAAGGACGTTGCTGGCAATGGAACCCGAAAATTGAAAAGATTTGTGATACGCACGTCTATGGCGACATGAACATGAGCGAGGCCATGGTGCAGTCCTCGAACATCGTGTTTGCGAAGATTGCCTCTGAAGTGGGGGCCGAACGCTTGTTCAAGATGGCGCGTGCTTTTGGTATTGGCACTAGGGCGTTTGACAACTACGATGGCGAAGAAAACGGAAAACTTTTGACGCCGACGGAACTCACCCGTGACGACAGAACCTTAAAGACCATGGGCTTTGGGCACGCGGTCTCGACGACTCCGATCCAGATGGTCATGGCGTATGCGGCGATTGCGAATGGCGGGGTGCTCATGCGTCCGCAAATTGTGAAGGAATGGCGCAATTCGAACGGAGACGTTGTCGAACGCAACAAACCTGTGGAACTTCGCCGAGTCGTTTCTGAAAAGACGGCTTCGTCTATCCGCAAAATGCTGAACCGCGTGGTGAATAGCGGTACGGCTAAGCGAGTAGCTTCGCATAAACTTACCGACGTGCTGTTTGGCGGCAAGACGGGAACGGCTGAAAAATATAATGCAGCGACACGTTCTTATGACCGCAATTCACAGGTGGCTTCGTTCATCGGCCTTGCGCCTGCCGAGGATACTCGTTATGTATGCCTGGTGCTTGTCGATGATCCGCAAGGAAAACATGTGGGTGGCCTTACGGCAGGGCCTATTTTCCGTCGTATCATGGAAGGTGTTTATTACCATCCGCGGCTTTCCCCGATTGCGCATAACTTGAAACAGGTGCAGCTGGGATCTCCTTGCGACAAGGATTTTGCCGGGATGACGGTTGTTGCGGCCAAGGATTACGCTAGAAAAAATTACTGCAAGGTGCGTTTCGAAGGCAAGGGTCGTCGTGTGATTTCGGAACGCGTCGATATGGGCGGAACGACGGGTAAAACGCTTTTGCTCGGTGATGCCGTGGCAAGCAAGATGCCGAACTTGCAAGGTCTTTCGTTGAAGGATGCCCTCGAAGTGATGGGGAACATCCGGATGAATGTCGAATATACTGGAAAAGGTCGCGTGGTCGCCCAGGAACCTAAAGCAGAAGAAACATTGCAGAAGGGCGTCGTTTGCAGATTGACCTTAAAGGAGAAAAGCTGATGATTTCGGAAGGACTTATGGAAAAGTTGTCCGTGACGGGGCTTTGCGATGATTCCCGCCGTGTGAAACCGGGGAATCTATTCTTCTCCGTTCCGACGGATGGATACGAAGCGTTTGCTCGTAGTGCGATTGCCGCGGGGGCCGTCGCTGTCGTGGGCGAGACGATGGCACCGGAAGGACTTACGTCCAAGTGGATTCAGGTCCCGGACGTGAAGGCGGCACGCCTCGAAGCGGCAAAGATTTTCTACAAGGATCCGTTCAGCAAGCTTGTCTGCCATGCGGTTACAGGTACGAACGGCAAGACGACGAGCGCGTTCCTCATGAACGCGATGCTTGAAGCGGCCGGCCACAAGGTGGCGCTGCTTGGCACCATCATGAACAAAATTGGCGAAAAGTCCGTGCCGGCGACGCTTACGACGCCGGGGCAACTTGATCTTTATGCTTTTGCGGCGCATGCGGTTGAAGCGGGCTGCACAGATCTCGTGATGGAAGCGTCTTCGCATTCTCTTCATCAAGGTCGTGTCGCTGGCATTCGTTTTAAGAGCGGGCTCTTTAGCAATTTGACGCAGGACCATCTCGATTACCACAAGACGATGGATGCCTACTTCGAAGCGAAAAAACTGCTCTTTACAAAGTATCTTGCCGAAAATGGCGTGGCGGTCATCAATATCGATGACGCTCATGGCGAAAAGCTTTTTAATGTACTCGATTGCCGTAAGGTCGCTGTTTCGAGACTTGGAAATCCAAAGGCCGACGTGAAACCGTTTGGCGAAGTGAAGAATACCGAGGACGGTCTTGAATTTACGCTTCCGATGGTCGCAAAAGATAAGTTCGTGACTCCGCTTTGTGGCGACTTTAACGTGGACAATGTGCTCTTGGTAATTGCATGGGCGCATGCGTTGTCGATTTCGGAAGCTGCCGTACGCGAGGCGATTGCGAACGTCCGTGTTCCGGGTCGTTTTGAAAAAGTTTGGAACAAGGACGGAAAGCATGTCATCGTAGACTATGCCCATACGCCGGATGCTCTTGAACGTGTGCTGAATACGGCTCGCAGCCTTTGCCGCGGTAAGCTTTCGTGCGTGTTTGGCTGCGGTGGTGACCGCGACAAGACGAAGCGTCCGATCATGGGAGGCATTGCCGAACGTATTGCGGACAAGGCGTGGCTTACGTCCGATAACCCGCGTACCGAAAATCCGTCTTCGATTATCGAAGATGTGCGTGCGGGCATGACGACGGACAAGTTTGAAGTGGTCGAGAATCGCGAAGAGGCGATTCACCGCGCTTGTGCGGAATTGCGTGCGGGCGACTGGCTCGTGATTGCGGGCAAGGGCCACGAGGATTACCAGATTATCGGCAAGACGAAACATCATTTTGACGATCGCGAAATCGCGGTGAAGGCGATGGAATGTTAAAGCTTGATTTGACTATTGGAGAAATGCTCAAGATTCTGGAAACCGAAGCTGTCGGTGTTCCGGCCCGCACCTTGAAACGCAAGGTGAATCTTTGCATGGATTCTCGCGAAAGTGCCAAGGGTGTTGTCTTTTGGCCTATCAAGGGCGTGCGTTTTGACGCCCACCAGTTTGTTTCTCAAATGGAAAAGGATGGAGCTCTGATGAGCGTTATAAACCAAACTGCTATCGATCCGAATTTCAAGATGTACGCTCCGGTCGATGATACGACGAAGGCTCTCTTGAAACTGGCCAAGGGCTATCAAAGACTTTTCAAGTTGAAGAAGGTCGCCATCACCGGTAGCAACGGCAAGACGACCACGAAGGAAATGACGAAGGCCGTTCTTTCGATGAAGTTCAACACCCATGCCACGCAAGGGAACTTCAATAACCATATCGGCGTTCCGATGACGCTTTTCCAGCTGAAACACAGCCACGAAGCTGCCGTTGTCGAAATGGGCACAAGCGGCCCAGACGAAATCCGTCCGCTTTCGTTAGCGACGGAGCCGGATGTGGCCGTGATTACGAACATTGGCGCAAGCCACCTCGAACGTCTCGGCGATTTGGATGGCGTGTTCAATGAAAAAATCAACATCGTCGCGGGCCTCAAGAAGGGCGGCACGTTGATTGTGAATGCCGATGACGAACGCCTCTGCAAGGTTAAGGCGAACAAGAATTTCAAGGTCGTGACGTTCGGTGTACGCCGTGGCGTCATCAAGCCCGAAAAGCTCAAGTGGAACGAAAATTTCTGCGCGGACTTCTATGTGGGGCGTACACACTTTGTGTTGAACGTTCCGGGAGACCATAATCTTTACGACGCGCTTGCGGCAATTGCCGTGGGCGAGACGTTCCGCATTCCGAAGGCGGACATCGCGAAGGCGCTTGCAGGCTTTACTTCCACGAACATGCGCATGGAAATCAAGGATGCGAACGGTTTCAAGATTGTTTCGGACTGCTACAATGCGAATCCGTCATCGACGAAAATGGCGCTCCAGACGCTTGGAAACATGAGGGTCGAAGGCAAGCGCATTGCGGTGCTTGGCGACATGCTCGAACTTGGCAAGGAAAGCGGCAATTTGCACAAGCAGATTGGCGCCATGGTGCCGGAGATGAACTTCGACATGCTCCTCGCTGTCGGTAAAGAGGCGAAGAAATATGTCGATGGAGCAAAGTCCCGCCACATGAAAAACGTATTCCATTTTGATTCTGTCGCGGACGTTGTGGATTATTTGAGCGATACGGTCGCCGAGGGGGATATTCTCCTGGTGAAGGGCAGTCGTGGTATGCATATGGAACAGGTCGTGGATGCGCTTTTGCACATGACGCCTGTTTTCAAGGTTTAAGGTAGGATTTAGTATTTAAGATGTCGTCAACGTCTCAGACACCGGGAATGAACAAGCTTTTGCTATTTGTCACATTAGCGTTAATGTGCTTTGGCATTGTTGTCATTTATTCTGCGTCGGCGCCTGTGGCATCTTCGCGTAACTTGCCCGCTGAATATTATTTGAAGGCGCACCTCCATAAGGTTCTTGCGGCTGCTGTCGTGCTTGGGCTTTTCTATAGAATCGATTATGCGTTCTGGAAAGTGACTTCGCGATTTATCTTTATTTTCGGGGCTGTTCTTACGTTGGCCGCAATCGTCTCGGGTGGCGAGGTGAAAGGCGCTTCCCGTTGGATTTGGGGCATCCAGCCGTCTGAAATCATGAAGTTCGGTTTTGTGACTTGGATCTGCGCGAAACTCTCGAATGCCGGTGACGAAATAAAGTCGGTCAAGTGCACGATTATCCAGCCGGCAGTACCTCTTGCGATTTCGGCTGTTTTGCTGATTTGCCAACCGAATTTTTCCATGCTTATCATGTTCTGTGTTCTTTTGCTTGTGCTGCTTTTGATTGCGGGGGCGAACTACAAGTATGTGGGATTGAGCGTGCTTGTGAGTATGCCGTTGGGGCTTATCGCGATGCTTTTGAAACCGCATTCCCGCAGTCGAATTTTGGCGCATTTCTCTGCGGATGGTTCGATGACGGCTTCTCAGTGGCAAGGGCATCATGCACTCGAAGCTCTTGGAAACGGTGGTCTTTTCGGTACGGGTATCGGTATGGGCGAACAGAAACTCGGGTATTTGCCCGAAGCGCACAAGGACGTTGTCTATTCCGTGATTGGCGAGGAATTTGGATTTGTCGGGACTTTTGCGGTGTTGCTTGCTTTTGCCATTCTCTTTTCGCAAGGTTTCAACATCGCAAGGCGTTCGACGACGCGTTTCGGGAGATACATGGCCGTGGCTTTGACGACTTCGCTTTTCTTAAATTTTGCGATACATGTTTGCGTTTGCGTTGGGCTTGTACCTACGACGGGTCAGCCGCTTCCGTTCCTCAGCTTTGGCGGAACGAACCTGATTTTCTCGGCGGCGTTTATTGGAATTTTGTTGAACATATCCCGCTCGACGACTGGAACGAGCATCCGCGAGCCTTATATGAGCAGTCCCGTTTTGTTTGAAACGGGTGGGTTTACGAATTTTGGAGCAAGAAGGAGATTCACATGAAAAAGTTCCTCTTTGTTTGCGGTGGCACCGGTGGCCACATTTTCCCGGCAGTGGCTATTGCCGAAAGCTTGAAGAAGATGGGTGTAACGGATATCACCTTCGCAGGTCGCAAGGATTCTATGGAAGAACGTCTTGTGGCTAAGAATTGGCCGTATGAATATATTTCGGCTGTTCCCCTGCATCGTGGACCGTTCCTCAAGAATCTGAGTTTGCCGTTTAACCTGCTGAAGTCCTTGGGACGAGCAAAAAGTGTCGTAAAGAAAGTGAATCCGGATGTGGTTATCGCGACGGGTGGATATGTTTCGCTTCCGATTGTTCTTGCTGCCGGTTCCATGGGAATTCCCGTTTATCTGCAAGAACAGAACGCCGTTGCCGGTATTGCCAACAAAGTCGGCTCCCGTTACGCAAAGTTGGTCTTTGTGACGTCCGAAGAGGCGATGAAAGGCTTCCCGATTGAAAAGACGCGCATTCTCGGAAATCCGATTCGCGACCTGCCTTCTGCCGATTCCTTGGAACGCCCGGTGGAGTTCCGCGAAGGGCGCAAGGCGGTGTTTATCGTTGGAGGCTCTCAAGGGGCTGTTGGCATCAACAACAAGATTGAAGAAAGCATCGGACGCATCGCCGCTCACGAAGATATCAGCGTTGTATGGCAGGTGGGTGCGAAGAATGTCGGTAGCATCAACGAACGTCTTGGCATTTTGCCGAATGTCGCTGTCCGTGGTTTCCTGGACAACATCTATGCATACATGAAACATGCCGATTTGATTATCAGCCGTGCCGGGGCGTCGGGACTTGCCGAAATTCTTGCTTTTGGAAAGCCTTCCATTTTGCTCCCGTACCCGCATGCCACCGCGAACCATCAGGAACACAATGCCCGCGTCGTGGAAAAAGCTGGCGCCGCGCTTGTGGAACTCGATGATGAACCGAATGATCTTTGGAATAAAGTTGAAGCACTCCTATATAATCCGGAGCGCTTGACGCAGATGGGCGAAGCCGCGAAAACGCTTGGAATGCCCGATGCCGCTGACCAGATTGCGAAAATTATTCTGGATATGGAGAGAACGTAATGCAAATTAACGATTGTAAACGTGTCCGCCGCCTTCATTTTGTGGGTATCGGTGGCGCCGGTATGTCCGGTATTGCCGAAGTACTTCACGAAAATGGTTTTGTGGTGACGGGTTCCGATATGGGCGAGGGAGCTGCCATTGATTACTTGAAAGGCCTTGGAATCCGTGTGGATCCGAAACATGAAGCCAAGAATGTCGTGGATGCGGACCTGGTTGTTTATTCGTCTGCCATTCCGTATGACAATCCGGAACTTGTCGAAGCGCGTGCCCGTCGTATTCCGGTAATCCGCCGTGCCGAAATGCTCGGTGAACTCATGCGCCTCAAATATACGCTCTCCATTGCCGGTACGCATGGCAAGACGACGACGACTTCTATTGTCGGCGCCATCTGGGAAGAGGCTGGCCTTGATCCGACCATTATCGTGGGCGGTATCGTGAAGGGCAAGTGCAGTGGCGCCAAGGTGGGCCACGGCGATTACCTTATTGCCGAAAGTGACGAGTTTGACCGCAGTTTCCTTTCGATGATGCCGTCTTCGGCGATTATCACGAATATCGATGCCGACCATCTCGATACGTACGAAAACATCGACGCCATCAAGGATGCGTTCACGCAGTTTGCGAACAAGATTCCGTTCTACGGTCAGGTGATAGTTTGCCTGGACGACCCGAATGTGCAGCAAATCTTGTCGCACCTCAAGAAGCCTGTGATTACGTACGGATTTACGCGCCAGGCGAAGTACCGCGTCGAAAATCTTATGTTCGTGAAGGGCTATCCGAAGTTTGAAATTTTCTGTGACGGAAAGAGCTTGGGCGAATTCAGACTCCAGATTCCAGGACGCCATAACGTTCTGAACGCGACTGCCGCCGTGGCGCTCGCTGTCGAAGAAGGTATTTCCATCGAAGTGGCTCGCAAGGCTGTGGCCGCATTCGAAGGCGTGAAGCGTCGTTTTGAATTTATCGGCGAAAAGAACGGAATCATGGTGTTCGATGATTACGCTCACCATCCGACGGAAGCGACTGCGACGTTGCTCGGATTCCGCGAGGCGTTCCCGGACAAGCGAATCATTGTAGCTTTCCAGCCGCACCTGTTTACACGTACCCGTGACCAGCACGAAGCTTTTGGCAGTGCGTTCTCGAACTGCGATGTTCTTTTGGTTACGGACATTTATCCGTCCCGTGAAAAGCCGATCGAAGGCGTGACCGGCGCAATGGTCGCAAACAGCGCTGCCGACCGCGGCCACCGCGATGCCCGCTTTATCGGTGACGTGAACAACTTGATTCCGGTGTGCAAGGATTTGCTCAAGCCGAACGACGTGATTGTTTTGATGGGCGCCGGAAACATCTGGAAATTGGGCCAGACGATTTTGGAGAAGAGTATTTGACTTTAGATGATACGAACATGTTCGGTCGCCGTATCGGCTACAATGAACGCAAGCGCAGGCGTAAGCGTGCCCGTATGAGACGGATGCGCGTTGGCGGCGCTGTTCGTTGGTACAAACGCAAGGGCTGGGTTTTGACCGTGCTCGTTGTTGCTGCCGTTGCCGCGCTGTGGCATAGTCGTTTCTATCTTCAGCAAATTAATCCGTTGGAATTCAGGCATTTGCAGTATATCGAAATCGAAGGCAACCGCATGCTTTCGTGGGAAGACGTTGTTCAAAGTGCCCAGGTGGAAACCGGCATGCTCATGTCCGAACTGGATGCCGATTCTGTCAAGAAATCGCTCTTGCGGATACCGCTTATCCACTCTGCCGAAGTGGAAAGCAAGTTCCCGTCATCGCTTTACATCAAGCTGCAGGAGGCTTCGCCTATTTTGTCTGTGCTTGAAAACGGGAAGGGAACGGTCTATTCCGAAAGAGGACTTTCGCTACCGATGTCCATGATGACGGCTCTCCATTTGCCGATTCTCGAGAACGAGTCCATCGGAAAAATCAAGCAGGTGGCATCGTTTTTATCGGCCATGCGAAAGGAAAACAAGGCCTTGTACGAAAGGGTTTCGCAAATAGGCTGGTCCGAAAAAGACAGCGCCTTTGAAGTGTTCTTCAAGGATGCCGGATTCCGCGTGATGTTCCCGGCAACGAACTGGGATAAGGATTTGTTTACTTTGTACGATGCTGTCGGTAAGGGCTTTCGTAGTGAACTTCTTTGTGCAGTCGAGGTCGATATGAGATTTCATGGATTTGCGTATATAAAGAACTTTGATAAGAGGTGTATCAATGGATAACAATAAGCAAATGGTCAAAAAAGAGGACTACATTTTCGGGCTTGATATTGGCGCCTCGAAAGTGAACTTATTCGTTGGTATTTCGGAAGGGGAATCCGTCCGAGTCGTGGAATGCGGGGATTTTCCGCTAGAATCGTCCGATGAATACGATTCTGTCGTGGAAACGCTCCAAAAGGCCGTCCACATGCTGGAATCGTCGGCGGGTGTCGATGTGCGCGATGTCTATGTGGGCATTGCCGGAAAGCACGTGTCTTCGTTCAGCTACAAAGGTCTCGTGACACTTCCAACAAACGAAGTCCGTGAAGAAGATATCATCAACGTCCAGAGACAGGCGAGTACGCTACCGGACAAGGCCGGCGAAATCATCCATATTTTTCCGGGTGAATATACGCTTGATGACGAAACGGGCATACGCAATCCCAAGGGCTATTCCGGTCGTCGCTTAGGAGTCGAAGTTCAGGTGGTAACCTCTCGCCCGAATGCGCTCCAAGATATCGCAAAGTGCGTGAACCGTGCCGGACTCAACGTGGCGGGCTTTGTTCTCGAACCGCTTGCGGCTGCGTCTGCCGTTCTATCCGAAGACGAACGTGAACTCGGTGTGGCGCTGATTGACATTGGCGCAGGCTCTGCCGATGTCGCCGTGTTCGTGAAGGACTCTGTGCGTTACACGGCTTCGCTTGACATGGCGGGTAACATCATTACAAGCGATATCAGCAAATGCTTGCAGGTTCCGGTTTCGCTTTCGAAGGCGGAAGAAGTCAAGAAAAAGTATGGCACCTGCTCGCTCAACAATTTGATTGAGGACGAAACATTCCCAGTGCCGGGTGTAGGCGACCGTGGGGAAGTTTCCTGTTCCCGCAAACTTTTGGCCCGTATTATTACGGCTCGTGTTGCAGAAATCTTTAAGCTCTTGGCAAAGGATTTGGAAAAGCATCACCTCGATACTGTCATTGATGGCGGTATCGTGTTGACCGGTGGCTGCTGCAACCTTGTCGGTATCGAAGATATTGCATCTAAAGTATTCAAGAAACCCGTTCATATCGGTAGGCCGAGAGGCATGAGCGGCATTCAGGAAGCATTCCAGAATCCCTCGTACGCTACAGGTATTGGTCTCTTGTATTACGCTAACAAGAAACATCGTGAAAAGAAACAGCGCGAAACAGGAACCCAGTTGGCTGTTTCCGTCAAAAAGGGCATGCAACGCCTTCGCGATATCTTTAGGACTTATTTTTAACAACATAAACCACTCAAATCAGGGAGATAAACTATGAGTGACTTTTCTAACATCAACTTCGAGGCTAGATCTCGTGTCACAGGAGATGATACTCCATTTAGAAACGCCAAGGTGAAGGTGTTCGGCGTCGGCGGTGCCGGCGGCAATACCGTAAACCGTATGAAGCAGATGAATATCGAGGGCGTCGAATACTACGCCATCAATACTGACGCTATGGCACTGGACCAGAGTCTCGCGGACCACAAGATTCTCATTGGCGAAAAGAGCACAAGAAATCTTGGCGCAGGCATGGATCCGGAAATGGGTCGTAAGGCTGTCGAAGAAAACATCGATGACTTGAGGGACGCCATGAAGGGTGCCGATCTCGTGTTCGTTACGGCGGGCATGGGCGGTGGTACCGGTACGGGTGCTGCTCCGGTTGTGGCAAACATTGCTCGTGAAGAGGGTGTGCTTACGGTCGCTGTCGTGACAAAGCCGTTCCGCTTTGAAGGCAATGTTCGTAACGCCTTGGCTCAGAACGGTGTCCGCGCTCTTCGCGAAGCTGCCGATACGATCATTGTCATCGAAAACAAGAAGCTCATGAACCTTATCCAGAACACGAATAAAAACGCGACTATGGATGAGGCCTTCAAGATGGCTGACGAAATCCTTGGCAATGCAGTGCAGAGCATTTGCAGCATCATGTTCCGTCATGGTCTTGTGCATGTTGACTTTGCCGATATCCGCAAGGTCATGCTCAAGGGTGGTAGCGCTCTCATGGGAACGGGTTCTGCAGAAGGCGACGGTCGCGGTATTGCTGCTGCGGATGCAGCCCTTTCTTCTCCGCTTCTCGAAGACATCGATATCCAGGGTGCCTCTGGCGTGCTCGTCAACGTTTCTCACGGCGAAAATTACTCCTTGCTCGAACATAACGAAGCGATGGAACACATTTACGACGCCGTGGGCGAAGAAGGCAACCCGAACATCATCGTGGGCGATATCACGCTTCCGGAACTTGGCGACAAGGTGTGCATCACCATCATCGCGACGGGTTGCGGCGGTACGAACAATGCTGCTGCCGTGAACTATGGCGGTATGGCGTCCGCATTCCCGCAGGCTCAGGCTTATCCGCAAACTGCTGGCGTTCAGGCTGCCACTCCGCGCCCGACGACGAACTTTGTCGCTCTCGCGGGTCGTGCAACTGCCGCTATGCCGACTGCTGCTCCGACGGTTGCTGCTCAGGCAATCACCCAGCGCGTCGCTGCGGCCCCGACTTCTGCAATGGCGTCCGCTCCGACTCAGGCTTATGCGGCTGCACCTGCATACGCTTCTGCACCGACGCAGAGCTATGCAAGCCCCGCTCGTCCGGCAACTCCGATCAACCAGGCTGCCGCAATGTTCGCTCCGGCATCATCCTTTGCATCCCCGAACTTTGATGCAAAGGCCTCCTATGCCGAAGAATCTGTTGCAACAGCAACCTTGCGTGAAACCGAGGAAATGCCGGGTGTGGCCGATGCCGATCCGCTTTCTAATGGCAATTATGCAGGTTCCTACTCCAAGCAGGATTCCCGCATGACCGCCCAGAGTGAACAAGTAAACTACGATACTCCCGCTTTTATGCGTAACCAGAAGCCGTCTGAAGACGCTCTCAAGGAAAGCAACGTCGATTACGACCTGCCGGCTTTTATGCGCATGAACTCTGACTTGTTCTAATCGTTAAAAACGGTTAGTGCAATGAAGTAGTGAAATTCGACAGACATGTTCGAATGTTTTTGAGCATGCCTTCGATAACAAACACACACACACCGGGTATGTAAAGGCATACCCACCACAACACAAGGGATCACCCGGGTCTCCCTGCCTGGGTGGTCCTTACTGTACTTGAAAAAAATTAATACATTTAAAATATGCTGTATCGTTCCTTACTCCTTGTTTTTTTCGTGGCGGTGGCGTCGTTTGCCTCCGTTGAAAGCGTGACCGAAAAGCCCGTGGAAAAGTCTGGCTATTTCCAGCTCGGTACGGATTTCAATTTTGGATTTAGTGGGGGCCCGACCGACCCGATGTTTGCTGTCGATACCGCTGAATATTACGGAAAAAACTGGCGGGGCTTGCGGATTCCTCTTGAAACGGCGCGCAATTACGAAGAACGCATAGAGCCGTTTTTCATGCTCTCTTTCAGGGCCGGGTACAAGAATTTCCACTTTTTGATGGAAGCTCCCTTGCGTAAGGATTTGGAGGCCTGGTACAACAGCGAACTGAAAACGAATTTCACCTACAAACCGAGTGAACTCGATATCAACGTGCCGATTAACGCCTATGCCAAATGGGACAACCCTGTGGGATTTGTGCAGTTCGGTCGCTTTGATCCTGAAGACTTGAAAGTTTCCAAGAACGATATATTTCTCGGTGGGTTGCCATATCACGATGGAATCCACTGGAAACTGAACATCGGGATTTTCCGCTATGACTTTTTGCTGAGTTCCTTGAACGCTTGGCTTTTCGGAGATGTCATGAATCACGAAACGGGATGTCCGGAAGATGAAAAGAGCGAAGCTTACGCACAAAAATGTACGCTCCCTTCCCGCCAGGTGAGTAACCAGCGCAACCGCACCTATACGGAAAATGTGAAAAACATGGTGTTCCATAGACTCGGTGTTGAAACGAGTAAGTTTTGGCTTTATTTAGTTGAACAAAGCGTAATCGGCGGCAAATCGCTGGAATTCCGTTCTTTCAATCCGTTCATGTACTGGCATGACAATTACGCAACGGGATACACGTCTGCGGCAACATCCGTGGAATTCGGTTACAAGACTTCGAACGGTGCGAAATTTTATACGCAATTCAATTTTGAAGATGTTGCAAGTCCGGTGGGCGAACGTAAGGACATGGGAACGACGCGTTCCATTATCAATTACATGGTGGGATATTTTCACGAACTCGAAACGCGCAAGTATGGTAAGTTCTCATGGCGCTTGGATGTTGTAAGAACCGATCCGGTGGCAAACAACAGCAAGCTTCCGCTTCTGAAATATACGGGGCGCCGCAATTACCGTAGTAATTTCCGTGAACAGGGCGATAACGATTACGCGGATGCCTATTTTGTCGATTATCCTATCGGATACCGTAGGGGAGGCGACGCTCTTGATTTGTGGTTCGACATGAACTGGACATGGAAGGCCCATTCTGCAACGCTTACGCTTGCTTGGCTCCGTCAAGGGGACAAGGAACTTTATACGGACTACAATGTAGCGCTGAATGCGGATAATTCGTTGTCCGGCGTTGTCGAAAAACAGTTCCTCGTCGATGTCCTTTATCAAAGGGAAGTGACGGATTGGTTCAAATTTTACGTGGGTGGCGGATTCCGCGTTTATCGCAATCTTGCGCATGATAAGCGTGAAGATGGTTCCGACGCCTGGATTCGTTCTGGCCTGAAATTCAACTTCAACCCGGTGGATTTGAAGTTCTAACCTGTAGCATAATTTACAAAAGGTAACTGGACTTTCGTTTACTAAATTTGTATTTGTTCTCTTAGCGAGAGATGGGAATTATGTGTAAACGAAATATATTATCGTTTTTTATTTGCGTTGCATTGCTTGTAACGTTGGTCCCGTCTTGTTTTATGCGGTGTATCAATCGGCTGGTGAAAAGTCAGAGAAAAAATCAATCCGCTGCGAGAAGGATGGGCTGTGAGGTATGAGGTATGGGGTCGCGTTATGCATAAATTCATTCCCGCTTTAATTTTCTTGTGGCTTTTTGCGTTGGCGACGTTAATTGCATGCAGTGGTACTCATGGCGCTTCCGACGATGAATATGATGTGTTTGTTTACGGATTGATGACGGATTCGCGTGACGGTCAAGTTTACAAGACGGTGAAAATCGGTTCGCAGATTTGGATGGCCGAAAACTTGAATTATGAATTGCCCGAAAGCTTCTGCCATGAAGAAAATCCGAATAGCTGCATTAAATACGGTCGCCTTTACAAATGGGAATCCGCAATGGATGCTTGCCCCGATGGCTGGCACTTGCCAACGCGTGCGGAATGGGATTCGTTGATCTCTGCTGCGGGTGGCCGGTCCGTTGCGGGGAAAATGCTTAAATCTACGGATGGCTGGATATACAACGGCAATGGTAGCGATGATTATGGATTTTCGGCACTCCCTGCGGGACTTATGTTCCAGGGACAGTATTTCACGAAATTCTTCAACAATGAAGGCTATGATGCCTTTTTTTGGAACGCTTCTGAATTTGATCGTAAAAATGCTTATGTTGCTTTTTTGCATTATTATAGCGATAGTGTTGATCTTGCTTATGTCCCTAAAGGCCATGAATTTGCGGTTCGCTGCGTTTATGGAAATCCGCCAGATGATTCCAAGGTATCTAAAGGAACGTTCTTCGATACTCGTGATTTCCGGACTTACAAGACGGTAACGATTGGTTCTCAGATTTGGATGGCGGAAAACTTGAACTATGAAATGGAAAATAGTTCTTGCTATGACAACAATCCTCGAAACTGCATCAAGTATGGAAGGCTTTATACGTGGTCTGCGGCGAAAAATGCGTGTCCCATTGGTTGGCATTTGCCGAGTGAAGAAGAATGGGATTCCTTACGTAAAATTGTTGGAGAACCTTTTGATAGAAAGCTCAAGTCAACGATGAACTGGTTTGATTATAAAAATGGAACGGATGATTTTGGTTTTTCTGCGCTCCCTGCAGGTTATTGTAATTCCATAAGTAAAAATAGATGTGGATATGGCGGAATGGATCGTGAAACTCATTTCTGGAGTTCGACCGAGAAAGGTGACAAATCGTACGCATGTAACATTATGCTAGATTATTATAATAGTTGTAATTATTGTAATCCGAACGTTCAGTATTCCGTGCGTTGTGTCAAGAATGAAGTTCCGACAACATCATCTATACCGAAATCGTTGTCTATTAACAGCTCGACATCTACTACAACGTCTTTGTTTGGCCATTCTTCGTCGAGCGTGTATGTTCAACGGAAATTGAAAAAAAGTTCCTCGAGTACGATGCTAACAGTGAACGCTTCATCATCTTCGCGGTATTTTATTTTCCCATCAACAGTTGTTAGAGGTACATTAAACGATTCCCGTGATGGGAAAAAATATAAGACGGTCGCCATCGGCTCGCAAATTTGGATGGCCGAAAACTTGAATTATGAAATGGAATCGAGTTCCTGTTATCATAATTTAGATGATAATTGTACAAACTATGGTCGTCTTTATGCATGGAAGTCAGCGATAAAAGCATGCCCCGTAGGCTGGCATTTGCCAACGCAAGCAGAATGGGATTCTTTATTTGTTGCTGTGGGCGGAACTGAAATTGCTGGCCAAAAACTCAAGAAATTAGGACCTGAAGGTCCTGGATATTTTGAATACGTGGAAGAATATGAAGATTCTGATGATTACGGATTTTCTGTACTTTTGGCGGGTGCGGAAAGTGGTGACGGTGAATATTCTTATTATTTTGATTGGCTTAAAAATGCGTATTTTTGGAGTTCTACGGAAGCGGATGAGAATCATGTCTCTCGAGTAAACTTTAGACAAAATATTGCATCCGTTCAGCATGGCAACAGCTTTAAAAAGTATAAGTACTCCGTGCGTTGTTTGAAAGATGAAAAATTAGACGAGAATCGAGGTTTGACTCGCTCCCATGCCAAGGCCAAAGATAAAAGAGAACCGGTAGATAAAGGTAGAGATTCTTCAATCGTTTTTTTCGAAAATGCGAATCTCTTTAATGCAATTGGCTCCATGACGGATTCCCGTGACGGACAAACTTATAGAACGGTTACTTTTGGCGACCAAACTTGGATGGCCGAGAATCTGAATTACGAGTCGGAGTTTAGTTATTGCTACCATGACAGTTTGATTTATTGTGAAAAATTTGGCCGTCTTTACAAATGGGACGGGGCTATAGATGCGTGCCCGGCTGGTTATCATTTGCCAACAAAGGAAGATTGGGAAAAACTGGTTTCGTCTATGGGAGGCGGAATTGTTGCGGGCAAAATGCTTAAATCTACGAGTGGTTGGAATGATGGTTGCAATGGTGCTGTCGATTACGGTTTTTCTGCACTTCCTGTTGATGCTAAAGATTCGACTGGAAAATTTGATAGAACCACATTTTGGAGTTCTTCAGAGTCCATTCACAATACTTCTCATCGGGTATATACGTTGTCCATATTCTGTAAAGATGCTGCCTATATAGAAGAATATTCAATGCGTGGCAAATATCCGGTCCGTTGCTTGAAAGGTGAATTAAAACAAGAGAAACGGAAAAAACAAAGAGAGGAGGGATTCTTCAGGGATTCTCGTGACGGACAAATTTACAGGACTGTTAAAATTGGTGAACAGACTTGGATGGCGGAAAATTTGAATTACAAAATGGATAGTAGTAACTGTATTCACAATGATGATGTTTTCTGTACTAAATATGGACGAGAATACACATGGACGGCTGCAATGAAATCTTGCCCTGCGGGGTATCATTTGCCAACGCGTGCCGAATGGGAAACGTTGATAACAACTGTGGGTGGGGTCGATTCTGCAAGAACTCTTATGGCGACAACAAATTGGGATTGGATATTCATGAGAAGTGGAATAGTTGGTTCCGATGAATATGGCTTTTTTGCACTTCCTGGTGAGAGTGATTTAAGTGTAGAATTTTGGAGTTCGACTGAGAAAGGTTCTTATTATGCGGATGTGATGGTTATCTCCTGTGAAGTGGAATCTCATAATTGGTGCTTCGCGCAATGCTCGTATATAAGTGACGACTCCAAGAGCAGTCCGCATCATGTTCGCTGTATCAAGGGAGAAATGCCTCAATCGACTAGTTCCGGAAAATCTTGCTGCTCTGTAGAAGCCTGTTATTCTAGTAGAATGCGACCTCGTTATAACCGTCCTGAAAATTTAGTTGATTTAGAAGATTTAATAGATGAGGAGTAGCATGCTGTGAATAAAGTTTTTTTGCTTTATATTGTTTACTTGTTCGTCTTTGCTGCTGTTGTTCCCTGCAATGCCGCTGAAAAACGAGGTAAGTTTTTGACCGATTCACGTGATGGCCAAGCCTATATGACGATGAAAATCGGCAATCAAGTGTGGATGGCTGAAAACCTCAATTACGAAATAGCGGACAGCTATTGCTATGACGATCGTACAAGCAATTGCTCGAAATATGGCCGCCTCTATACTTGGGATGCGGCAATGAAGGCTTGTCCATTGGGGTGGCATTTGCCGACTCAGAATGAATGGAAAACGTTGTTTGCGATGGCTGGCGGCGAAAATACGGCAGGTTATCTTCTCAAATCAAAAAAAGATTGGGAACCTGAATCTTGGATCAAAAGCGGGTCTGATCCGTTTGGCTTTTTGGCGCTCCCGGCAGGAATCCGGAGCGATAGTGGAACTTATTTTTCAGAACATCGTTATGCTGCATTCTGGAGTTCTGAAGATGTAGTTTCATCGATTGCTTATAACGTACAATTTAATTCTGATTCTATGAATGTTTCTTTATATGTGGCAATGAAAAAGAATGGTTATTCTGTTCGGTGCATCAAAGGAAATGTTGAACGAAAAAAAGAAAATAAGAGCGAAAAACCTCATTCCATGACAGATTCTCGTAATGAAATGACTGATCCTCGTGATGGAAAGACTTATAGAATTGTGACGATTGGTGAACAAGTGTGGATGGCTGAAAATCTCAATTACAAAACCGCAAATAGTGACTGCTTTGGCAAAAAATTGGGCAATTGTCTTAAATATGGGCAACATTACACATGGGATGATGCTCAAATGGCGTGCCCTGCCGGGTGGCATTTGCCGACGCTGACAGAATGGAACATTTTGATTAACGCTGTAGGGGGATTGTCTGTTGCTGGCAAAGTTCTCAAGGCTCAAATGGGGTGGAGTAATGGTGGCGATGGTACAAATGATTTTGGTTTTACCGCTTTTCCTGCGGGGCGTATGGACTTCGACGGAGACTTTTTTGAAGGTGTAAAAGCATTTTTCTGGAGTGCGCCGGAAGATGGCTCCGATGCTGTGTATTATATGGGACTGCAAGTAAGCGATGTCGCTTACATAACTTACGATATCAAGGACGATAAGTTCTCGGTTCGATGCATTAAAGATAACGAAAAAGGAAATTGATTGTTTTGACAACCCACTAAATACTTCTTTGACAACCAATGAACAACAACCGTCTTCTATCTTTTGCTTGTGCGTCTTTCGCTTTCATCTTGGCTTCTGCAATGCTTGATGCGTGCAGCTCCGCTAGAAATATTTCGTCGGATTCCGTCGTTGCCATCCCGGCCTTAGATTCTGCTGCCTGCACTGCCAGCACTGAGCAAAGCCGAAGTGAGCAAAGCCGAAGTGAGCAAAGCCGAAGTATGCCGGAATCAGATTCTTCCGCTGTCATCCCGGACCCCGTTCCGGGATCAGATTCCGCAGATGTTTTCCGTGACATCCGCGATGGTCAAGTTTACAAGATGGTGACGATTGGCAATCAAGTCTGGATGGCAGGAAACTTGAACTACGAAATGACCGGTAGCTATTGTTATAACAATAACGCGAGCAATTGCATGAAATATGGCCGCCTTTATACTTGGAATGCGGCGATGAATGCGTGCCCCGATGGCTGGCATTTGCCGACGTATGATGAATTGGTTTCGTTGATAGAACATGCAAGGGGACAATTTTTGGCGGGAAGTGTGCTCAAGTCTAAGGATAGCTGGAAAAATTGCAATCAATGCGATTTTGCTGCTGATAAGTACGGTTTTTCGGCACTCCCCACCGGTATCATGAACGAAGATGGTTCTTTTGAAAAAATACGTGAATATGGTTTTTTATGGAGTGCTACAGAAACCGAGTCTAACCAAATTCCATACATGGGTTTTGCGAATGTTTCTAGTGTCGCGATGCTGCTTTTGGGCAATAAAAATAAAGGCTTTTCCGTTCGTTGTGTTAAAGGGGAATCTCCAAAATCTGAGGACCCCTTAAAAATGAATGACTTGGATCGACCGAGAATTAAGTTTTACGACCACCCTTTGACGGAGGAATGTGTATGTATAGAGTTTATGGGTGGACTAAAACGATGCAAATACACCTGCTATGCGAATACTCCTGTATTGAAGAATGGAGAATCGAAAATATGGCTAGACGAATTTTAATGTTGATTCTTTATGCAGTTGTGCTTGAGACTCTAGCTGCGTGTGGTGCTTCTCGTAATGAAGTTAAAGCTGATGGTTGTGTAACTGGCGATGAACTGCGTTTAGCTGGATCTACGGAAATGCTTGTCGATCCTCGCGATGGACAAATTTACAAGACCGTAAAAATAGGCCATCAAATTTGGATGGCTGAGAATTTGAATTACGAAACAGCAAGATTTATAATAGACGGCATCGCAACCATGGGTACGAGTTTTTGTTATGGCGACCACATCAGTAACTGTGCTAATTATGGTCGTCTTTATATGTGGACTGCTGCAAAGGATGCTTGCCCTGAGGGCTGGCACTTGCCCGATACTACCGAATGGAAAACTTTGTTTACAACTGTTGGCGGAATGCCTGTAGCAGGCAAGACCCTAAAATCTACTTTCGATTGGAACTATGGTGGTCTAGGAACGGATGAGTATGGTTTTTCGATTTTACCCTCTGGAGCGATTCGACTCGATGAGGATTTTTATGGGGAACCTCACATTAGTTATGGTAAATATAGGAATGTCCCTTATGACTTTTTCGCAAATAGTGAATATGCTGGATTTTGGAGCTCTGTAGAGAAAAATGAAAATAATGCCTATAGCGTTACTTTGTCATATTACAGAGATGATGTGGGATTAGAGGGTGATTACAAAGGAAGTGGATTTTCGGTTCGCTGTGTTAAAAATGAACCATCTTTTGAACTGCAAATTTCATCGTCAAGCTTGAAAACGGCGGTGAAAAATGAAGAATCCTCTTCTTCTGCAACTTCGTCATCTTTTGAGAAATTCCCACCTTCGGCGGTCCTTGAAGGAATGCTTACGGATAAACGCGATGGCCGAAAATACAAAACAGTGACTATCGGCTCTCTAACTTGGATGGCTGAAAATTTGAATTATGATACTTTGGGTAGCTATTGCTTTGGAGATGATTCTGGCAAATGTGAAAAGTACGGTCGCCTTTATACATGGGATGCTGCGATGAATGCGTGCCCTTCGGGTTCACATTTGCCGCGAACAGGTGAATGGAGGAGCTTGTTTTATCATGTTGGCTTGATGGATTTTGAAGTTCTGTATACTCAAATTGGTTCGGAGTACGTTCTTGGAATGAATGATTCGTCCTTGGTGGGTAAGGTTTTGAAGTCAAAATCGGGATGGCATGGCGGTGGCGATGGAACGGACGATTATGGATTTTCCGTTCTCCCTGCTGGCTTTAGATATGGTAATAATGGGACTTATAGCGCTGAGGGAAATTTTTCGTTTTTTTGGAGCGATTCCCTTTTTGAAAATAAAAAAGACGCGTATGCAGTGAATCTGAGTTACTACCATGATAATGCCGATATGTATAAAGAATCAAAGAATATGGGATTGTCTGTCCGTTGCGTTCTTGACGAAAGGCAGGTTGCAAAAGTTGTTTTGCCTTCAGATGTTATCAAGGATACGCTTGTTGATTCTCGCGATGGACGCAAATACAATACGGTCACAATTGGCACGCAAACTTGGATGGCCGAAAATTTGAACTATGGAACGGCCAATAGCTACTGTTTTAACAATGACCCTGATAAGTGTGCTGAATACGGTCGCTTTTATACTTGGGCTGCGGCGATGGATAGTGCAGGAATTTTTGGCGTGAATGGCGAGGGGTGCGGTTATAAATCAACTTGCAAACCGCTTGGGGCTTACCCTGTGCAGGGAGTTTGCCCTGCAGGTTTTCATTTGCCAACAACATATGAATGGAAAATCTTGTTTTCTGCGGTGGGTGGAAAAATATCTGCCGGAAAAATGCTCAAATCAACGATGGGTTGGGAAACGAATGGTACGGACGATTATGGATTTTCTGCTATTCCTGTGGGGCGTTCGTCTTTTGAAAACGGAACTTATTTCGAGAGCTCTGTCGCTAATTTTTGGAGTGTTGATGACCATGGTGGTACGAATTCTGTGAGCCTGAATAACGATGAGGATGCTCATATCAATAACGATGATGCTCGTAACCGGTATTCTGTCCGTTGCGTTAAAGACGAAAAATCAAAGCCGGGGTTTGTTCACCCTTCGAGCGTTGTGAAAGATAGCGTCATAGATTCCCGTGACGGACAAACTTATAAAACTGTCACCATCGGTAAGCAGACTTGGATGGCGGAAAATTTGAATTACGATGTGCAGGGGAGTTATTGTTATCTCGATAGCGTTGAATACTGCTCTAAATATGGTCGCTTTTATCCATGGAATTTGACTAAAGATGTTTGCCCTGCCGGTTTTCATTTGCCGTCAAAAGCGGAATGGGAAACGTTGATTAAATCTGCCGGCGGAGAAGAGTACGCTTATACATTGCTTAAATCTAGAGTTGGACCGATTGATGAATATATTGCGTGGCTTGGGGAAGGAACTGCTGTCGGTAGAGATGATTACGGGTTCTCAGCCCTTCCTATCGGATGCAGGTCTAGTGATGGAAATTTTGAAGAAGATAAAATTGTTAAAAATGATGCCCATTTTTGGAGCTCTACAGAAAGCAATAGCCGAGATTCCGCCTATTCTATGGATTTTAAACATGATATTGAAACTTATATATCAGGAAGTTTTGCTGAATTTAAAAATATTCTTCGAACACTCTTGAAACAAAGAGATAAAAATTATGCCGTGCCCGTCCGCTGCGTGAAAGATTAGGGGGCATGGGGTTCTAACCCTTTTACCAAGCTTTTCCTAACCACTAGTCACTTTTACCATCTTTCGTCTCTCGTCTCTCGTCTCTCGTCTAGACATTACCTATATTTTTTGCATATCAAGGAGACTATATGGCAGAAATCGGTACACCTCTAAGTTCTAGTGCAACCAAGGTCCTGTTCTGCGGAGCAGGCGAATTAGGCAAAGAAGTCATCATCGAGATGATTCGTCTTGGTGTTGAAGTCATCGCGGTGGATCGTTATGCCAACGCTCCCGGTATGCAGGTGGCTCACCGTAGCCACGTGATTAACATGCTGGACGGAGCAGAACTCCGTCGCGTGATTGAACTTGAAAAGCCGGACTACATCGTTCCGGAAGTCGAAGCGATTGCGACGGATACGCTCGTGGAACTCGAAAAGGAAGGCTACAACGTCATCCCGACCGCGAAGGCGACAAAGCTCACGATGAACCGCGAAGGTATCCGCCGTTTGGCTGCCGAAGAGCTGGGCCTCAAAACGAGCCCGTATCGTTTCGCCGACAACTACGAAGATTTCAAGGCTGCTGTCAAGGAAATCGGTATCCCGTGCGTTATCAAGCCGGTGATGAGTTCTTCGGGCCACGGTCAGAGCGTCATCAAGACCGAAGCCGATATCGAAAACTCTTGGAACATTTCTCAGCATGAAGGTCGTACAGGCCATGCCAGCCGTGTGATTGTGGAAGGTTTCGTGCCGTTTGATTACGAAATTACTTTGCTCACGGTGCGCCATGTGGGTGGCACCAGCTTCTTGGAACCGATTGGCCACCATCAGGTGGGCGGCGACTATCAGGAATCTTGGCAGCCGCAGCCGATGAAGCCGGAACTTTTGGAACAAGCGAAGGTCATTGCGAAGAAGGTCACGGACGCTCTTGGCGGTCGCGGTATCTTTGGTGTGGAACTCTTTGTGTGCAAGGACGAAGTCTTGTTCAGCGAAGTTTCTCCGCGTCCGCACGATACCGGCATGGTGACGCTTATTTCCCAAGACCTCTCGGAATTTGCATTGCACGCCCGTGCGATTCTCGGCCTCCCGATTCCGAACATCGCATTCCACGGCCCGAGTGCCTCGAAGGCGATTGTCGTCGATGGCAATTCCGACCACATGAAGTTTGGCGGCTTGGAAGATGTCCTTGCCGAACCGGATACTTCACTTCGTTTGTTCGGTAAGCCGGAACTCAAAGGCCATCGCCGTTTGGGCGTTCTTCTCGCTCGCCGCGACACCGTCGAAGAAGCCAAGGCTCAAGTCATGGCCATGCGCGAAAAAGTGAAAGTTAGTTTGTAGTTGCTTGTCATTAGTCTTTAGTTTTTGGTTGAATAGTCGCACCTTTGGTGCCTAACAGTAACTATTGACTAATGACTGATGACTAATTACTGAATTTTTTCGAAAAATTTGTATTTTATACAGCATCCTGGCTTTAAAGTCGGGGTGCTTTTTTTTATCGGAAAAAGGGTGAAAATTTATGAAGCGCTTTTTTATTCTTGCTTTGACGGCTATGGTTGCGGCTTTTGCGGCCGACCCGATTGTTCCGTCGGCGCCTAAGCTTGATACCGATGGTTGCTATGCCATTTCGACTGCTGAAGAGCTTTACGGCTTTGCCGACATCGTAAATGCGTCCAATACGCATGATGAATGTGGAAAGCTGACGGCTGATATTTACGTGGATTGGGAAAGTTGGAATTACACGAATTACTGGGTTCCCATTGAACTTTTCCGGGGCGTTTTTGATGGACAAAACCATACCATTGAAAATCTTTATTTTAGCTCGTTTCAATTTTCAAAGGATTCTACCTCTAGCGTAGGGTTGTTTGGTGAACTTCGCGGCTGGACTCGCAATGATGGTAGCATTGAAAAACCTGCGGTTGTCAAAAACCTAGGTATAATTGACAACGACTTTTTTGGTGCGGGTTGTAACGGTGCTATTGCAGGGAAGGCCTATGCTGCAGAAATAACGAATAGCTACCAAAATGGCAACGTTGAATCGCATAAGGTTGCCGGCGGCTTGGTTGGCTGTGCCAGTTCTCTTAAAATTAGCGAATCTTATAATAAAGGGTATGCTTCCCAATATTATGATGGAGACTCTATAGGTTGTGGTGGTTTTGTAGGTCGCAACGACGGCGATCTGACTATTGTGAATTCGTATAATATAGGAGCAGCGTCTTCTGATGATGCTGGTGCTTTTGTTGGCGTTTCACTTGGGAAATTGAGCATTTACAACTCGTTCAGTTATATTGAACGGGGATTCACAGACAACCCGCTCCCTCTTGTAGGCTTGTCCAAGAGTACTGATTTGGTTACGGATAACATCTTTTATCTGTTACCTGATTTTGGCGAAGAGATTGAGCTGGGGAAGGCTCTACAAAAGGATGATTTTAGGTTTGGTTTAATTCTTGAATGGTTGCGCAGCTATAACAAAAATGGTGTTGACGGCTCTGTGTGGGGGCAGGTGCTGGGGGCTGATTTGTACCCAAGTTTGACGGGTAGTGTCTCGGTGAGTTCTAAAGGAACTTATGAGAATCCAGCAACGAAACTCGATGTCAAGTATCCTAAAAAATCCGATGGATGTTATCAGATTGGCTCTGCCGAGGAACTTTATGGCTTTGCCTTGATTACAAATGCAGTTTCTTATAATGGTAATTACGTTTGTGGAAAATTGACAAAGGATATTGTTGTCAATAAAAATGTGTTGTTGAACGATACCCTTAATGGAGATGGGAAAAACTTCCTCCCTTGGATTCCTATCTGGAATTTTGCTGGTGATTTTGACGGCGCGGGCCATGTCTTATCGGGCCTCTTTTTCAATGAAACGACAATTAATACATTGTTTGCCAATGGCAAATATTATTATATCGGTTTGTTTGGTTCTGTTTTTAATCCGGATCCTGAACGCGAAGTGAAAATTGAAAATGTAGGCGTCGTGGATTCGTATTTCGATGGTGCTAGTGGTGTAGGTGCAATTGTGGGACTTGTTCGTGATTCGAGCAAGGCTGTCTTCATAAGAAACTGCTATTCGTCGTCGTATATTCTTGGAAGCAATGCCGGTCTTGTGGGGGCTCATCGTGGGGATTCTTTGACGCTTGAGCTTTCTTATAATGATGGTGTTATTGATGGCTCTGGAGTTGGAGGCTTGATTGGTCAAACTTATGGGAAAACTCTGATTGCAAATTCTTATAGTGCTGCAAAGCTAATTTCTACTGATGACGTCGGGCTTTTGGTGGGGCGCGTTGGATATAGTTATACTCAGGATTATAGACTTTTTGTTGTTAATTCGTATGGAATAGACCCCTATGCAAAAGAAAAGTCTTTAGAGGTGAGGCCTGCTATTTCTTCGATTGAAACGCGTTTAGCTCCTGAATTTGAGAATACGTTCACGGAAACAACTAAAAAGCAAATAGAAAAAACTTATCGTACCGTAGATTCTGTTGTAGTTTCCAATGTCGATTCTGAACTTTTCTCTAATGGAACTGTTGCGACTTTGCTCCACAATTACCGGACTGCCGGGCGCGATGGACTCGTTTGGGGACAGAAAGTTGGCTCCGATAGCTATCCCGTTTTTAGCGGTTCTGTTTCGGCGAACGTTGCCTTGTCGGACTTGAAACTGGTGACCTTCCCGGAAGATACGGTGAAATATTACAACAAGTATAAAGAGGGTATTGTTACGTTGCTTCCGATTCCGGTCCAGGATGGTGATGTCTTTGGCGGTTGGTATGCTAGTGCGGATTTCTCGGGCGAAGCCATGAAGGCTATTCCTGCCGAGGCGAAGGGCCCACAGACTTTCTACGCAAAGTGGATCCATTACCCGTTGCAGAAAAATGGTTGCTATGAAATTGCAAATGCAAATGAATTGAATTTGTTTAGAGATATCGCTGATAGTTTGAAGACTCCTCTTTGTGCAAAGTTGACTGCTGATATTGTCCTGAACGAAAATGTCCTTGTCGATGGAAAACTGGATTCGTCAAAAATATCTTCGTTTGTGCAGTGGTTCCCGTTAAATAACTATCAAGGTGTATTTGATGGCAATGGTCATACGATTTCGGGCCTTTATGGCTATAAGGGCTTTTTCGATAAAATTGAATCGGGAAATCTGGTTATCAAAAATTTGGGAATTGTTGATTCGCATATCTCTGGCGGAAACGACGTTGGCGGTTTTGTTGGTGAGATGTATGGGAAGTCTTTAGTTATTGCCAATTCTTATTTTGAAGGTGTCGTCAAAGGTTATGAAAATGTCGGTGGCTTGATTGGCTACACGGATCGTTCACAGACCTTGGTGCTTTCTAGTTATCATCGTGGTTCGGTTGAAGGAGCTGCTGATGTGGGTGGACTTATTGGACTTTCGTATGAAATCAAAGGTTCTCTTACGATGATGTATTCTTACAATGAGGGCTCGGTCAGTGCAACTCAAGCGGTTGGTGGGCTAATTGGAGGCGAAATAACGGATTTCTTGCATTTGAGTAATTCCTATAATGTGGCTACGGTTTCTTCTTCTAAAAAGGGAGGAATTGGTGGGCTTGTCGGATACCTCAAGAATGATTCGACGTTTATTTACAATTCATACAATTTGGGCAAGGTTACAGGCTTGGATTCTATTGGCGGTATTTGCGGATTCAAGAAGAATTATGTAGACCTTCATTTAGATGGAGCCTACTATTTGGAAGGCTTGCCGGAAGGCCTTGGCGGTACGGCGGTAGTAGCTGAAAATTTTGCCAACAAGAATCTTCTGAAACGTTTGCGGTCTTACAATAGTCATGGCTTGGATGGTTCTGTCTGGACGCAGTCGGATAGCGATAAGTACCCGGTGTTGGATAATAAAGTTTCGGATAAGTTTATCGATAGCTTGCTAGCTGTAGTGACTGCTCCGAGAAGTTCTAGCTCTTCGAGTGTTTCGAGTTCTTCAAGTGCAACGGAAGTGTCTTCGTCGAGCGTACCGAAGTCTAGCAACTCTGTGAAATCCTCTTCGTCGAATGCGCCGACGTCTAGCAGTTCATCGGTTAGATCTTCGAGTTCCTCGAGTGTGCCGCAGTCTAGCAGCAGCTCAGTCGCATCTTCTTCAAGCAAGCCGAAATCGAGTAGTTCTTTGGTGAAGTCTTCGTCTTCGAAAACTTCGAAATCCAGCAGCAGTTCAGCAAAATCGAGCAACAGCTCTGTGAAGTCCTCTTCCTCGAAAACGTCAAAGTCAAGTAGCTCTGGCAAGGCTTCGATTGCGACAGCGCTTGCTGCATCGCCAGTGGCGATCCGTACGCAGGGTCGCATGGTCGAAATTTCGGGTATGCAAGCGGGCGATAGTTATGCGCTCATGGATTTACAAGGCCGCTTACTGCAACGAGGCTTTGCAAACGGCTCAACGGTTATGTTGCAAGTCGCGCAATCCGGACGTTATCTCCTGCGCATTGCTGGACGAAATAAAATCGTAAATGTTCGATAGGTGATAGGTATGGGGGCGCACTGAAGTGCTTTGAGGTCGTGCTCACTTTGAGCACGCTTCGCTTTGGGCGATGAGGTCGGCTTGTTTCACAAGCCTTTGGGATGAAGTTTGGCACCGAAGGTGCGATTAAAAAATCCCATACCTCATAGCCCTATAAAACTTTCCCTAACGCAATTATTGCGGCGGTTCTTGCGCGGAGGCGCGTGTTGCCTAAGTTCAGCAAATGGACTTTCCCGTTCTTGAACGCTTTTATCGCTTCGATTTCGCGTGGCGAAAATCCACCTTCTGGGCCTACAAGTAAAGTAACAGGAGCGGCGGCGCATTTCCCGTCGGCGTTTTCTTCCAATCCCAAATCGAGTTTGCGTTCTCCGTCGATGTCGCAGAGAATCAGGTCTCCCTGGTAATCCTTAAGCCATTTGTCAAATTCAATCGGCCCTTCGATGCGTGTCATCCAGGGCTTCTTGGATTGCTTGAGGCTCACGAGTGCTTTGAGTTCCGAACGGCGTACGAGTTTGTGCAAGTCGGAATTCTTGGGCTCCTGCGAATAGTCCGTGCGCAAAAAGATAACGCTGTCTGTTTCGGTCTGTGCCGCATGGAATACGACTTCTTCGAGTGCATCGTCCTTGAGACAAGCGATACCGAGATTCAAGCGCGGGCGCTTGAGTGGGGCTTCTTCAACCGTATCGACGTGGACTTCGCAAGCCTTGGCGTCGGCCTTTGTGATGGTCGCATCGGCGTAATGCCCGAGTCCGTCGCAGAGTTGCAATGTGTCTCCATTCGCGGCACGGCAAACGCGCACGGCATGGCTACTTTCATTTTCATCTAAAACGATTGTGCCTACAGAAATCAGCGGACAATAGAAACGGCTATCAGGAGTTTTCATAACAGTAAAAATAGAAAAATTATACTAACCACTAACCACTAACCACTAGCCACTTTTCTATATTACATCCCGTGAAAAAAGTAAAAGCTGTTGTTTTTGATTTAGACGGAACTCTCTATTTGAGCGGTCGCCCTTATCCGGGTGCGGTCGAAACTGTCAAACGCGTCGCAAATCGCGTGCCTGTTTATTACTTGAGCAACAACACGAGCAAGTCTCCAGTCTTTTACGAGAACCGTCTCAAGGTCATGGGGCTTCCGCTTGCAGAAGATTCTATTATTTCTGCATTGTACCTTTCGCTTGACGCCATTCACGAACGGAAAATCAAGAACGTTTTTTTCTTTGCGAATCCCGAAGTCTATGAATGGTTTGCGGCGCAGGACCCGAGCCTCAATTTGCGCCCGTCAGTCGAAGAAACGGAGCTTGTGCTTGTCGCCTACCACAACAGCTTTGACTATCGTGAACTTTGCGAACTTTCTTTCAGGGTGCAACGCGGAATCCCGTTCTGGGTGACGCATACGGATTTTGTCTGCCCTGACGAACGCGGCCCCGTGCCCGACATCGGGAGTTTCATGGCTCTCTTGAAAACCGCTTACGGAGTCGAACCCGAGATGAGCTTTGGAAAGCCGAATCCGGCGATGCTCTCTGGACTTCTGAAACTTTACCGCCCTGAAGAGATTCTTTTTGTAGGCGATCGCCTATATACGGATTTTGAACTCGCGAAACGCTCCGGTTGCCGTTTTGTGCTGCCCTTGTGCGGCGAGTCGAAAATGGCGGATGTTGAAAAACTCGATGTGAAACCAGAATTTATTGTCAATAACGTTAGTGAAATCAATTTCAACGATTTTTTTGAAGGAAAAAAATAATGCGCCACATTGCACGTCTTTTGTTTCTGCTTGTCGTATTCCCGGCTGCTATTGTGCTTGCCAACGAAGAACATATTACGGTTGCCGTTTCGTTGCAGCCTTATTCGACTATTGTAAGGTTGATTGGTGGTGCCCGCGTCAATATAGTGACGCTTTTGCCTCCGGGGGCCGATCCGCACAATTACGAGCCCAAGCCGGCCGTTATCAAGGCTTTTTCGCTTGCTCAAATCTATTTTACGGATGGTTCGGGCCTGGACAAGGCTTGGATGCCGCGTTTCTTGGGGGCGAATAAAAAGGTCAAGGTCATTGATATTTCTGACAATATAGAATGGATGAAAGCGGAACATGATGACCATGACTTGTTAGGCCATCATGATGAAGGTGAACTGGATCCGCATATTTGGACGTCTCCGGCCCGCGTAAAAATTTTGGCGATGAACATTTACAATACATTGAAGGAAATTGATCCGGAGCATTCTAAATATTATATGTTCCGTTATCAGAAAGCTTTGGATATGTTGACGAAGGTGGAACGGGAACTTAATCATGCCATTTTCAATATGCCGGTGAATTCCCGTTCGTTTATCGTGTTCCATCCGTCATATGGGTATCTCGCGAAGGACTACAAGCTTAAACAGTATTCCATCGAAGTCAATGGCAAGGAACCAAAGCCGAAGGACTTGGCGAACCTTATCCAGATCGGGCGTAAAAATGGTACGAAGGTTGTCTTTGTGCAGCCGCAATTCAGCAAGCGCGCCGCAGAAGCTATCGCAAGGGATCTCGGTGCTGTTATTGCAGAAACGGATCCGCTGGCGGCAGACTTTGTCGGAAATATGCGCAAGTTTATCGATGCTCTTAAGGAAGCGGGCAAAAAGTAATGTCAGCCATCGACATCAAAGATCTTTCTTTTAGCTATGGAAAGTCGCCCGTATTGACGGACGTGAATCTTTCTATTGACGAGAATGACTTTGTTGCCATTATCGGGCCGAACGGCGGCGGCAAATCGACGCTGATGAGACTCATGGTGGGGCTCTTGAAACCGACTTCTGGGACCGTGCGCTTGTTTGGCGAGAAGGTCCCGACGAAGCGTGTGGCTGTGGGGTATGTGCCGCAGAATACGAACAAGAATATTGATTTCCCGATAACGGTGGGCGAGTGCGTCGCGACGGGCAAAACCGGTCTATCGCCGAAGTCGGACGAAGTAAAAGCCGCGTTGGAACGTGTGCATATCGCTGGTTTTCTCGATAGACGTCTTGGCGAATTGAGTGGCGGTGAACGCCAACGTGTCCTGATAGCCCGTTCTCTTGTCTGTAGCCCGCGCATCCTTTTTCTCGATGAACCGTCCAACAATATCGATGTGGCGGGAATCGAGGCTCTTTACAACATGCTTGCGGATTTTAGCGAATCCATGACGATTGTGATTGTGACGCACGACTTGATGGCGCTCTCGCACAAGGTGAAAAGTGTCGTTTGCGTGAACCATTCGGTGCATTATCACGAGGGCGGGAACCTGACCGAAGAAATGCTCCATAGCACTTATGGCTGCGAAGTCGATTTGATTGCCCACGGGGTGCCTCATCGCGTCCTCGGAAGCCACGACCATACCCATGGCGGCTGCTGCGAACATCATAAAAACTGTCATTAGAACTGTAGCTATGGGGAGGTGGGCTCGGCGCAAGCGCCTTTGAGGTCGCTACGCTTTGAGGAAGACTGCTTCGGGACAGTTCTATTGCAGATAAGCCCCAAACGCATACACAGCCCCAATCGCAGATACTGTCCCAATTGCAGATACTGTTCCAATTGCAGATACCCCATACCCCACACCTCAAAGCAACCGTAGGTTGCGACCCCATACCCCATACCCCATACCCCATGCCTCATTGCTCAAAACGCATCAATTCCTAACCACTAATCACTAACCACTAACCATTTTTAATTTGCATTCCTAACCACTAATCACTAATCACTAACCACTTTTTTATAACAGTGCCTCAAAGCGAGTGTAACAAGCATGCCCATAGCCCACAAGCTCCATAATAATGTTATAATTGTATAGTACTTGTCGCAAGAAAGGAGTCTTGTGTTTAAAGGAGGCTAAAATGAGTGCAGAAGTCGAAGAATTGACCGTCGAATACACAGACGAAGAAACCGGCGAAGTCGTCATCAAGGAATTGAGCAAGGAAGTCCTGTCAAAGGGTGCATGGCCGACAGTCATGTTCTTTTATCAGGACCGCGATCCGAAAACGGGCGAATTTAGCGAACCGAAGGTTTCTCTGCGTCGTTACCGCAAAATGCAAGGCATGTTCAAACCTCAAGGCAAGTTCAAGATTACAGGCAAAGCGCAAGCTGAAGCTATTATCAACGTATTAAAAAAGTGGTATAACATTTAATGCCGGACCCTGCTAGTAAAAAGATAAAGTATAAAATCGATTTCCTGTGCGAGGGGAATATCGAATCCTTCCCCTGGAAGGACAAGTTTGAGAAAATGGCCCGCAAACTCCTTGCCGAAGAAGGGAAGGAAAACAACGTAAACATCGTGCTTTGCACCGATGAGTTCGTGCGCGAGATGAACAAGAATTACCGAGGACTGGACAAGGTAACGGATGTTCTTTCGTTTGAGTGGCACGAAGAATTCCCTGGCGAAGAAAAAATGCTCGGTGAAATCTACATTGCGAGAGACCAAGTCAAGCGCCAGGCTCCGGAATACGGCAATAGCTTTTTTGCCGAGATGAAACGCGTGATTGTTCATGGGCTACTCCACCTGTCGGGGTACGACCATATGAAGGCCGCCGAACGCAAGGTCATGCGCGCCCGTGAATGCGAGTTCTTGGGACTGGATCCGTACAAGGACAAGGAGAGTATGAAAAATGGGTGATACTAACACCATTGCTGTTTTTCTTCTCTGTGTCTTTATTTTTATTTCGGCGTCGTTTACTTTAGTCAAGGCAGTCTTTGCAGCCATCTACGCCAAGCGCGATTCCCGCGACCGCACGGACCGCGAAGAGAAGATTGCAAAGATTGTCGAAAACGGCGGCTACAACGAGACGGTATCCATCGGGCGTATTTTCTCGGATGTGGGTATTGGCGTCTTCGGCTATTACCTCTTTTCGAATGCTCCTTGGCAGTGGACGCACGACTATTGGCTGTTCGGGCTTTTGGCATACATGGTTTGCGCCTGTGCTGTAATCTATGTTGTCACAATCTTTTGCCCCAATATTATCGGAAGTTTGAAGCCGGATACATTGTCTGTAATTCTTGTCCCGCTTTACAAGATGCTTCGCATGCCGTTTGTTCCGGTGGGTAAAGTTTGCCATATTTTATATGTAAAAATGTTGAACGCCTTGGGCTACGATGCCAAACTCAGCTTCTTGCCCGAAGAGCGCCGTGACGCCGTTCAGGCGGACCTTTCCGATTCTTCGCTCAGCGAGGGCGAGGGCCTGGAAAAAGAAGAACGCCAGATGATCCTCAACATCTTCGACTTCGTGGAAACGCCGGTACGCGAAATCATGACGCCGCGAGTCGATATGTGCGCTATCGATGTCGATACGTCTCTGGATGACTTGGTGAAGGTGTTGAACAACGAACGCCACTCCCGCTTGCCTGTCTATAAGGATACCGTGGATAACATTGTCGGCATCCTTTCGAACCGCGACTTCTTGGAATGGTTTACGGAACATCGCGACGAACCGTTTGACTTGATGAAGCTCGTGATGCCGCCGGTTTACGTGCCTTACCACAAGAAGATTGACGACTTGCTGACGGAACTCCGCAAGACGGGCAACCAGCTCGCGATTGTCGTCGATGAATACGGCGGAACGGCTGGCCTTGTGACGCTCGAAGATATCCTCGAAGAAATTGTCGGCGAAATCCGCGACGAAGACGACATGGACGAAGACGAGGACGTGCAGAAGTTGAAGGATGGACGCTACATTCTCGACCCGCTGATGACGCTCTCGGATCTGGAATACGAACTCGACGTGGAACTCAAGCCGCCTGAGAATTCCCACGTGGAAACGCTTTCGGGTCTCATCCAGGCTACGCTTGGAATCATCCCGTCGCCGGGCGCCGAAGTCAAGATTCAGGGGTACACGTTCCGTGTTTTGCGCATGGACGGCACCCGCATGGAAAAAGTCATGATGATCCTCCCTGCCGGCGTGAAAGGCCCCAAGACGCAAAGCCTGCACAAAGTGTAGGACTCTTTAAATGTAAATGAAAAAGCTCGCGGTCTGATGTGAACCCGCGAGTTTTTTGATTTTAAACATTATTTTCATGAAGTTGCCATTGAGGACTTCACGAAATAAGTTATATTATAAATAAGTTATATTATAGATGCGCCACATTCACGCCAATCATGGGGGGATTACAATCATGAAAAGAAAGGTACTGCTCGCTTTAATCGCCGTGACCGCTAGTTTGGGGCTGCTCATGGCGTGTTCCGACGATGCTAGCGATGAGGATTCGTTGGTAAACGTCCATCCAAATACGTTGACGCTAAAAGTGGAATCGTTTGATTTTAAATACCTTTCAGAATGCCAACATGGCCTTGCAAAATGGGCCGATGGTATCGGAGAAGAATCTATTGATTTCTATATAAATGAAGATGGTTCTGCGACTGTGAATGTAGAAACGGGAGTGATTTGCAGCGGTTTTGTTTCGATGATTTATGAAACGAGAAATGATACGTTGTTCGCTACGCAGAATTATACTCGTATTATAAAGGAATTCGATACACTTTCGAACGATTCAGTTATTGTTGGAATAAGTAATTTTAAATCACATTGCTCTTGTCTTGTTAATCTCGAATTGATTATTCCATCACCGCTTGTCGGTACGAAATACGTTGACTTTGAAGGGGATTGCCGTTCCATAGTCTATAAAAAACGTTAGTGGCCTTTGTTTTTGAAAAAATAAGAGCTCGCGAACTTTGAGTTCTCGAGCTTTTTTCGTTTCTAGTCATTCTGCGGCGAATGCGAAGGTTTGTCAATCCACGACTTTAGTGATATATTTTGAATTTTTATATTCAAATTTTTCGTAATCGCTTAGCACAGAATCGCTGATTTCTATGAAACGCAGATTCTCATAGTCGTAACCCCAGTGGGGTTCTTGAAAAAGGAGGTTCATGATGTCGGTGCATTCTTCAACCTTCGTTCTAAAATAATCTTCAGGAAAAGAAGCCCGTTTCAGATTTTTGAGGTATAGGTCGTACCGTATCAATCTTTGGTCTTCAAGCGTGTTGTAGTCGTAGTGCCTATGCTCGATATAGCGCCAATGATTGTTTTTCACATCGTCATAGTACCAGCGCCAAGTTACGTTTTTTTCATGCTTAAGCACATTTCCATCAGCATGTCTATAACAGAAAAAATCCAGCAACCACCATTTCAAATTATCTTCATCTTTTGCTTTATAAAGGACCTCATCGGGGCCTTTATCTCCAACTTGCATTACAGTAAGTCCATCTTCCAGATAATACACTCCCCAAAAAAGAAAGTCAAAGTCTTCTTTTTTGAGTTCTTCTGGAAAATGTTCCCTTATCCATTTTTCATGATCAGGTCTTGGTACTCTCATACGGTTTTACCTTCAGCATCCTGATTGCAACATCATAGAAGAAGATGACAACGTCGTCAAACGGATGGCGGATCATGCTTCGACACGGCTCACTTCGATTGAACTCAGTGCAGGCAGCTCAGGAGTCCGCCATGACGCTCACGCATCGTCTATTTTTTTTGTCGTCAATATTTTTTTTATCCCTGCACAATCGCCGCTTTTAGGTGGTAATTCATAAAAGTTGTGCTTTGGGTAATGTGCAATCGCTCAAAGCGTAGCGTGCTCAAAGCGCTTTAGCGCGAGCCCATAGCCCAAAGCCGAGTTTTACAACTCTTCCACCGCTTCGGCGCGCAGGTTCTGCACGATGTGCTCCTGGCGGCTCGGCGTGTTGTTGCCCATGTAGTATTCCAGCATCTTGCCGAGTGTTGCGTCGGGCGGAATGCTCACTGTTTCAAGGCGCATGTCTTCGTTGATGAACTGTCCGAATTCTTCCGGGCTAATTTCGCCAAGACCTTTGAATCGTGTGATTTCAAGACCCGTCTTGCCGATTTCCTTGGCGGCCTTGTCGCGTTCGGTTTCGTCGTAGCAGTACTTGGTCACCTGCTTGTTACGCACACGGAAAAGCGGCGTCTGCAAGATGTACAAGTGCTTCTGTTCCACGAGTTCCGGGAAGAACTGCAAGAAGAACGTCATGAGCAAAAGGCGGATGTGCATACCGTCCACATCAGCATCGGTCGCGATAATCACTTTGTCGTAACGCAAGTTTTCGAGACCGTTTTCGATATCGAGCGCGTGTTGCAACAAGTTAAATTCTTCGTTCTCGTACACGACCTTCTTCGTCATGCCGAAGCTGTTGAGCGGCTTACCGCGCAAGCTGAACACGGCCTGTGTCTGCACGTTACGGGCCTTCGTGATGGAACCGGATGCGGAGTCACCTTCTGTAATGAAAATCATCGATTCGCGGTTGAGCGCGTTCTTGACGTCGGTGAGGTGGATTTTGCAGTCGCGGAGCTTGCGGTTGTGCAAGTTCGCCTTTTTCGCACGTTCGTTCGCAAGCTTCTTGATGCCCGCGATTTCCTTGCGTTCACGTTCGTTCTGCGTGATGCGGTTGAGGAGCGCCTTTTCGGTTTCGGGATTCTTGTGCAAGTAGTTGTCGAACTGGCTTGCAACGTAATCGACGACCCAGGAACGCAATTGTGCACCGCCCGGCGAAACCGTCGTAGAGCCGAGTTTCGTCTTTGTCTGTGATTCGAACACCGGTTCCTGAATGCGCACGGAAATAGCACCGATGATGCAGTTGCGCACATCGGACGGATCGAGGTCCTTTTTGAAGTGGTCGCGGGCGCCCTTGACGATGCCTTCGCGGAATGCCTGTTGGTGCGTACCGCCCTGCGTAGTGTGCTGGCCGTTCACGAAGCTGTAGTAATGTTCACCGTACTGGTTGCCGTGCGTGAACGCGCATTCGATATCCTTGTCCTTGAAGTGGATGACCGGATAGCGGATGGAATCATCGACGTGCTTGTTCAAAAGGTCCAAAAGTCCGTTCGGGCTTGTATAGACCTTGCCGTTCATGATGAGCGAAAGACCGTTGTTCAGGTAGGCGTAGTTCCAGACCTTTTCTTCCATGTACGCCGGAAGGAAACGGTAGTTCTTGAAAATGTCGGCATCCGGCTCGAAGTAAATTTCGGTGCCGTTCTTTTCATTCGTGGCGCATTCCTTGTAGTCTTTCACTAAAACGCCGCGGCAGAATTCAGCCTGCTTCATGCGACCGTCGCGGAAGCTCTTGACGATAAACTTCGTGGAGAGGGCGTTCACCGCCTTTGTACCCACGCCGTTCAAACCGACCGACTTCTGGAACGCTTCGGAATCGTACTTGCCGCCCGTGTTGATCTTCGATACGCAGTCGATGACCTTGCCGAGCGGAATGCCGCGGCCGTAGTCGCGCACGCGGGCCGAGTGGTCGTCGATATCAATTTCAATCTTCTTGCCGGCACCCATCACGAATTCGTCGATGGAGTTGTCGATAATTTCCTTGACGAGCACGTAGATGCCGTCGTCAGGGCTCTGTCCGTCGCCGAGCTTGCCGATGTACATGCCGGGGCGCAGGCGGATATGTTCATGCCATTCGAGGGACTTGATGCTTTCTTCTGTATATTTCGTAGCTGCCATTAATCAATCTCTTTAAATTCAATTCCATATAGCCTGTAATCCTGTGGTTGCCGATGTTTGCATCATTCTGAGCTCCACGAAGAATCCAGGGCGTTTTCTATAAAGACCGAAAACAAATATATAAAAAAATTAATTACTGCACATAAGGGCAATGAAAAAAGGGGGAAATCCCCCTTGCTTCAGTTTCGACGTCATGGCGGCGCCAGACGCATTTTCGCTGTAGATGCAACTTATTGTTGCTGCTCTTGTTGTTGCAGTTGCTTTTCCTGCTCGTAATCGTAGTACGGTATGCCGGCTGTCGGGCCCGGATCTTCCATCGAAGAACTGGACAATTCGCTGCTGGAAGAAAGCGCCGTTTCGGTGGTCGTTCCCGTTTTGGCGGACGTTTCTACCGCGGTTGCGATACTTTGGCTTTCGCCCGACGTCGTATTGCCGGGAGCGACTTCCACTGTCTTGTTTGCGATGGATGGCGCCGGCGATGTTTCGACGGCGTTCCCGGATACGGAAGACTTGGTGCAAGCAGTAAGGGAAACTAGAGCGGACATGCCAAGCGCTGCCGCAATTCGTGTCTTGGTGGCTTCGGACCATTCACGTTTTCTTTTTTGTTTGCACTTTTGAATCTTCATCGTAACTCCTCCGGTGCTGTTAATATACAATATTTTGGCTTCCAGTCACGCGGTAGCGGCGGATAATTCCGTTTTTCTCGACGCGGATGAACATCGATTGCTCTTTTGCATCAAAATACATCTTCGGCTTTGTCGCGTTTAGCGGGAGTGCCGTCGGATGTTCTCGCAATGCCATCGAAGAATCTATGGCGGTCGTGTCCGTTTTTGATGTGTCCTTTACGGTCGTATCCTTGACAGTAGTGTCCTTGACAGTCGTGTCTTTTGCAGTTGTGTCCTTGCGGCTTGTATCCGGTGGGGGAGCCTGTTTCTTGAGAATCTCGAGCATCGTTTCGGCGTATCGTTTGCCGAAAGTCTCGTAACCTTCACGCGTAAAGTGCAGCGTGTAGCTCGCTTCCTTGAGTGCGGGGCAACCTTGTGCAGAAATCAGGTGACCGTTCGGAATCAGGTCGGCCGCTTGTTTTACGGCGTCGTTACGCCAGCCGAGGTCTCCCGTAGGCGCAAGTTCCCCGATGAGAATCGGTGTCTTTTCCGGATCGAGTTCGAGCTCTTTGATGATGTCGTCGTAAACTTTCTTGACGCGCTTGGGCCAGTCATTCATCTGGTAGTCCGCTTCGCCTTGATGGAAAAGGAATCCCTTGATGACGCCTTTCTGCTTTGCAATTTTTCCCATCTCGATGATTCGTTTGTACAAATCGCCGCCATATTCGTCGAGATACTGGATCCACCAGGTGTCGCCTTTGTTCTTGGCGTTTTGTACGTAAGACTTGTTGCGGTCCTTGTCGAACAGATCGATGCTCTGACCGCCAATGGCAATGTTTGTCACCGCCACCTTGATGCTATCGGGAAGTTTTTCGACCATCGTGCGGCCGAAGATATCGACGATGCCCACTTTGGACTGGCTATGTCCCATCGGGGGTGCCGCCGGATAGAACTCGCCGACCTTTTGCCCCGAGTGGTTCGCTGCGCGCAGCACCAGGAAACGCGGGTCTTCTTTGCGGTCTTTGTCGGTGACGGTTGCTTGCCCGGACATGTTCGATTGTCCATAGGCGATATAAATGTGTAAGTTAGGGTCCTGTGCGAACGATGTCGCGGCCATAACAAAACACAGCGCCGTTGACGCTAGTAATTTGTTCATGATAGAATCTCCAATTTTTACCAACCCACTCCAGCTGGGCATGAAGCTTCGCTGTGAGTGCATTTGAAAAATAGATTATTCCTCCGGCTTGTCAGGCGTGCGTCTTTAATTATAGGCGAAAAATACAGTAAATCGGGGGCGAATTTGGGGAATAAAAGAGCCTAAAACGAAAAAATGGCAAAAATTACGTAAGATTTACGACTTTTGCTTCAGTTTTTACGTAAAATTTTGATGTTGTCTGTAATTTTTTACGCGTTTTTCTCTTTTTTATCGCCGGATGACGGTGGAAAGACGTGGCTTTCTGAAAAAAAGCATTGTCGAAAATCGAAATCTGTGCATTTTTTATCAAAAGGCTGTTAGTTTGTATGGAAATTTACGTAAAAATCAAAAAAATCCTTCGATTTTGACGTAAAAAAAGGCCAAAATCGAGTTTTTACTTCCCCGAATGTCAAAAAATGGGTATTTAGTTTGTCTTAACTTTTGGCTTTGCCTTGTTTTCTTTTTTTGGAGGGGGCGGCGTTTCGTATATGCAACAGGATGTAGTATATAGAAATGTGAAATGAAAAAAATTATAAAAATCTCTAAATTTTGAATAATTTCTGCATTTTTGTAGCATAAATCACTTGACTTTTTAGAAAAAACCTAGTATATTTTGAGATATGAAACCGATTGTCGAATATACTGATTTCCGCTTGTACATGCGCGACTTCTACGAAGAACGTAAGCGCTGTTCCGCCTTCTCGTGGCGGGAATTTTCAAAAGTTGCGGGGTTCAGTTCGCCGTCTTACATGAAAGTCGTTTGCGATGGCAAGAGCAATTTGAGCCGTATCGGTATAGAACGCACGGGAGCCGCTATGGGGCTTTCGGGTTTCGAGATGGATTATTTCAGGGAAATGGTTGTATTTGGTCAGGCTGAATCCGAAGATAAGAAGAAGGAGACGTACGAGAGGATGCTTGCGATGGCAAAGGCTCATAAAGTGCGAGTCTTGGAAGGCGACCTGTTTGAATACTATGAAACGTGGCGCAATCCCGTGCTCAGGGAGTTGGCGCCGATCATGCCGGGGGCGACTCCGGGTGAACTAGCGAAGATGTGCTATCCTGAAGTTTCGGCTCAGGAAGTGCAGCAGTCTTTGCATTTCTTGACGAAGTCGGGACTCCTGAAAAAAGATTCGGAAAATTTTGTGCAATCAGAAACGTCGTTGAGGGGGACAACGGACGCGACAAGGCTTGCCATGCGAGGCATGCACCGTATCATGTCCAGACTCGCAACCCCCGCCCTTGAACTTCCAAAAGAAGTTCGTAATTTTAGCGGTGTCACCATGGGACTTTCTCGCGATTCCTTCGGGAAAATCGAGAAAGTGCTGGACGAATGCCGCCAGAAGATAATTGAAATAGCGGCTGAAGAAAAAAATATAGAACAGGTTTACCGAGTGAACTTGCAACTTTTCCCGCTTACCAAGAATGTCAAGGAGGGCGACGATGAACATGTCTAAGAAAACGAATACGCCCGTGAAAAACGCTTTGTCTGCAATATGGTCCGCTATTTTGTGTGCTTGTGCTGTAATGCTTGCGACCGGTTGCGGCGATTCGGATAGGCTTGCTGGAACTTCCGAAGAAGGGAACGAATTGGCAGAACATATCTCGTCCAGTTCTGACGAGGTATCGAGTTCTTCGATGATGTTGTCGAGTTCTTTGGGACAAGATGGCCAAAAGCCAATCCCGTCCAGCAGTTCGCGTATTGCGTCTAGTAGTTCCGTAAAATCGTCTAGCTCTTCCGAGATTCGAGAGCCTTTCGAAGTTTCCAGCAGTTCTGCTAAGGGGGAAACGCACACACCGCCTATATATGAGCGCGAGCCGAAGCCCGGTTCGTTGGATAGTTATCTGGTCCAGTTTAATCTTAAATCCGATGTGCTTGACAAAGGCCTGCTGTCGATGAAAGTCGATTACAGTAAAGATGCTAATCCGAAGGAACCGCTCCCTCCGTCGGCCTCTGCGACCGAGTTTGACGGGCCTTGGCCGCACAAGTTCGTAAAGCAGAATATTTATGTGTTGTACAATTATTTCCCGACGGCCGCAGAAGAGTACTCAGAAATTGTCGATTCGATAATGAAGGGGTCCTTGGATGCAAATTGCGGACTTTATATGTTCAACGTATATGAAGATGGAAAATCGGCGGGATTTGTTCTTGCTGAAATCGCCAAGGATACGATTAAAGTGCTCGATATTCAGGCGGAAAACTGCAAGGCGGTGCCCTCCGGCAGCATGGTTCGCTCGCTATTCTACTACTGCGGCGAACTCGATAGTCGCCCAGAGGTTGTGCATATTCCGGTAGAAAATACGTTGTCAGGCAGTTGTCCGAAAATAAAAACTGAGGACGAATGGGTGCGTGAAAAAACGCAAGTCAGTATAAAATAGATTTAAAAATTAAGGAGAAACATCATGAAACCGATTAGACATATCGGCGTAGCCCTCGTTGTGGCCGCCGCGTTAGGATTCGTCGCTTGCAATAATGATAGTGTCAATGCTCCCGATTTCAATGGCTCGAATTCTTCGGCTGTTGAACAACGTAATCAACAAACTTCTTCGAGTTCAATTGCAAAACATGAACCCGGTTCCAGCGGCGATGTCGCATTGTCGAGCGACGAAAAGATTGTAACACAGAGTTCATCCTCTGTTGCAATTTCCAGTTCTGGTAAAATTGAAACATGCAAGCATGTGACTGATATTGTGTGCGAACCGTGCCCTCCGGGTGAAAAATGCAGTTGCCATCCTTGTGATTCGAATAAAGAATTTAAAAGTTATGATTGTAGTTCGGGTGTAGAACTTCATTGTGAAAATGGGGAATGGCTAACTCCTAAGCAGTTCTGCCCTAATGGACGCTGGACGACCTCTTGTAACGGACTTATGCTCCATGATCCCGTTTGCTGTACAGAAGAAACGTGCGTTGAAGTCAGCGGGAAAGTTTGTGCCCCTTGCATGGAAGGTTATAAGTGCCCGTGCAATCCGTGCGATTCTACGAAAGACAAGTCCGCTATCGACTGCGGTACGGGCAAGCCACTTGTTTGCAAAGATGGAGAATGGAGCTTTTCGAATCTTTCCAGTGCAAGTGTTGCAGAAAAATGCCGCGACTTCGGTTCCATGTGCCCTAAATGCAACGGAAAGAATTGTCCACAATCCAATCTTCCGTGCAATCATTGCGATTCGAATTCCGATCAGCCGACAAGAGACTGCGAAACAGGAGTCATTTACGTTTGCGAAAATAATCTCTGGCAACCGAAACTGGATGAAAAGTGCCGCGACTTCAAAAATATGTGCCCGCCGTGCGATCCTGTGGTAGGCTGCAATTTAACGAATGTTCCTTGCAATCAATGTGATTCAAAAATCGATAATGCGGCACGCGATTGCGAAACCGGTTTGACGTACATTTGTACTAATAATCTTTGGGCACCTCTAGAAAGCCCTTATGAAACATGCAAGCATATTACTGATTTCGAAGGAGCGGGTTCTGCATGTGTCAATCAAAATGGAAGTTCGGCTGTCGATTGCTTAACCAAAGGCAACTATCAATGCCAAAATAACCGTTGGCAAAGTGTTTCTTGCTTGAATATCAAACCGGACGAATGCAAGCCGGGAATGGGTGGCTGCGGTTACCGCCTTTGCGAACCGAACGGCATCCAAGAAATCGTCGACTGCGAAAATAGCGTCGTTTACGCTTGCGACGGAGAAAAGTGGGTAGAGAAGAAAACAACGGGCAATCAGCGTTGCGCCCGTGGTGAGTTGGAGTATTGCGATGCCTGCTTCAAAGAGGGAAAATTTGAAGGGCACTACAAGTGCGAAGGTGGCAAGTGGAAAAAGTACGGCATGGGCGACGATACTTGCGAACACATCACTGATGTCAAGTGTGAATTCGGAAATGTTGGTTGCGGTGCATGCGACGCTCCTGAGAATAAAGAAGTAAGGGACTGCGCTACAGGACAGGGCTTTGTTTGCCAAGATAATTTCTGGACTGCGCTTGTTGTCGATTGCGATGCTTTAATCCCGCAGTGCGGCTATAGCGAATATGATCTTTGCATGAAGTATAACCTTACGGAATACTGCAATGACAAATGGCTGAACGAACCATGCGATGGTTCGGAATCCAGCAGGGACTTGATCGTCTATGAAAACGGGAAAAAGCTGACAAACCGAGGCGGCAACTACATCTGCGTCAATGGTAAATGGATTGAACGTTTCAGGTATTACGAATGCGGCGAAACAGAAGATTGCGTGCCAGAATCTGTACGTTGTCAGGCAAGCCCAGCCATCGGTACCGCTTGCGATAACGAAGGCGTACCCGCCGAATTTGATGGCTGCACGCTCATTTGCAGCGGTGGTGCCTACTTGTACGCCCCGCCACCAACATGGTAATCGGGGCCGTTGAAAGCCAAATTAAAAAAAAATATCAAAATTTACGTGAATTTTTGAATAATTGCTTCGATTTTCACGTAAATTTTTTATGTTGTTCTAGATGTTTTGGGCTTTTGAGGCTTTTTTGTTGTTGATAAATGGTGAAAAAGTGTGCTTTGGGTAAAAAGTGATTGGTTAAAATGAGTTTTTAACCCCTGTTTTCTCAAAAAATTGTTCATTTATATGCAAAATTACGTGAAAAATCTAGATTATATCACTTTTTTCACGTAAAAAATGGTCAAATTTAAAATTTTGGCTTTAAAAGAGAATTTAAAATAAAAGAAGCCGGACGAAATCCGACTTCTTCTTTGTTGGAGTTGGAAGAATATGATATTAAATTTTGGGGAAGGTAATATGCTCGATGGGCTTGGGCGTCTCGTGCGGAAGAAATCCCGGCTTGGGCTTGTCTATAAAGCCTGGACTGTTGCCGATTCCTTTTGACTCTTTTTCTTTTGGGTGCAAGAGGCCTTTGTTGAGCGGGTTTTTCTTGTTCTCGTTTATGTTGTTATTTGCCTTTTGTTGGAGACGTTCTTCTTGAACGTTCTTGATTTCGTCTTTGGCGCTAGCCTTGATGTCCGAAAGGATTTGTTGCCTTGCAAGTTTGCGTTCTTCGCGTAAACGTTGCCAGTTTTCTTTTTCGTTCTGTCCAAGGTCAGGAACACCCTGCGAAATTTCTGCTTTCCCGACGGGAATTGCGATGTCGGATTCCGGCTGTGCGCTGGGAGCCGCCGCAAGGGCCGCGATGGTCAGAAATGCGAGTTTGTTTGAGCTTGTGTTTTTCATGGCTTTAACCTTGAAAAGACTCGAAAAAGATAGGCGACAGGTGTGTTTGCCCGCCGCCTGATTGATTGGAATGAATGTTCCTTATTCAACCTTTGTTGCGGTCTTTTCTTCTTTGAGATTTTCCTTTTCGGCCTTTTGAGCTTCAAGTTCGGCCTTCTTGGCCTCCATCTCTGCTTTACGTGCTTCGCGTTCCGCTTTCATGGCTTCTTCACGTTCGGCGCGCTTGGCTTCCATCTCTGCTTTCTTGGCTTCCATTTCAGCTTTGTGGGCTTCGCGTTCTGCCTTCATGGCTTCTTCACGTTCGGCGCGCTTGGCTTCCATCTCTGCTTTCTTGGCTTCCATTTCTGCCTTGCGGGCTTCGCGTTCTGCTTTCATGGCTTCTTCACGTTCGGCGCGTAGGGCTTCCATCTCTGCTTTCTTGGCTTCCATTTCTGCCTTGCGTGCTTCGCGTTCTGCTTTCATGGCTTCTTCGCGTTCGGCGCGTAGGGCTTCCATCTCTGCTTTCTTGGCTTCCATTTCTGCCTTGCGGGCTTCGCGTTCTGCTTTCATGGCTTCTTCACGTTCGGCGCGCTTGGCTTCCATCTCGGCTCTCTTGGCTTCCATTTCCGCCTTGTGTGCTTCACGATCGGCCTTCATGGCTTCTTCGCGTTCGGCCCTCTTGGCTTCCATTTCTGCCTTGTGTGCTTCGCGTTCGGCTTTCAATGCTTCTTCACGTTCGGCACGCTTTGCGTCTTCTTCGGCCTTCTTGGCTTCATGTTCAGCCTTCTTAGCTTCTATTTCTGCCTGGTGAGCTTCGCGTTCGGCTTGGAGTTCTTCTTCGGTCTTCGGTGTCGGCGGGAGAACGTCCGGTTTTGCAGGCGGTTCTACCTTGAGATCTTCCATGTCGAGCTTGATTTTGTCCAAAAGTTCCTTGCGTGCTTCTTTACTTTCGTCGCGCATCTTCTTGAAGTCGCTATCGGTGACTTCGGTTTTTACTTCGGTTGAAATCTCGGCTTTGACTCTTTTCATGTCGGAGGCTATGCCGCTCTTTGCGGATGCCGTGGCAAAAAAGGCGAGAGTGGAAAGTGTAAGAACTGCAATGAATTTCGATTTCATGTTTTCCTCTTGATCAGGTTTGTTTTCGCTCCTTTGTCCGATGTTTAGCAATAATCGTGCCAATTTTAGAAAAATGTCGAATTTGCTCGAATTTCAAAGTTTTTTTGTTGTAAAATCCAAAACGTAGCGATCAAAGGTTCAAAAAAACGAGGTAATTTGCCTCACTGGGGACGAAAGTTCCGATTTTTAGCTGTGCGGGGATTAGTTGGTAGAACTCAGGCCGCTTTGCTTGTAGAGCTTAGGTTCGCCTTGCTTGTAGAACTAAGAAAGAATACTAAGTTCTAAGCTCTACATTCCACCAACTTGTTTTTCCAATTTCATTTTTGTACATTAACTTCCGATTTATTTTATCGTTCCTAGATCCTTTAAATATTATCCCGGGCAGGGGCCGCTCATTTCGCGCGTGTTGGCGTTTGAAGTTGCGGGCATGCGAGTTCCAGGAGGCTTCATGCTTCGTTTAAGGATTTGGGGAATTTCCCTTTTGACATTGTTTTTAGCACTTGCCGGGGCGTCACCAACGTTTCCTGGGCGCTCGCCTGTGCGTTTGGGCGCGTTGACGAATTCCGTTTCTTCGGAGGCGGCTTCGCCGGGGGCCGTAACGCTCGATTTTGTCAATGTTCCGATTGCGGAAGTGGCACGGACGCTTTCGCTTGCTTATGGCACCCCGATTTTGGCCGATGACGTGGGCGAGACCAAGGTGACGTTTCATCTAGAGGGCGTGAGCCTTTTCGAGGGACTTTCGGCGTTGTGTGCTGCAAACGGGCTTGCGGTGGTCGAGGAAGGGCGCGTGTTTCACATTCGGCGGGCGCGTATGCAGGGCGGTTATATCGCCTTGGAAGATTCCGGGGTGGTTGTTTCGGTCAAGGATATGAACGTGCGCGACTTTGTCAAGGAGTTCAGCTTGAATACGGGCGTGAATGCGCTTGTGGATTACGATGTGGAGGGCGTGGTGACCGGAAATCTGAGACATTTGGTTCCAGAACTTGCGTTTCGCGTGCTGATGGAATCGAACGGGTTCAAGGTTCGCGGTGGACGCGGCTGTTTGCGGGTTTCGCGGCTTAAGGCGGGGGCGGGGAAAACTAGTGGAAAGGAGGGCTCGCTGAATGGGGAGGCGTCGGGTGATGCCGAGGTCATGGTGGAACGAATGGGAAACCTTTATTCGGTAAATTTGCCGTCGGTCCCGCTAAAGACTGCGCTCAAGGCGATAGCGGACGAGGCGGGGCTTAACTTGGCGCTCTATGGCGATATGAAAGAAACGGTGCAGATGTCGTTCAAGGATGTTCCTTTGTCGGAACTTTTGACATCGATTTTTCGAGGGAGCGCATTTACTTTCCGGTTGGATTCGTCGTCGCTTTTGGTTTCGGAAGAAGGGTCTGCAAAGGCGCTTGCTGACTTGCGAGTTTATCCGTTGAAGCATGTCTCGCCGGAAAAGGCTATGGCGCAACTTTCGAAATTCATGAAAGGGTTGGAACTGAATGTTTCGGAATATCGGGAACAAAATGCGCTTGTACTCGGAGCTTCTGCGCGGACTCTTGACCGTGCCGTGGATTTTTTGGAGAAGATTGATGTGCCGGCGATGCAGGTGACGTTAGCTTGTGTCATCGTGGAATTTAGAAAGGGGCGCGGCTTTGCGATTGGCGTGCGGAGCGGTGCTACCCGAAACGTGGGGGAGCGCGACATCCAGGCACGAGGATTCTTTGATTTTTTGGGGAAGGATCTCTCGAAATCGGGCGCATTTGGGAAGATTGGAATTTTGCCGGACCGTTTTGAGTTGGAACTTTCGTCGATGGAGGAGAACAACGAGGCGAAAGTACTTGCCCGCCCGCGCGTGACGACGTTGAACGGCAACAAGGCGGAGCTGAATGTGACGAATACGGTCTATTATCTTGTCAGTCAGGTTTCGTCGGACGGTTTTCCGATAACGGACTACCGTTCGTTTAACGATGGCATTTCTTTGGAACTTACACCGACGATGACACAGAGTGGCTTGATTACGTTGTCTGTTTCACCTGAGATCAAGACGGCTGGCAGAAGTACGGGCGATGGACCGCGGGATATCAGTTCCCGCAACATGAAAACGACTGTCGTACTTCGCGATGGGGAAACGCTTTGCTTGGGCGGGCTCATTCGCAAGAATAAAACGGAGGTGCGGTCGGCGGTCCCGTTTTTCGGGAGCATCCCTGTGCTTGGGAAACTGTTCAGTTATACGTCCGAAGAAGAGGAGGAAAGCGAACTGGCCATATTTATCACGCCAACAGTGGAGATTAGACAAGAGACGAAGATAGGTGGTAGAAAGTGATTAGTATGCAGTGGTTAGTAAACAGGGCGGCTTCGCCGCGATTATAAATCCTAATCACTAACCACTAAACTTCACTGGATCCTATCGGTCGCGACGCTCCCTCCAGGATGACGCATCCGCGCCACTTCCTACCGCCTACTTCTTACTTCCTACTGCTTACAAACCACCAACCTCTAACCACCAATAACCAATGACCAACAACATGTTTTTTCTGCATAAACATATAGCGCCTATTCCGGCGCGGATGATGACGTGGGAGGTGACGACTGCGTTTGATGGGACTCTTACGGAAACTGAATTGCAAAATCGGTTTGATGAGGAATTTCACGATGCAATTGATGGAGCGCAAGTCGGGAATCGTGTGAACTTCTGGCCTCTTGTTTCGTTCAATGCGTCGGACGGGCGGCGCCATCGTTACCTTGTCGCGGTTGCCGATGAATCTCTTGCAGGGTATCGTAAAAAGTTTGACCGTTGCTTGCCCAGACAGGTTGCGCTATTTGCTATTGCGGATAAAATCATGCGTGACGAAAAGGTCGATTCTGTAGGCTGCAAAAGTCACGGTGTGGATGGCGGTGGCTGTTCCGAGGCTGCTTCTCAAAATGAAGGAAATCTGTTGTTCGCTGCACTTTGGAATGAAACTTTGTATATGCTGGTCTTTGTGAAAGGGCGTTTGTGCCATTGGTTCGAAGAACATGGTTATGGAGATTCTTTTGATGGCGCATGTCGGGAACGAGTTGCTCTTTTTAAATCTTTTTTGACATCAGATGAGTTGTTTGGAAATGCGGGAACTTTTGACGATGTGCTGGTGTGCTGTAACCAAATGGCGAATATGGACAATCTATTTTGCTTGGCCGCGCATGACCCGTTTTGGCGTCGTTTGGATTTGGACCGGTGCAATGGAATGAAACTTTGTGTAAAACGCCGGCTGGTGTGGAATTTTGCGGGGGTGTTCACCTTGTGCCTTGTGCTTTTGGAGATATTTGTTCATCCGGTGGAAAAATTGAATTTTTGGAATGATGGAAAACAAATTAAGAATTTGAATCTCGTGGCTCCCGTTGAACTAGATTCACCATCCGCGCGGGATTTGGATATGCTTGCTTGGGCCGAAGGTCACCGGGATATGCCCCTTGCAAAATGGAACCGGGCGCATGGAGACGTCTTGGGAACGTTCTTGAACGCAAAACGTGGAACGACTCAGGGAAAATGTCGCTCATCTGAGTTTAGTTTGCTTGGAATTGCGGGGGGTCGCGTTGCACTCGTAAAGACTGCTGCGGGTGAATCGAAAATGCTTTCGCTTGGGGATACGCTTTATTCGTACCGCGTGCAAAAAATTGGACGGAATGATGTTGTTTTTCGTTGTGGCGGCAAGGAGGTTCGTTATGAAGTCGGTGCGCGGTAGCGCTCTTCCGCTTGTACTTGGAGTATTGCTTGTGCTTTCGATTCCTTTAACGTCGATGCTCCGCTTGCCAGGTACGCTCCGCCGGACGGTTTCGCTTGTTGCAAACGAAACCCAGGAAATGTATTTGGCGGAGTCGGCGGTGCTTGCAAAATTGGAAAATTTTCCGGAGGGGTATTTTGCGGGACTCCCGGCGGTGGAAAGTCGCATTTTGGGGCCATGGACGCAGTGGCTGACGCGCCCGGTGCGGAAAACGGAAAAATATTCGGTTGGTCGAGGCTTTTATTTTGGGTTTCTTGTGGGGAATGCTTATGCGCGTTTTGGTACGTCGGAATGGGCTCGTTGTGCGGTAACGTTGGAACGGAACTTGCGGGAGCGTATATTGCAGGCGGAGGGGCTGAAGAACGTTTCGGGAAACCGCCGTTTTTTTAAAGTGGATTCGTCGGGTGTTATTGATGGCGGTATAACGGTGTTGAACGTAAATGCTGGAGATTTGACGCTAGACCTTGGTGGTGACGATGCTTTTGGCAAGATGCCCGAGCGCCTTTCTGTCCGTTTGTTCATGGCTAATGTCGAAGGAAACGTCAAAATTCGCGGGAACGTCCACTTCGATACGCTCCGGATCTATTCGACGGGAACCGTTTTGTTGCAAGGAAATGTAAGCGCGGACTTTGTAGAAATTTTTGGACAGTCGGGAGTGAACGTTGAGGGGAATGTCTTGCTTGCGGGCGTTATCTTGTCTAAACAGAACATCGAAATTTTTGGCCATGCAGAGGCGCATTTCCCGAGTGTGGCGATAGCTGTAGGCTATCGCGGAAATTCTGTCAAGCTTTCGGAAAAGTCTGTGTTTGAAGGTTTGGCGATTGCTCCTTCGGGCATTGTCGATCGCGATTCTTCTGTTGTTCTGCTTGATTCGTCAAAAACGCTTTTGCCGTTTTGTATGGACTCCCGTAAAGTTGTCTTTGAAAGGAGGCGCTTGTGAGACATTCCGTGAACTCTAGACTTGGCTTTGCCTTACCCGAAGTTTGCGTGGCGCTAGCCGTCTTTCTTGTCGGGACGACGGGACTTGTTGCCTGCTGGAATTATTTTAATCGAGAAATTGCAGACGAACGCTACCGCCTGGAGCAGTTCTACGATGTGGAGTCGGCGATGGAACGTCTGATTGCGGTCAAACCTTTGTGCTCGGACTCTTTGGATGTACCCAATGCTGCAGGGCCAGAATCTCGAATTGTCACAGACTCTCGAAATCCCGAGATGGTCCGCTTGAAACGCATTCCCGGAAACGCTCGCCTTGCGTGGGCGACTGTAGTTCGGGACAACTTTTCTCTTAAACGATTGGTTCGATGTCGGTGAGGTTCAAATGAAAGGTTTTACGCTTGTAGAACTGCTTGTCGCGATTATTATCACGGCAATTCTCGTAGGTGTTTCCTTGAACGTTTATGTTGTGATTCACCACGGCTTTGCAGAATCGACAATCCGCTATGGGCGGTTCGTCGGAGAAAACGTCCATGAACTTCGCTGTCGGACCCGTTTTGTACGCGGACTGCCACCCTGCGACGACGCTCCGCGAACCTTTCACGATTCTCGTTCTTTTCGCGATAACATTCGCGAACGGTTTTGAACTCTACTAACAAATAACCAATGACCAAACAAACAAAAACGCCCCGCATTGCGGAGCGTCCTTTAAACGTTCAATGTGATTTCCGTCACTTAGTTCGTCGCTTGTTCTTCCACGTTTTCGGAGCGCTTGATTGCCTTGTGGATCTCGATCAAGTTGCTGATGTAGTGCATAAAAGAGAGCACGCTCACCGAAAGGAAGCCGATAGCGTATAGCGCAAGGAACGGACCGATAATCCATTTGCTGGCGTTGATGTATTCGAGCAAACCGAAAATGCAGTAAATGCCCACAATGAGTTCGAAGAGAGCCATCCACGGGAACTTTTGTGCGTAGTGGCTTTTGACTTTCTTCTTGGAGTCACCGCTCTTCGGGGTACGGACGAAGCTGCCTTTTGTTCCGAGTACTGCGGCGAATACGGCACGGGAGTTGCTGACCGCGATGCCCACACCGAGAGCCATCAAGATGGGGAGCGAGAGCAAACGAACCTTCCAACCGGTATAGCCGGAGCAACGTTGGGCGACAAAGTAAAGAACAGAAGGAGCAATTGCCGCAAGGAAGATAAAGATGAATCCGATGGTGTAGGCCCAAGCGGGGAGATGGGCGACCGGTTCAAAGAATGCGAGGAGCGGCCATGCGCAGAGCGCGGTAAACAACATGCAGGGGTGGATCGAGTAGTGCGTCGTGTGGAGGATGGCGCCAAGCTTCACGCGGAACGGAACCTTGGAACGCAACACCTTCGGCAAAATCTTGATGGCCGTCTGGATGGAACCCTTTGCCCAGCGGAACTGCTGCGCCTTGAAAGCGTTGATGTCGTTCGGGAGTTCGGCCGGAACTATTACGTCGAACACGAACTTCATCTTCCAGCCGGCAAGCTGACTGCGGTAGGAAAGGTCCATGTCTTCGGTCAGCGTGTCGCCTTCCCAGCCGCCACCGCCATAGATAGCGTCTTTGCGCCAGATGCCTGCGGTGCCGTTGAAGTTCATGAACAACTTGCCCCAGCTGCGGGCGGACTGTTCCACGACAAAGTGACCGTCAATACCAATAGACTGTGCGAGCGTAAGACCGGATTCGGTGCGGTTCAAGTGACCCCAGCGACCCTGTACGAGCCCGACCTGCGGGTCCATGACAAGGTAGGGTACGGTCTTCAAGAGGAAGTCCTTCTCCGGAACGAAGTCGGCGTCGAAAATAGCGAGGAATTCTCCCTTTGCGACTTCCATGCCTTCCTTGAGAGCGCCGGCCTTGAAATCCTTGCGGTTCGTGCGGTGGATAAGCTTGATGTCATAGCCGCGGGCGGCGAGTTCGGCAACTTTCTTCTTCGTGACTTCGTAGCATTCGTCTGTGGAGTCGTCCAGGACCTGGATCTCGTGTTTGTCCTTGGGATAGTCTATAGCGCAGACCGCTTCGAGAAGGCGCTCCACGCAGTTGGCTTCGTTAAAAACCGGGAGTTGGGTCGTGACCTGGGGGAGGTCCGCCATGGAATGTTCGCGGTAGTACTTCAAGATTGTCTTGCGGTCCGAAAGACGAGTCTTGCGACTATTCTTGAGGAATAGGTAGATGCTGTAGTAGCAGCTAAACCCATAGATAACCAAGCCCACGCCTGCGATAACATAGACGATGAACATTGTGTATAGGAGTATCGTACTCATTCTACTATATACCTTTTGCACCTAAGAAGTGTTTGGCGCCAAATATAGAAACGCAATGTGATGTTTGCTACATTTTAAAGGAATTTTAGTCCAATTTTTGCTCTGAAAAGCGTATTTTTACATAGCAATGAATACACTTTTTTACAATGGCGTTTTATGGTAAAAAATGCAGAAAAAAGCAATAAAAATTTAACATCGCCGATCGCTCGATGGATGGAAACGAACCGTGGAACCGAAGGTTTTACAGAATCTTTACGTAAGCTTTTGATGTATGCCTGTGTCGAATGGATCCGTCGCGGGACATCGGCGCTTTTGACCCCCGAAGAGGCCCTTTCCAAGATCGTTTGCTGCGCTCTTCCGGAGTTTCCCGTGGGCGAATGGTCCGAAAATCCTGAAAAATATATGGATGAAATCGCCGATTTTTGCGAAAAAGCGAAAATATTGCCCTTGCCAGCCGCCCTCCAGGGCGAAATTCCCTCCCTTTTGGACCTTCGTGGGGTAAAATGCCCCCTCAATGCCGTCCGTTCGAGAATTGTCATGTCGGGATATCCTGCCGGACGGACGCTGAAAATTTGGCTCGATGAAGGTTCGCCTATCGAAAATGTGCCCGGATCGCTCGTTGCCGACGGCCATAAAGTGCTTTCTCGCGAAAAAAAAAGCGATTTTTGGGAAATCTCGGTGGTCAAATCGGATTCTAAAGTATAGATTGTTTATGTGGAAAACAGAGTATTAGTTATAGGCGATGAAATGTTCGGTTCTAAAGGCGAAGCGGCGAACCGTTTTGTGGAAGCGGTGCTTTGCCGGGAACCCAGCCGCCCTATACAGTTTTCCTTGAATGTGCCTGTGGCGGTATCGCTTTCCCAAATTCGGGCGCGCCTTTCTTCGGATATCATCGGCAAAAATGCCGGCCGCATTGTCATGGGGCTTGGGCTTCGCGATTTGAACCACGGCGGAGCGGACGGCGCTTCGGTCGCCTCTCTTTACGAATCGCTCGTGAACGAACTCGTGAACAAGACGCAGTCCCGTCTTTTCCTGCTCACGATTCCCCCGGAAATGTTCCCGATAGCCGTAAACGAGGTCGAATATTTAAACACGATGATTCGAGAAGTCTGCGCGGCGAACGAAAACCGCATCGTGCTGCTCGATTTTGCGCAATTTGCCGAGACGTTCAAGGAAAAGCAGATGGCGCGTGGCAAGTTCGGGCGGAGCCTTTTTATGGAAGACGGTGCGCCCACGTCGCTTTGCTGTATGCTCTTGGCTCTGTACCTGCAAGATGATCTTGTAAAAGATTTAAAGGAGATGTAATTATGGGTCTTTTTGACAATCGCTTTGCCAGTAAAAATGCGGCCATGAGCCGTGCGTTCTCCATTGATTCCGAAAAGGACCGGAAAAAGCGGAATTATACGCGTGAACCGGCCGCGCCCAAGATGGGGATCTGCGACAAGTGCCACAGGGAAGCCCTGTTACGCTCCTACCGCTCGAAGGAAATGTCCATGTCTGACGGAGCCGCTAGCTTTGGGACGGTGGTGAAGCATCTCTGCGAAGACTGCGCTCCGCGCTCCAAGCGCTTCGAAGACACGAACGTCCCGCCGATGGACAAGAAGCAGGTGAAAAACCTCATGCGCTCCGCGAAGAAAGGACTGTTGTAGGTTTGAGGTCGCCCGCTATGGCGGGCTTTGAGGTATGAGCACGGTCGCCTACGGCTCCCTTTGGGCTTTATAAATGCACCTCGGGCGCCAAATTTAAGCCCAAAGCTTTGCAACGCAAAGCGACCCCATACCCCACTCCTCATACCTCATGCGTAAACAATATTTTATAAAAAAATCTTACCCCCCTTAACGAAATTGATGTAAATTCCTAAATTTGGGTCTCGATTTTATATAGGGAGACCTTCAATGTCCGATATTCACGCCAAGGAATCCGTCAAACAGTATTTGGCAGGCGTCGTTTCGACGATCACTCCGGAAATCGTTCGTTCGCTAAAGCGCGGCTACACGCGCAAGGATTTTACGAGTGACTTGATGTCGGGCTTGATTGTCGGCATTTTGGCACTCCCCTTGGCGATTGCATTCGCTATAGCATCCGGTGTGGGGCCGGAACAGGGGCTTTACACGGCGATTATCGCTGGCTTCATCATTTCGCTGTTGGGCGGTTCCCGCTTCCAGATTGGCGGCCCGACGGGTGCTTTCATCGTTATCGTTTATGGTATTGTGTCGCAGTACGGCTACGACGGCCTTGCTTCGGCAACGCTCTTGGCCGGTATCTTCCTCGTCATTTTCGGTCTTGCCAAGTTCGGCGCGATTATCAAGTTCATCCCGTACCCGGTGACGGTGGGGTTCACGGCGGGTATCGCTATTATTATTGCTCTCGGTCAGGTGCCGAACTTCTTCGGTCTCACGTTTGCGGGCGCCGACCCGGCTGATGCTGTGGGCAAAATCAAGCTTTACGTTTCTTCTTTCGGTTCCATGAACGTCTATTCCGTGATTGTGGGCGTGATTGCTCTCGCGGTCTGCATTTTGTGGCCGAAGATTACCACGAAGGTTCCGGGTTCTTTAATTGCGATTATTGTTGCGACGGTGATGGTGAAGGTCCTTGGCTGGGACGATCCGGTGAACGGCCACGGCGTGGTGACGATTGGCATGAAGAACCACATCCCGAGCGGTTTCCCGGTGCCGCACCTCCCGAACATCAGCCTCGAAATGATGCAGAAGGTGTTCCAGCCGGCACTTACGATTGCGATGCTCGGCGCGATTGAGTCGCTACTTTCTGCAGTGGTGGCCGACGGTATGACGAGTACGAAGCATCGCTCCAATACGGAACTTTTCGGTCAGGGCGTCGCTAACATCTTGAGCCCGATTTTTGGCGGTATTCCTGCGACGGGTGCGATTGCCCGTACCGCAACGAACATCCGTAACGGTGCCGTGAGCCCGATTTCTGGCCTTGTTCACGCAGTTGTTCTCTTGCTCATTATGCTCGTGCTTGGCAAGTATGCCGAAATGATCCCGATGGCGGCCCTCGCCGCTGTGCTTTTCCAGGTTGCTTTCAACATGTGCGGTTACCGCAGCGTCATCAAGATGTTCAAGGCTCCCAAAAGCGATGTGACGGTGATGCTTGTGGCGTTCTTCCTCACGGTGATTATCGACCTTACGGTCGCTATCGAAGTGGGCGTGCTCCTTGCTGCGGTGCTCTTCATCAAGCGCATGAGCGATGTGGCCGAAGTCGAGGCCGTTTCTTCTGCGTTGAAGGATGACGATGACGAAGCGGCCCGCAACAGCTTAGGTCGCCAGGTGCCGAAGGGCGTGCTTGTGTACGAACTTGCCGGTTCGCTCTTCTTTGGTGCTGTAGACAAGTTCAAGGAAACGATGAACCGCATTTCTGAAAAACCGAAGATTTTGATTTTGCGTATGCGCAGTGTTTCGAGCATTGATGCGGCCGGTATCAACATGATTGAAGATTTGCTCAAACGTTGCAATAGCGAGGGAACGCAGCTCCTTTTGAGTGGCGTGCATGCCCAGCCGGTGGTGGCTTTGACGCGTGCCGGTGTACTTGCTCAACTTGGCGAAGAGAACGCTCTCGGTAACATTGACGCCGCTCTCAACCGCGCCCGCGAACTTTTAGGCCTTCCGATTGTGGATGCGTCACATGAAGAAATTCAAGCTCCGACGGTATCGTGGGAAAAGAGCCTCGACAAGCCGTGGATGCCGGAAGAATCGAACGCTGCCGTGGCCGAAGAAACGCCGGAAGTTATTGCCGAGCGCATGATGGACGAACCCATCAAGAAAATTGAAGAAAGCAAAAAGTGATACGCCGGGCATTTTTGTTCCGAAAAAAAATATTCGTGTGAGTTGTTGCACTTTATGCGAAATATTTGGGTGATGTGAATCAAGTTTTTTTTCGATTGCGTAAATAATATTTTAACAAATCTTTTGGTTTTCCAAAAAATATATTAAATTATGCAACGTAGATAATCTTCTACAAAAAAACGAGATGCGAATGGGTTATTGGGACGAAAATCATGTTTCGGAAGAACGTCCGAAGCGAACCTCCTTCGAGGAGTTCGTGGTGAATTTCGTGGTGGCATTTAGCGGCTGCGCGCTCCTATACCTTTTAAATATAGTTTAAGTCGTTGATTAGTCTCGCTTTACGCGAGATTTTTTTTGTGGTGGTAAAATCTCTTTTTGGAGTGAATCGATTTACACTATTCCGAATTGGACTTCTCGTCTGAAAATTTTTTTTCACATTTCTGGAAATTGCAGCTACATTTAAAGAGTCGGTAGATCAATTATCGGCAAAGAAGGAGAAAGAACGGGATGCTTGGCCGTTTGGGTATGTGGACAATTAGAAAAGGAACATTGCTAGTGAGTTAACGGGTAGCTTAGCTACATTGGGGTTAACGAGTGGTAATGAGAGAATTCACAGCAATGCTAAAAATCCGTCGGAGCAATCCGGCGGATTCTTTTTTTAATGCTTGATTATGAAATTATGCTTGTTCTTGGCGGGTCGGCCGAGCAGGTCGAAATCCTTTGATTTTACCGGATTCAACTTCGGACGGCGTTTTCCAGAAATAATGGCGCTGGAGTATTTTTCAACGGGAACTAAGAAGATTATGAGTGTATTTCTGTAGCCCCCGAGAATTTTTTTAGTGGCGGTAAGCGTGTCGCCTCTCATTTCGTATTCGTAGGTGGCGTAAACTTTGTTTTGGGGGTAATCGTCGTATTCGTAACACTTGCTTTCGTTTGCTGTGTCGCGAACGATATAGGCCTTTATTCCTGATTCGGTTGTGTATAAAGTATCGTTGCGGATGTAAACTCTGTGCTCGTAGGATTCTTTATTCCCGCTCGCATAAAGATAAGATACGGTGTAGTAGACGGAATCCTTTGTTTCGTAAATCAAGTATTCAGTGACTGGTGGATTGCCCTTGCCTTCTTGACGGACCTTTTTGAAATCGCCTTCTTGTGTAACGGTGGTCTTGACTCCATAGGCTTCAAGAGTTAGCTCTTCTGGACTTAGGACTTTGATTTCCCAATCGTCGGAGCCGTGTTCTTTGGTGTAGGTCTTGGCGCTGTCGACATGAGTGCCTGTGTAGTAATACTTGTTGTTGTCGTACTCCGTGCTGTGGCTGGTATCCGCATAATGGAGGAAAATGCTATCCAAGAAGAAGTTCTTGTAAATCGTTGTTGAAAACTCACTAGATGTTGGATATTCTTTAGCGAAAATGTCAAAGGTAGAACGGAGACAATCGATAGCGAATGCGTTCAATGCTCCCAAAGCAATGATAAGGATAAGTTTTTTCATAAAAAAATTGTGTCTGTGTTGCAAAAATTTTTCACCATTCCGGCGATATTGTCATATAGCATCTTTGTGCACAAACGCTACTAGAAAAAAGGACCGGCGCCGTAATATTTGCCGGCGGCCTTGCATGATTGCATGTGGCTATCGAACAATTCCTTGCGAGACTTGTATTGGCTACTTTCGTCTTTAAAATTGATGTAAAAGTCAGATTCAGAATAGTATGCAGCATCTTTGCAGTAATATGTACTTGTAAACTTGTCTGTAGTTGTTGTTCGGGGATTTTCTTCAGTACCCATCACAGACGGCATGGTGATATCGCACCCTGTATAAGCTGATAAGCCGCGCTTAATTGATTTGTAATGTTCTACGGCTCCAGTATCTGTTACTGTGACTTTGACGTCGGATTCAGAGGTTCCGTCTTCGTAATTACTGGACGTTGTATAAACCCATTCATTGTCCGTTTCTGCAAAATTACAGTTATTTGAACTGGAATCAGAATCGGTAGGCCAGCAAGAAGTAAGAATAAAGCTCAAGAAAAAGGAAAGAACAGCACCTATCTTGGTTGCACGCATATGGACTCCTATTTTTAAGTTGAATACAAATATACATCTTTTTTTTATTTAAAGTATAATATTTTATTACGGAAATATGCGTTTTTTATATATAGGTAGGCGAAAGTTAAAATAAAATAAGGCGACCGAAGCCGCCTTTTTAGATTCGTCATCCCGAGCAACGCGAGGGATCTAGTGCCTGGAGAACATTACTTTTCTAATTCAGCCATCAGTCGTTTTTTGGCGGGGCTGTCGGGGAGCGGTAGGAATGTCTCTTGTGCGAACGAGCGCATGAGCATTTCTTGGGCGGTCTTTTTCGGGATGCCGCGGCTCACGAGGTAGAACATCTGTTCTGCGTCGAGTTCGCCGACGGTGTTGCCGTGCGTGCATTCCACGTCGTCATGGTAGATTTTGAGGACGGGCTTCACGGAGACGCTTGCATCTTCGCTCATGAGGATGGTGTTCACGAGCTGGCTGGAGTTGACGCCCGTGCAGTCGTAACCGACGATGACGCTTCCGTCGTAGCTTACGCGTGCAGAACCCGAAAGCAGGTTGCGAGCGAGCTGGGTGCTCACCGTGCGTGGTGCTTCGTGGTAAATCGTGAGGCGGCTGTGCTGCGAGGCTTCACCATCGAGAATGTGGAGGCTTCTGTAATCGAAGTTGGCGCCTTCGCCCTTGAGGTGGCATTCAACGCTTATGCGCCCGATAGCGGTGTCGCGGCAGATGCTGGAGAATCGGACGTTGGCGCCTGCGGCCTGGTTGATGTTGAAGTGCCTGAAGCGGAGCGGCAAATCGCAAGCCGGGTTTGCAAAGAAAATTTCGACGTCGGCATTTTCGCCAACGTTGATGTCGAAACGTTCGGCGGCAATGTCGTGCGTGACCTTGTTGTCGAGAATTTCGAGGCTCACCTTGGCGCCTTTACCGATTTCAAGAACGGTATGCCCGAAGTCGTTGTTGCACTTGAGCATCGCCATTTCGGCTGCGCCGGGCACGATTTCGCGAATCATGGGGCGGGCCTGGTTTGCAATCGGGAGGAGGGCGGCGAAGTCGGTTTCTTTTTGGACTGCTTCATCGCTTGAGGAATGCGCCGGGGCTGTGGGAGATGCTTGGTCTGTTGGGGATGCTGCGGAGACTGTCGCAAAATCCGTGCCCATAAATTCCGGGGTCGGGATTTTGGCAACTGGGAAGAACGACCAAAGTTCGTTGTTGCGACGGGGCATGCCGAGTTCGCGGAGGCGAGCGATTGCTTGCTCTGCGGTCGGCAAACTCTGTATAAATTCAGATGTTGCAGTGCTCATTAGGCTTCCTCAATCCAGTCGTAACCTTGGTCTTCGAGCTTGAGGGCAAGTTCCGGGCCGCCGCTCAAGATGATTTTGCCGTGACGGAGCACGTGGACGTAAGTGGGCTTGATGTAGTCCAAAAGGCGCTGGTAATGCGTCACGAGAATCACGGCCTTTTCGGGGCTCATGATGTGGTTGATTCCGTTTGCCACGATGCGGAGGGCGTCAATGTCGAGGCCGGAGTCTGTTTCGTCGAGGAAACTCACCTTCGGATCGAGAATGGCCATCTGGAGGATTTCGTTACGCTTCTTTTCGCCACCGCTCATGCCGTCGTTCACGCCGCGTTCACGATAGCGTTCGTCCATTTCGAGCAAGTTCATCTTTTCTTCGCAGAGCTTCTTGAAATCTTCGTCGCTCATTTCGGGCTGGCCGAGGAACGCACGCTTGCTGTTGAGTGCCATCTTCAAGAATTCCACGTTGTTCACGCCCGGAATTTCGGTCGGGTATTGCGTGCTGATAAAGAGGCCGGAGTTGGCGCGTTCGTTGATTTCCATTTCGAGCAAGTTCTTGCCGTCGAGTTCTACGGAGCCGCCATCGACATGGTAAGCGGGGTGCCCTGCAATCACTTTGGAGAGCGTACTTTTGCCGGAGCCATTCGGGCCCATGATGGCGTGGACTTCTCCCGGCTTGACCTCCAGATTGATCCCTTTCAGGATTTGGGTGCCGTCTTCGATACTTGCTTTAAGGTTCTTGATGGATAACATATTTCCTCTTTAATTTTAAAATCTTGTGGGCTTAGCCGAAATCGTCTATGGCTCCGAAGTCGTCGTCGGGGACGTAGGGTTCGTCATCAGGGACATAGGGCTCTTCGTTCGGGTCGTAAGGAGCTTCTTCGGGCGGTTCGCTTGCTGCAAATTGTTCGTCGCCATCGAATGGAGGCGGGGCTTCCATCTCTGGAGGCATTTCGGGTTGCGCGAACTGTGCGGGCTGCGCGGCGGGTGCTGCAAATTGCGCGGCAGTCGGTGCGGTCGCGGCTTGAGGTGCTGCGTACTGCGGCGAACTTGGTTGTGCCGGGGTTGGTGCTGCAAATTGCGCGGGGACCTGCTGCGAGAACTGCGCGGCGTTCCCTCCGTTCATCGCAAGCTCGTTAATTTCAGTGTAAAGCTCGATGAGCGGTACTTTGCTCTGGATAATCTGCTCGGCGAAAACATCCGGCGTAATGGCCGAAATCTTGCGCTTCTTGGCGACAATTTGAATGCCCTGCGTGAACTTGTTCAACTGCATACGGAGACGCATGCCCGCTTCGGAATCAAGCGGGATGAGCTTTTTGTAGCGGTCGCACAAGTTGAGCGTGAGCACGGCCAATGTGTCGTAAAATTCGAGAATTTCGTTCGGCGTTTTCCATGTCTCGTCGGGGAGTTGTTCCAAGAAAAGTTGCAACTGCGGCGAAAGCGATTCGTACAAGACTCTCGGCGAGAATGCGCCCGTTTCTGCATATTGCGCGAGAATCGACTGGATAAATTCATCAATCAGCGGAGAATCGAAAATCTGGATTCCGCTTGCGGCAAAGTCCATGTCGAAATATTCTGCGGCGCGGTCGAGAAGCGTGGGGTTTCTAAATAGCAGGTTTGCAAAGCGCACTTCAATCGGCGAGAGCAATTCCCACGGGACGCTCACTTGCGGCGCTGTGGGCTGTTCGGCTGCTGCCGGCGCCTTTTCGCGTTTCGGGTGTGCTACCTTGATGCCTGCGAGCGAACGCGTGGTGCTGTAACGCTCCGAAACGAGCTTCAAATACTGATTGCGGAGTTCCGGATTCTCAATGCTCTTGATGAGAGTTTTTGCCTGCGTGATGAACGCGGCGCGGTCTTCGGGACTGTTGTTTGGCATTGTACGCCCGAGATAGCTGAGCCAGTCTTCGGCGGTGCGGAGCGCTTTCCTGAAGGCGTCCGGACCTTGTTCGTTCACGAAGTTGTCTGGGTCAATCTTGGTGCCGTCCGGTCGCGAGAGTGCAAAAACTTTTGGCGAAAGGCCTTTAGGGAGTACGATTTCGAGACTGCGGCGCGTGGCATTTTGCCCGGCGGCGTCTCCATCAAATACAAGGTAAGCGGTCTTTGCGTAGCGGGCGAGAATGCTTGCGTGATTCTCGGTAAGCGCCGTACCCGAGGCGGCCACGACGTTCTGCACTCCGCTTTGGTAAAGGCTGATGAGGTCAAAATATCCTTCGACGATAATGACCGCATTCTCCTTCATGATGGCGTTTCGGCTGTGATTCAACCCAAAGAGAATATCTCGCTTGCTGTAAAGTGCGGTTTCCGGGCTGTTCATGTACTTGGCAAGCTTTATTCCGTTGTGCGATGCGGGATCGCTCAAGTCACGACCGCCAAAGGCGACGACGACTCCCGAAAGGTTCTGGATAGCAATCATCAAACGATCGCGGAACTTGTCTGCGATACCGCCGTTTTCTTTTTCAACGGCTAGCCCTGCCTTGACGCAATCGCGTGGCGAAAAACCGTTGCGTGCGGCGTAGCCGATTAACCCTTCGCGCCCCGTTGGTGCATAACCGATGTGGAACTGCTTGCGAGTTTCGGGCGAAACGCGTCGCTTGTTCAAATACTCCAAAGCCTTTGGGCTTAACGTGAGCTGCTGTTCGAACCATTCGCAGGCGAGCTCGTTCAGCTTGCGAACCATCGTGCGTTCTTCGAGAACTTCGGTATTGACATTGTTGCCGATGTTCGGGAGCGCAAAACCTACGAAGTTGGCGACCCATTCTACAGCGCCCTTGAAGTCCAATTTTTCGTGTTCCTGGATGAACTTGAAAACATCTCCACCCGCACCGCATGCAAAGCACTTGTAAATGCCCAGCGTGGAATTTACCGACATGGACGGGGAGTGGTCATCGTGGAAAGGGCATACGCCGACGTATTTGTTGACCCCGCTTTTTTTGAGCGGCAAGAACTGCTGGATGACCAGCGCGATATCCGCCTGGTTCTTGAGTTCTTGGATGATTTCGTCGGAGTAGAAAGGCATGCGCCAAATGTAGAAATTTTGGGGGAGTGGGGTCGGCACTGCGTGTCTTTGGGGGCGCTTTGCTTTGGGCTATGGGGTAGGTTCGTAAGAACCGTGTTCACACTAGATAGTTTTTTTCTATAATCAACCTTATTATGCCTTTTTTTTCTATTTTGTTCTTACAAAAGGAGTGCGAATGAGAAAATTGTTTTTTGCGATGTCGTTGTCCATTACCCTCGTCGCCTGTGGCGATGATAGTGGAACATCTGCGAATGACGGTAAGGACACTGAGCTTGCCGAAGTGTCGAGTAGTAGCAAGGCTGTTTCCTCCTCTTCTGTCAAGAAGGAATCATCTTCTTCTGTAAAGGCCGCGGTTTCCTCTTCGTCTGTTAAGACTTCCTCTTCTTCCTCTGTCATTCCCGCCTCGAGCGGGAATCTCCCTTCATCTTCGAGTAAAAAGGTCGAGTCTAGCTCCAGTCAAAAGACAGCTTCATCTTCTTCTGTCGCTCCTGCATCGAGCTCAAGTAAAAAAGTGGAATCCTCCAGCAGCGAATATGTACCGTTTGATCATTCGCATGCACTTGCTGCGGATTGGCGTATTGGAGAAAATCGTTATAAGACTTTTGTTGATCCTCGTAATGGGCGAAGCTATTATTATATCACAATTCCAGGGCGTGTCTTTAAAGAAATGGGTGCTAATGGTAAAGCCATTTGGATTGAGGATACTGTTACCGTCATGGCTGAAAATTTGAATATTGGTAAGATGGTTCTTGGCGAAAATGATCAGAATGATGATGGTGAAATAGAACGCTATTGCTATAATAATGATACAATGTATTGTGATGAATTCGGTGGCCTTTACCAGTGGGCAGAAATGATGCAACTGCCGAGCCGTTGCAATACTGAAAGTTGCGCTGAATTAATACAAGAAAATCATCGAGGAATTTGCCCGGAAGGTTGGCGGTTAATGACTTATGATGATTACAAAATTATAGAAAATGCAGATGGCAATGAAGAACATGGTATTGCAGGACTGCGTTCTGGATATCGTTTTAGTGGCTACAATACTACGGGTTTCTCCCTTGTTGGTGCAGGGAAACGTGTAACAAATGGAAAATTCGAGCGAATTGAAGAGTCTGTTTATTTTTTCACTTCAGAAGAGCATGATGTTTTTGGTAAAGATATATATGCTCATATGATTACTATTGCTAGGGATGTAGATGCGGCTCCTCAACAAAGGCATGGTGATGAAAAACAATATGGCTTTTCAGTCCGCTGTGTAAAACTCGAATAATTTCCTTATAAAATATTAAGGCGGATTACATCCGCCTTCCTTGCACGTCATTGCACTGCGTGCATGACTTGTTCGCCTCGGATATAGAAACATACGAGTTTATTTCTGCATCGCTCGGCTCCTGCGTCATTCTGGCGTTTCCGCCGGACTTTTTGCAAATAGTACTGTCGATTGTAAAAATTTCATTTTTATTGAAAAAATAGTGGACCAAATTTTCCAAAAAGGCGTGTTAATATAATGGATGGGAGCGTTTTCTGTCTATGGGCCTGACATCATCGGGTGTTTAACAACGGATAATTATGGAAAACAATAATAACGCGGCTGAAATAAAGAATGGCCACGGCGAAATGATTGGCGAGGCCAAAACTTTCGAAGAATACAAAGGAGCTGGAGTCTTTGCGGATCTTCTTCTTGATAGAACTTTCAAGAAAGCCTTCAATCCTGACACGCAGAACAAAGTCTGTCTGATTGCGCTTTTGAACGCTGTACTTGAAGGCGAAATCGCGTCGCCGATTGTCGATGTGCAGTCCCGTAACAAGGAATACAGCGATGGCTCGAATGAAAATCGGACTTCTGTATTTGACTTGCACTGTATTGATTCTGCTCAGCGTAGGTTCATCATCGAAGTGCAGATTCTTTTTCAGAAAAACATAGTCAATCGTTCGATTTATTACGCCTCGCAGAC